>NZ_JBNTKF010000006.1:0-173578 GCF_050408675.1 Microbacterium daqui | reverse complement strand
CGGAGCCAGCCGGGCATTAGCGTGAGACACGAGAGACCTCCGTGGACTCGAGGGAACCTAGACAGCTCCAACTCGACTACGGAGGTCTCTCCTACGTCAACAACGATCCGGGTCAGTACACCTAGCGGCGTTCGTGGGGCAGAACCTGCTTGATGCGCTCGATCGGGGTGGCAGCGGGAACCTCGTTGAACTGGTTCGCAAGCTCCTGACCCGACAGGGCATGGATCGCGGCCATGATCTCATCGGTCGCGGTGCGGCGGGCTTTGCCACTGGTGGCGGGGCCATGTGATGACAGGTCGAGCGGTTCACCGAACTTCACGGTGATGCGCTCCTTGAGCGACGGCATCTTTGCGCCCTTCGGCATGACCTTGTCGGTGCCTATCAAGCCGACGGGCACAATGAGTGCGCCGGTCTGCAGTGCCAAGAACGCAGCACCCGTACGGCCCTTGTAGAGGCGGCCATCGAGCGAGCGGGTGCCTTCGGGATACAGCGCGACGGCGCGGCCCTCTTCGAGCAACTGACGCTGCTGCTCAAGCGCATCGAGTGCGGCCTGGCCGGCACCACGCTTGACACCGATCGCGCCGATGGAGGTGAAGAACGAGCGCTGCGCCCAGCCCTTGAGGCCGGTGCCTTCAAAGTAGGTGGACTTCGCGAGGAAATGCGCTGGGCGCGGAGCGACGACCGGAATCGCGATCGAGTCGATGAACGACAGGTGGTTGCTCGCGAAGATGACCGGGCCCGTCATTGGTACGTTGTCTTTGCCCTCGACACGCGGGCGGTAAATAAAACGAGCCAGCGGCGTGAGAATGGCGCGACCGAACCAGTACATGAACGTCGGGCGGTTCTTCGACGGAGTGGGAGTCGATTCGGGTTCCTGCTCGTCAGAAGTCACCAAGCGAGTTTACTACGCAGCGCATGCCCCGACTGGCATGGGGTACGTGGCCGTGTCAGCGTGACGCAACGTTCTCCCAGGCGAGGCATAGCCGCGTGCGACAGAATAGAGGTTCCGTCTGTCTTGCAAAGGAAACCCGTGCGCGCTCGACTCTCCCTTATTGCCCCCGCTCTGCTGATTTCAGCACTGGCTCTTGCTGGCTGCTCGACCGGCAGTGCAACGCCTACCCCGACACCCACCGTAACGTCGGCGACCGGCAACGAAGCACCCGCCGTTGACCCCACGACTGACCTGTGTGGTGCGGCGTACGAGAGTGGCCCGTCGATCGAGGCTGTCACGATTGACCCCGACACCACGAAGGAGCCGACGCTGACGTTTACGGCACCCCTCGAGGTTGCTGGCATCGAGCGCACCGTCACCGTCGAGGGCGATGGCGAGGAGCTCAAGTACGGCCAGCTCGTTGACGTCGCACAGACGATCTTTGACGCGTCGACCGGTGAAAAGGTCGCTGAAGCTGGCTGGACGAGCGACCCGGTACTGACGTCGATCGTCGCAGAGACCGGCATGGCACAGGCCATTAGCTGCGCACCCGTCGGCTCCCGTGTCGCCGTGACCACGCCGGCAAGCACCGACCGTCCGGCCTACATCTGGATTTTTGATATCAAGGGCATCACGCCAAACGTCGCATGGGGCGAGCAGCAGCCTGCCGTTGAGGGCATGCCCACCGTCACGCTCGCCGAAGACGGCACCCCGACCGTCACGATCCCGAAGGGCGACGCGCCCACCGAGGTCAAGCTCGCAACGCTCAAGCAGGGCGACGGCCGCGTCGTCAAGTCAGGCGACACCGTGACCGTTCAGTACATGGGCATCAAGTGGTCTGACGGCACCGAGTTCGACAGCTCGTGGAGCCGCGGCGCTGTGCCGTCGTCGTTCCCGACCACCGGTGTTGTTGAGGGCTTCAAGCAGGCGCTCGAAGGCTACGAAGTCGGTTCGCAGGTTCTCGTCGTCGTTCCGCCCGCAGCCGGTTACGGTGCACAGGCTGGGCACGAGCTCGAAAAGGAGACGCTCGTCTTCGTCGTCGACATTCTCGCAACGTCGACGCCGGCCGCGCAGTAATCCCGCCAGCCGCGTAGGGTGGGCGACATGCGTCGCGTCATCATTCTTGGTTCCACTGGCTCTATCGGCACCCAGGCCCTCGACGTCATCCGCTCCAATCCGGGGCGCTTCGAAGTCGTGGGTCTGGCTGCCGGAAGCGACGCCGCAGGGGTCCGTGCTCAAGCCGACGAGTTTGACGTTGAAGACACGGCTCTCGGCGCCGTAGACGCCGAGCAGCTCGTGCGTGACGTTGACGCTGACGTCGTCATTAACGGCATCACTGGCTCCGTCGGCCTCGGCCCAACGCTTGCCGCGCTCGAGACCGGCAAGACGCTGGCGCTCGCCAACAAAGAGTCACTCATCGTTGGTGGTGACCTTGTTACCGCGATCGCTGAGCCTGGTCAGATCGTTCCGGTTGACAGTGAGCACTCGGCGCTCGCGCAGGCGCTCAAGGGCAACCTACCCTCCGACGTTCGCCGCCTCGTAGTGACAGCCTCTGGCGGCCCGTTCCGTGGGTTCACTCGCGAACAGCTCGCGTCGGTAACGCCTCAGCAGGCGCTCGCGCACCCGACGTGGGACATGGGCAAAGTCGTCACGACCAACTCCGCCACCCTCGTCAATAAGGGTCTCGAAGTCATCGAGGCGCACCTGCTGTTCAGTGTTTCGTACAGCAAGATCGAGGTCGTCGTACACCCGCAGTCGATCGTGCACTCGATGGTCGAGTACGCCGATGGGTCCACGATGGCGCAGGCCTCGCCGCCAGACATGCGGCTTCCGATTTCGCTCGGGCTCGATTGGCCGAGCCGCATCAGCGGTGTCGGTACGCCGCTGGATTGGACGAAGGCCACGCAGTGGACATTCGAACCGCTCGATAACGACACGTTTCCGGCTGTCGCGCTGGCAAAGGATGTCGGTCGGGCCGGCGGAACCTTCCCCGCGGTCTACAACGCCGCCAACGAACAGGCAGTGGACGCTTTTCACGCCGGAGCGATTGGCTTCCTCGACATCGTCGATACCATCGCGGCGGTGGTCGACGCACACGAGGCACCCGACGAACTCACGCGCGAAAGCTTGGCCGAGACAGAAGCCTGGGCGCGGCGCACCGCAGATCAGCGCATCGCTGCTCGCGCTTAACCGCACCGCCAAACAAAAACCTCGCTTCGCCCGATCTGGGCAAAGCGAGGTTTTTCGTTAGTCAGCGCAGGGAACCGGCCAATTGGGTTCGCCCACCGGCCAGCCAGCGTCGCGCAGGGCGCGGCGAGCCAGTTCGCGTGCGGAGTACGGGGTGCGCACGCCGCGAATATCGCGGTAGTCCTGGTGGCCGGGGCCTGCCCACAAAATCGCGTCGCCGTCGCCGACCATGCCGACGGCGGCGATGATCGCAGACTCCGGCGGCGAGAACTCATGAATCTCCGCGTCGGGCTGAGCAAGACGGGCGCCCTCGATGAGGGTGGCACGAATGCTCGTAGGGTCCTCAAAGCGCGGGTGGTGGTCGGTGATCACCAGAATGTCGCTACCGAGCACGCCCGCGCGACCCATGTCGTTCCGCTTCGTGGCGTCACGGTCACCGTCGGCGCCGAACAGCATCAGCACGCGGCCAGGCGTCACCCGGCGCACTGCAGCGAGCGTCTTTTCAAACGCGTCGGGGGAGTGCCCGAAGTCGACGTAGACGGCGGGGCCGGTCGCGCCCGAAACCAGTTCGGTGCGTCCGGGGAGATACGCGGTGATGCGGCCGTCGCGCTCTAGCGCGCCCGCAATCCGATCCCAGTCGTAGCCTGCCTCTAACAGCATGACGATGGCGAGGCCAGCGTTGGCCGCCATGTGCGGGCCGATAACCGGAACCACGGTGGTGAGGGTGCGCCCGTCGCGGCCGGTGAGGGTGAAGGTTGTGCCCTGCTGGTGCTCGGCAACGATGTCGACCACCCAGTGCGCGGCGCGAGCAGCGTCGGGGTCAGCAGCGATGAGTGGGGTGCCGACGGTGACGACTGGAACCTCGGAGCGCGCAACAACTTCGGCTCCCGCTGCAGAGTCCAAACTCACGACGCCGCGCTGTGAGCGGTCGGCGTGGAACAGCGCGTGCTTCGCCTCGAAGTACTCATCCATGTCGGCGT
Source organism: Microbacterium daqui (assembly GCF_050408675.1). Taxonomy (NCBI): domain Bacteria; kingdom Bacillati; phylum Actinomycetota; class Actinomycetes; order Micrococcales; family Microbacteriaceae; genus Microbacterium; species Microbacterium daqui. Next base: position 169,480 of record NZ_JBNTKF010000006.1, on the reverse strand, counting down.
AGTCATCAAGGTGGTCGTGGCTGAGGTTCGTGAACCCGGCAACGTCAAACATCAGGCCGTCAACGCGGTGACGGCTCAGCGCCTGCGCCGAAACTTCGACGGCGACGGCTTCGACATGACGCTCACGCATGAGCGCGAGGAGCGCGTGCATTTCGCTGGCCTCAGGCGTCGTGAGACGCGACACGATGACCTGACCCGCGATGTGGCGTTCGGCTGTCGACGATAGGCCAGACACGACGCCCAGCTGACGCAGGATGCCCTCCAATAGGTGCGACACGCTCGTCTTGCCATTGGTTCCGGTCGTTCCCAGTAACAGCGGGAGGTCATCGTCTGCGCCCGTGCCGTACGCCCAGGCGCTCATGTCGCCGAGCAGCGCTCGCGGGTCATTAACGATGAGAATCGGCAGACCACTGGGTTCAGCGAGCACGGCACCAGCCTCGTCGGTGACGACGGCCACAGCACCGGTGTCACCCGCGCGCTGCGCGAACGACGCGCCGTGCGTGTTCACGCCGTTGATCGCAACAAAAATCTCGCCGGGGCGCAGATCGGCGGTTGCCAACGTGAGGCCGGAGAACGTGATGTTGTCAAGGTCGCCGAGCGTGCGCGTAGCAAAGCGGTCAGCGAAGGCTCCGAGGGCCTGCTGCGGTGGGTTTTCCGGGCGCAGGACGGGAGGCAGGTTTGAGGCAGGAGTGTCTGTAGACATGTCGCTTCTATCATCCCACCTTGCGGCTGTCACAAAGGTGAGCGTTGTAGCCTCGGCGTGTGACTGTGCTCGCCTTCATCATCGGCATTCTTGTGATTGTCGTCGGACTCGCCGTATCTATCGCCCTGCATGAGATCGGCCACCTGGTGCCCGCGAAGCTCTTTAAGGTGCGCGTTGGCCAGTACATGATCGGTTTCGGGCCGACGCTGTGGTCGAAGAAGTTCGGTGAAACCGAGTACGGTTTCAAGGCGATTCCGCTCGGTGGCTACATTTCAATGGCGGGCATGTACCCGCCGACCGCGGGCGATGCGAAGACGGGGAAAGCCGGTGGCGGCTTCTTCCGCACTATGGTGCAAGACGCCCGCGACGCGAATGACGAAACGATCGGCGCCGACGAAGACCGCGTCTTCTACAAGCTGCCGACCTACAAGCGCATCATTATCATGCTCGGCGGCCCGCTCATGAACCTGCTGTTCGCCGGTGTGCTGTTCACGGTGATTTTGAGCGGCATCGGCATTCAGCAGTCGAGCAACACGATCGCCACGATTAATGAGTGTGTGATTCCGGCATCGTCGACGCAGACCGAGTGCACGCCCGACGACCCGGCGTCTCCTGCAGCCGCCGCCGGCCTCAAGCCGGGCGACACGATCACCGCGATTGACGGCAAGCCCGTCGAAAACTTCGTTGAGGTCTCCACTATCATCCGCGACAACCCGGGCACCGAGCTCAGCTTCAGCATTCTGCGCCCGTCGTCGAGCGGCGGTGAGGCCGAGCCCCTCACGCTCACCGTTACGCCGATGCTGGCGCAGCGCCCCGCGGTCGATGACAAGGGCAACATCGTTACGAACGCTGACGGAACCACGCAAATGGTTGACGTCGGATTCGTCGGCTTTGGTCCGACGCAGGTTCTCACGCCGCAGCCGCTTTCCGCAGGTATCGAGCAGACAGCGTCGAACGTGGGCGCGGTTGCCGGAATTATGGTCGAACTGCCCGTCAAGCTTTACAACACGGCTGTCACCCTTGTGACCGGCGGTGAGCGCGACCCCAACGGCCCGATCAGTGTTGTCGGTGTTGGTCGAATTGCCGGCGAGGTCGCGGCGATCGATGCGCCCATCGCGACGCGCGTCGCTGGTGTGCTGAGCCTCGTGGCTTCCCTGAACATCGCGCTGTTCGTGTTTAACCTGATCCCGCTCCTTCCGCTCGACGGCGGTCACGTCGTCGTCGCACTGTGGGACGCGATCAAGCGTGGCTGGGCAAAACTGTTCCGTCGCCCCGCCCCCAAACCTGTGGACGCGACCAAGCTGGTTCCGCTGACCTTCGTGGTCGTGATAGCGCTCGTCGGCATGGGCGCGCTGCTGCTCATCGCCGACATCGTCAACCCGGTTCAGCTGTTCTAAACCGGGTGTGGGGCACCGTCACCGGCACCCCACACGACGATTAAGCGAGCGCAGCGCGTACGAGGCGCTCGAGCGTGTGGATGCCGTCTTTCGACAGGATCGACTCGACGTGCCCTTGCACCGACGCGACCTTTGGGCCGCGTAGCGCGTAGACATCACCCGTGGCGGCGTCGGCAGACACCGTCACATCGCCGACCAGTTCGGTGCCCGGCGTGACGCGCGCCGTGAACGTGTTGTAGAAACCGATCGTTGCGGGCTCGCCGAACACGTCAACGCTCTTCTGCACGCCCTGGTGCGGTGACGCCAGCGGCGCGAGCTCGATGCCCAACTGGTCAGACAGAATCTGGTGGCTCAAGCACACGGCAACGAGCGGCGCGCTCGTGGCACGGCGCAGCGCAACGACCTCGCGCATGCGGGTGATGCGGGGGCTGGAACCATCACGCGGGTCGCCGGGGCCCGGGCCAGAAACGACGAGGTCGGCGGCGCGCACCGCGTCGTCCGTGACTTCGCTCCACGGCGTGATCGTGACGTCCAGGCCGAGGTGGTGAAGCTGGTGACCCAGCATCGTCGTAAACCGGTCTTCAGCGTCGACAACCAGCACCGAGGTTCCGGTGAACGCCCCACCAGCCGCGGACTGCGCGTTCAGCCAGAACGGGGCCAGGCGCTCGTTGCGTGAGACCAAAAGCTCGGCGATGTCGGGGTCGGCAGCGAGCGACGGGCGTTCGGCAGGCTGGTCGGGGTCGACGGGGGTGTCGCGCGTAATCGCTCCGATCGCGCCCAGCACGCCGGCGGCCTTGCCGTGCGTTTCGCTCACTTCGCCCTCGGGGGAGGAGTGGCGCACCAGCGTTGCGCCGACCGGAACGCGCAGACGGCCGTTCTCGATGTAGGCGGTGCGAATCAGAATGGGGGCGTCAAGGTCGTGGCCGCCCTCAGCGTTGGGCGTGAACAGCGCGGCAACACCCGAGTAGTAGCCGCGCGGCGCCGACTCGTGGCGACGAATGGCGGCACACGCGTTTTGCATGGGAGAGCCGGTCACGGTCGGCGCAAACATCGTTTCGCGCAGCACGTCACGCGGGTCGAGGCGGCTCGAGCCCCGCAGCATGTACTCGGTGTGCGTCAGGCGCGACATTTCTTTGAGGTGCGGGCCGGTGATGCGCCCGCCGTCGCTACAAATGGCGCTCATCATCTTGAGCTCTTCGTCAACGACCATGAAGAGCTCCTCCGTCTCCTTTGTAGAGCGGAGGAATTCGGAGAGCGTCTCTTTCGTCGCGCCACCCGCCGGGTGTCGGAACGTGCCGGAGATCGGGTTCATCGTCACGACACCGCCCTGCGATGACACGTGCGCTTCGGGGCTTGCGCCGACCGCGATGTACTCTTCGGTGACGACCGCAAACGTCCAGTAGGCGCCACGCTCATGCTCGAGAAGGGCATTGAACCATGTGAGGGCCGCCGTGCGCGGGTCGGCTTCGACACCCGCGACGTAATCCCGGCGGATGACGAAGTTGGCGCCTTCCCCCCGGCCGATCTCATCGCGGATGACGCGGCGCACGATCTCGGCGTAGTCCTCGTCCGTGATGTCGAAGCCAGCATCGGCGAGCGCGATGGGCGCCGCAGGCAACGTGTCGAGCGCTTCGGTGCGGGGAAAGAAAGCGTGGTCAGTAACGATCAGGCACCGCAGCGGCGCATCGTCATCGTGCGCTTCGAATCCGCGCTCGCGCACCTGGCGGTACGGGACCATCGCGAAGACTTCGCGGGCGGTTCCGTCAGCGGCGTGAAGCGGAATGTCGGCAAGCAACTCGACATCGGTGACCTCTCCGGTGAGGACTTCAACGTCGTCGGAACCCTGGCGTGCGAGAAGCACGAACGGCGCGTCGAGGGGGAGTGCATCAAGCAGGCCAGACATGAATTCTTTGCTCCTGTTCACGGCGGCATAGACAAAAAAGACCGCCCAGTGGGGACGGTCTCTTCGAAGAATCGCGAACGCACCGCCTAGGAGGCGGGCCACCAGGAACGGTTCGCGATCATGGGGCGAGGTTATCAGAGGAACGGCGTACGCCGCGCCAATAAGTCAACTCATTGCACAGAGTTGCTCAGCGCTCACACACCCGGTTCGGCGTAGGCTGGATACGTGCCAGCAGTTAATCTCGGAATCCCCACCGCTCGTGAAATTCTTGCGCCCCGTCGTAAGTCTCGTCAGATTCGCGTGGGCAAGGTTCTCGTCGGCGGCGACGCCCCGGTGAGCGTGCAGTCGATGACGACGACACCAACGACCGACATCAACGCCACGCTGCAGCAGATTGCCGAGCTCACCGCCTCGGGCTGCGAGATCGTGCGCGTTGCCGTGCCGAGTCAAGATGACGCTGACGTGCTGCACATCATTGCGGCGAAGAGTCAGATTCCGGTGATCGCCGACATTCACTTCCAGCCGAAGTATGTCTTCCAGGCGATCGACGCTGGTTGTGCCGCGGTGCGCGTTAACCCGGGCAACATTCGCAAGTTTGACGACCAGGTCGGTGCCATTGCGAAGGCAGCGAAGGAAGCTGGTGTTTCACTGCGCATCGGCGTCAACGCCGGTTCGCTTGACCGCCGCTTGATGGAGAAATACGGCAAGGCAACGCCGGAGGCTCTCGTCGAGAGCGCCGTGTGGGAGGCCTCGCTGTTTGAAGAACACGACTTCCACGACTTCAAGATTTCGGTCAAGCACAACGATCCGATCGTCATGGTGAAGGCCTACCGTCAGCTTGCTGAGCGGGGCGACTGGCCGCTGCACCTCGGTGTGACTGAGGCAGGCCCGGCCTTCCAGGGCACGATCAAGTCGGCCACCGCCTTCGGAATTCTGCTGTCTGAGGGCATCGGCGACACGATTCGCGTCTCGCTGTCGGCGCCGCCGGCCGAAGAGGTCAAGGTCGGTCACCAGATTCTGCAGTCACTTAACCTGCGCGAGCGCAAGCTTGAAATCGTTTCGTGCCCATCGTGCGGTCGCGCACAGGTCGACGTCTATACGCTCGCGGAGCAGGTAACCGAGGGTCTCAAGGACGTCACGGTTCCGCTTCGCGTGGCCGTCATGGGTTGCGTTGTTAACGGCCCCGGCGAAGCTCGCGAAGCTGATCTCGGTGTGGCGAGCGGTAACGGCAAGGGTCAGATCTTCGTCAAGGGTGAGGTCATCAAGACCGTGCCTGAGTCCGAGATTGTCGCGACGCTCATCGACGAAGCGCGCCGCATCGCCGAAGAGATGGGCCCCGACGCCTCGATCGGAACTGCCCAGGTCGTCACCGGCTAAGAGCCCCGCTCACCGTCGCCGCATTGCGGCAATCACCCTCGCCGCCACCGTGGCGCCGTTCGACTCGGACTGCACCGCGCTCGTGTCGACAGCACGCGCGACGGAGCTCGGGCTCACACCGCGCAATTTCGACGAGACATCGAGCGACGGTCTCGGATGGGAGCCGTTCTACGCCGACAGTGCTGCGCGGATCGGTGCCTTCTCGTGTGGCTGGGTGACAGCAGATGGCATCTCGTATTCGAGCATCCAGGTCATACCGTCGGCCGCGATCAGCGACAGCCTTCGACAGCAGTGGCCAGAGTGGTTCACAGGGGAGTGCGTTTCGATCTTCGAAGATTGCCAGCACCTCATTGAGGCCAATGGCATTGCGGTCGTCGTGAACGCCGCGCCTGACGTTCGAGACGAAGTCGTCGGTGACGTCACCGACGCCCTGGAATCAGCGGACGAACCTGCCATCGGAACGCTACCTCTCGATGCGTGGCAAGAACCTCTGACCTGTGACGTTGTCATGGGGGTGGTGAAAGAGTGGTCGCCGACCGACGAGCTTGAGCCGGGCTTGCCGACAGATGTCATCGGCGTGGGTCCCTTCACCGAGGGGCTACGTGAGACAGCACCCTACGTGTGGTGCCCACTCACGGGTTATCAAGAGAACACGATGATCGCGGCGGTCATTCAGCCCGGGCACGGAGCGCCCAGTGAAGCGCGCCTCGAAGCACTAAAGGCTGAGCCTTACACCGTACTGGGCGCCGACAACGCCTGGGTCGTGCGAGAAATGCCGTACTCGATGACAACGGCTGTCGTGGCCGTTGTGGGATCAAACCGGGTCACCATTGCGATGGGATCACAGACGCGATCGGAAGAAGAGCTGGTGGGAACCGCGACATCGATCATCGCCGAGCTCCTCGCGCGACACCGGTAACCAAGCACCTGCTTGGTTATATTTCCATTTCCGAAAGAATTGCCAATCTTTCTTCTCAAAGTGGTCATTAATTGCTGATCTTTGAGAGGCGTTGCGGATAGTGTTTCCACAGTCGCCTCATCCCCGGTGACTTTCGCTCACATTATTTGAGCATCGCGACTACAAGGCGTTGTGTGGCGCTCCTGCGCCCTGTTGAATTTCGCGAAGGCGAAGAGTTCGTCCGCAATGCAGCGGAGATGGAGAGAACATGGCAGTCATCGGCATTGTTGCCGAGGGGCCCGCAGAGACACGCGTCGCTGCAACGCCCGCTACGGTGACCCAGTTGGCAGGTCTCGGATACGACGTATCCGTCGCCGACGGCGCAGGAGAGCGTTCCAGCTTCTCCAATGGCGCGTACGAAAAGGCGGGCGCACGCATTGTGTCGCCAGCCGAGGCATGGGGCGCCGATATTGTGCTCGCTGTCGCTGCTCCGGAGCAGGCACAGATTGACCAGATGCGCGCCGGTGCCGTTTTCGTCGGAATCCTCGCGCCAGCGTTGAGCCCCGACCTGCTTGCGGCCCTCGCCGCCCGTGGCGTCACCGCTCTCGCAATGGACTCCGTGCCTCGCATTTCCCGCGCGCAGTCGATGGACGTGCTGAGCTCGATGGCAAACATCGCGGGCTACCGCGCCGTCGTCGAAGCCGCTCACGAGTTCGGTCGCTTCTTCACCGGCCAGGTCACCGCGGCCGGTAAGGTTCCGCCCGCGAAGGTGCTCGTCGCTGGAGCCGGTGTCGCCGGCCTCGCTGCGATCGGTGCCGCATCGAGCCTCGGCGCGATCGTTCGCGCCACCGACCCGCGCCCCGAAGTTGCTGACCAGGTCAAGTCGATCGGTGGCTCCTACCTCCCCGTCGAGGTTGAGGTTGAGCAGTCCACCGACGGTTACGCGAAGGCCACGAGCGAGGCTTACGACAAGCGCGCGGCCGAGCTGTACTCCGAGCAGGCTGCTGACGTCGACATCATCATCACGACCGCGCAGATCCCGGGGCGCGCCGCTCCCGTGCTGATCACCGCAGCCGACGTTGCATCCATGAAGTCTGGTTCCGTCATCGTTGACATGGCTGCCGGCTCCGGCGGAAACGTCGTCGGTTCGGTTGCTGGTGAAAAGATCGTCACCGACAATGGCGTCATCATCCTCGGCTACACCGACCTCGCCGGCCGCCTGCCTACCCAGGCATCGCAGCTGTACGGCACCAACCTCGTCAACCTGATGAAGCTGCTGACCCCCGCCAAGGACGGCCAGCTCACGCTCGATTGGGACGACGTCGTGCAGCGCAACGTCACCGTCACCCGTGACGGCGACGTGACGTTCCCGCCGCCGCCCGTCAATGTCTCAGCCGCACCTGCTGCTGCTCCCGCAGCCGAGGTGCCGGTCGCGGCAGCGAAGAAGGGCATGAGCGCGGGCGCCAAGACCGGTCTTATCGCTACCGGTATCGCCGCTCTCTTCCTCGTCAACGCGTTCGCACCCGCACCGCTGCCGCAGCACTTCACGGTGCTGATGCTGTCGGTCGTCATTGGTTTCTATGTGATCGGCAAGGTGGCACACGCGCTGCACACGCCGCTCATGAGCGTCACCAACGCGATTAGCGGCATCATCGTGGTCGGTGCGATCACGCAGCTCAACACGGACGACATCGTGGTGCAGATTCTGGCGGCCGTAGCCGTGCTGCTCGCCAGCATCAACATCTTCGGTGGCTTCGCGGTAACGCGGCGCATGCTCGCAATGTTCTCCCGCGACCCCCGCTCCGAGCGCTAACCCGGCACCGCCAGAACGAGGAATACTTTCGTGTTTGAATCCATGTCTTCGACGGCCGCTGCCGTCGCGGGTGCCGCGTACATCGTTGCCGCCCTGCTCTTCATCCTCAGCCTTGCTGGACTCAGCAAGCACGAGACCGCCAAGAACGGTGTGCGCTTCGGCATCATCGGTATGGCACTCGCACTCGGTGCCACCATTTGGGTGTCGTTCCAGACCGAGAACCCGTCGATCCTGGGCTTCGGCCTGCTGATCGCCGCGATCGTCGTCGGCGCCATCATTGGCCTCTGGCGAGCACGCGTCGTTGAGATGACGGGCATGCCCGAGCTCATCGCGCTGCTTCACAGCTTTGTGGGTCTGGCCGCCGTCATCGTCGGTTGGAACGGCCACCTGCAGCCGCCGCACTACACCGGTGCGCTCGCCGATATCCACCACGCTGAGGTCTTCATTGGTGTGTTCATCGGTGCCGTGACCTTCACCGGTTCGATCGTCGCGTTTGGCAAGCTGTCGGGCCGCATGTCGTCTAAGCCGCTCATGTTGCCGGGTAAGAACGTGCTCAACGTTGGTGCGCTTGTCGCCTTCGTCGCGCTCACAGTTTGGTATGTCATTACGCCGTCGCTCGTGCTGCTCATCGTCGTTACGGTGCTCGCGCTCGCCCTCGGTTGGCACTTGGTCGCCTCGATCGGTGGCGGCGACATGCCGGTCGTCGTTTCGATGCTGAACTCGTACTCCGGTTGGGCCGCTGCCGCCGCCGGTTTCTTGCTCAACAACGACCTGCTCATCGTCACCGGTGCCCTCGTTGGCTCCAGCGGTGCCTACCTGTCGTACATCATGTGCAAGGCCATGAACCGCTCCTTCATCTCCGTCATCGCGGGTGGCTTCGGTATCGCAGCCCCCAAGAAGGACGGCGAAGAGGAGACCGGCGAGCACCGTGAGGTCAGCGTCGATGACGCGGCCGCCATGCTCAAGGGTGCGTCCTCCGTGGTCATTACGCCCGGATACGGCATGGCCGTCGCCCAGGCGCAGTACCCGGTTGCTGAGCTCACGCAGAAGCTGCGCGACCAGGGCGTCGACGTTCGCTTCGGTATTCACCCGGTCGCCGGGCGCCTGCCCGGCCACATGAACGTGCTCCTCGCCGAGGCGAAGGTTCCGTACGACATCGTGCTCGAGATGGACGAGATCAACGACGACCTGGCTGAGACCGATGTCGTGCTCGTCATCGGCGCGAACGACACGATCAACCCCGCGGCGGCTGAAGACCCGTCGAGCCCGATCGCTGGCATGCCGGTGTTGCGGGTGTGGGAAGCCAAGAACGTCATCGTGTTCAAGCGCTCGATGGCCGCTGGCTACGCGGGCGTGCAGAACCCGCTGTTCTTCCGCGAGAACGCCTCGATGCTGTTCGGCGACGCCAAGGCGCGCGTCGAAGACATCTTGCGCGCACTCTAAGCACATAGACCGACCAAGCGCAGCAGGCTTGGTCTGGGCCGCTCTTCCAGGCACGGGGGAGCGGCCCTTCCTTTGTTTCGCCGCGGCGCGCGGGGTGTGAAGATGGACGCATGCAACCCACCACCGTCACGTTTCCGTCCGGCGCCCTCACCGAAGAGACCACCGTCGCCGATGTCAGGCCCCACGCGGGTGGTTCCGTCGTCATCCTGCAGCAGACGCCGTTTCACCCGGTCGATCACACGTGGCCGGATCAGCCGGGAGACACCGGAACACTCACGGCTGACGGAACCACGGTGCGCGTTGCGAACACCGTGATGGTCGCGATTGACGACGCTGGTGTGCTCGCTGTCGGTGAGGAGATTCCGGTAAAGCGCGGTGCCGATGGGTGGGGCTGGCACGTTGGCCACCTTGTTGCTGAGCCGGTTACGTGGGGCGCCGGAACCACGGTGCAGGCGACCGTTGACGGCACGTTGCGCGCGGGGCTGAGCCGCGGCCACACCGCGTGCCACCTCGCCTCCCTCGCCCTGGACGCCGCGCTCGCCGAGCTGTGGCACAAAGACCCCGGAATAGACCCGCTCGGCAGCCCCAACTTTGAGGCCCGGGCGGGAGCCTCGAGCCAGATTCACCCTGACGGCAGCGTTGACACGTATCGCCTCGGTAAGAGTCTGCGTAAGGCGGGCTTCCGCCCCGACGACCTCGCCGCATCGCTCGCGCAGCGCGAAGCACAGATCAACGACCTGCTTGCCGCCTGGGTGGCGTCATCGGGCCGCTCGTGGATCGAAGTTGAGGGCGACACGATCGCCGACCGGCGCACGTGGCACTGCGCCTTGCCGGCGGGCGAAGCACACTTCTTGTGCGGCGGCACGCACGTCGACAGCCTCGACGCGTTTGCGTCGATCACCGTCGCGCTTGACCTCAGCGACCCGCAGCTTCTCGTCATGACGACGACCGTGGTTCCGTCCGACCACTGACGAGTCGCCGACTCAGCTGATGGTTCCGCCGGCTACTGACAGGTCGTCGGTCGTGTCGAGCGCTGTGCGAATCGCGACCTCGATGCCGCGCGCGATGTCGGCGAGGGGGAGTGTGGGCGTCGGCGCCGGCTTTTGCCCGTCGGCCCACGGCACGTGGATGAAGCCCGCGCGGGCGTGACCGGCCGCATCGATCGCTTGAAACATGACGTCGTTGCATACGAACGTGCCCGCGCTGAGCGAGAGTTCGGCGGGCACATTGGCCGCGGCCACCGCGGCGGTCATCGCCTTGACGGGGAGCGTCGCGAAAAGGGCGCTCGCGGCATCCGGAACCACGGGGGTGTCGACCGGCTGGTCGCCCGAGTTGTCGGGAATGCGGGCGTCGCGCAGGTTCACGGCAACGCGTTCGAAACTGAGTGCCGCGCGGTTGCCGGCCAGACCCGTCGCGATGATGAGGTCTGGCGCGTGTTCGGCAATGAGCTCGCGCAGTTTGGCCCCAGCCCCCGCGAACGTAACCGGCAAGACGGCCGTGACCAATGGTTCCGGCCCCTGCCAGGTCTCGGCGATCAGCCGTACGGCGTCGCCGGAGGGGTTTTCGGTGTCGTTTCCGAAGGGGTCAAAGCCCGTCAGCAGGATCGTTGTCACGCGTCGACCTTTCACAATCTCGTCGTAATCAGGCTACGCGTTCGGCGCCCGGCGGGTCGCGCCCTAGAATCGAGGAGTGGTAACACGACTCTCTAACTACTTCGTCCGTACTCTCCGTGAAGATCCCGCTGACGCGGAAGCCATCTCGCACAAGCTTCTCGTGCGCGCTGGCTACATTCGTCGGCAGGCGCCAGGCATTTTTGCGTGGCTGCCACTTGGCCTGCGCGTGAAGGGCAAGTTGGAGAACATCATCCGCGAGGAGATGGCCGCCGCTGGTGCCTTCGAAGTGCACTTCCCGGCCCTCCTGCCGCGCGACATGTACGAGGCGACGGGTCGCTGGGAAGAGTACGGCGACGCGCTGTTCCGCCTGCACGACCGCAAGGGTGCCGACTACCTTCTCGCGCCGACGCACGAAGAGGCCTTCACGCTCATGGTGAAAGACCTCTACTCGTCGTACAAAGACCTGCCGCTGACGATCTACCAGATCCAAGACAAGTACCGCGATGAGGCTCGTCCTCGCGCTGGCCTCCTGCGCGGCCGCGAATTCACGATGAAGGATGCCTACTCGTTTGACTCGTCAGACGAGGGTCTTGACGCGTCGTACCAGGCGCAGCGTGACGCGTACGAGCGTATTTTCCAGCGCCTCGGCATCGAGTACGCGATCGTTCAGGCTGACGCCGGTGCCATGGGCGGCTCGCGTTCTGAAGAGTTCTTGCACCCGACCGCGATCGGTGAAGACACCTACGTGCGTTCCGCCGGTGGCTACGCCGCGAACGTCGAGGCTTTTGCGACGCTCGCGCCCGAGCCTCGTTCGATCGAGGGTCTGCCCGAGCCGGTCATTTACGATTCGCCCAATACGCCCACGATCGAGACGCTCGTCGCGCACACGAATGCCGTGCTCGACGGTGACTATACCGCCGCTGACACGCTGAAGAACGTTGTGCTCGCTCTTACGCACCTCGACGGCACGCGTGAGGTTGTTATCGTCGGTATTCCCGGTGACCGCGAGGTTGACGAGAAGCGCGCTGAGGTTGCATTTGCTCCGGCTGAGGTCGAGCAGGCAACTGACGCTGACTTCGCGAAGAACCCGCTGCTGGTCAAGGGCTACATCGGCCCGTGGACTGCGCAGGGCACCCTTCTCGGTGAAGAGTCTGCGACAAACATCCGCTACTTCCTGGACCCGCGTGTGGTTGACGGAACCACGTGGATCACGGGTGCAAACATCGACGAGAAGCACGTGCACTCGCTGGTTGCCGGTCGTGACTTCGCCGCTGACGGCATCGTTGAGATTGCCAGCGTTCGTGAGGGTGACGAAGCTCCGGATGGTTCCGGCCCCGTCACGCTGCAGCGTGGCATGGAGATCGGTCACGTCTTCCAGCTCGGCCGCAAGTACGCCGAATCGCTGGGCCTCAAGGTGCTCGACGAAAACGGCAAGCTGACGACCGTCACGATGGGTTCGTACGGTATCGGCGTGACGCGTATTCTCGCCGTGCTGGCAGAGCTCAACCACGACGACCGCGGCCTGATTTGGCCCGAGTCGATCGCGCCGTTCGATGTGCAGGTTGTGGCGACCGGTCGTGACGCGCTGGCGTTCGAACTGGCCGAAGAAGTCGCTGCCGCGCTTGAGGGCGCTGGCCGCGAAGTTCTTATCGATGACCGCGCTGGCAAGGTCTCACCCGGTGTGAAGTTCGGCGACGCCGAGCTGCTCGGTGTGCCCCACATCATCATCGTTGGCCGAGGCGCGGCTGACCGTGAGGTCGAGGTCTGGGACCGCCGCACCGGCGTCAAGACGCCGATGCCGGTGGCCGAAGCCCTCGCACAGTTCGGGGCTTAGTAGGTCTGGAAAAGGCGGTGTCAGCTCATGCTGACACCGCCTTTTTCTCATTCCCGCGCAAACGGTTCCGTTGACCCTATGCGAAGAAGCTTGTGGGGTATCGGAACCGTCCTAGCGGTGTTGTCGTTGGTTGCGTGTGGGCCAGTACCCAACCCCGCACCGGGTGCAACTTCGGTGGCGCCGACAGCCACGAGCGCGCCATCTGAGAGCGCATCACCGACGCCGTCGTCGAAGGGGTGGAATGCTCAGGCGGATACTTCTGTGAAGCGACCATGGTCAGAGCGCAAGGGTGGTACTCCATAACCGTCTCCGGGAGCGCGACCAGCGAAGAGGCGGGCGTTGCTCAGTCTCTCCTCGAAATGGCGGCGCACCGCGGCGATGCGCTGCCGGCACCGGTGATCCCTGCAGTGACGACGGCGACATGGGAACGACCGACTCCTGAGTGTGTCGACCTGGGAGTGCTGATCGCCGCACCCGATGGCTCGCCGATCACAAACGAGGGCGAGAACCCGAAGCGCGACTCACTCCTGCGGCCGCTCTATGATCTGCTCGGCAAGGAGTGCAACTTTTCTATGCCCAACCCCGATCCGGACGGCACGAGTAATGAGGTCAGCTTCACCGTTACCGTCGTGCCGGGAGGCGCCGTCGCATTCGACGCTGGAGTCATCAGCGGTAAAGGCACGCCGCTGGAAACTACTAACGGCGAGGCCGCCGCAGTTTTGATGCCAATTATCTACGAGGGCAGTTCGGCTGTTTTTGCGACAGACGGAACCAACACCGTTGCGATTGAGGTCGCGATGCATGCTGAGGCGTCAGATTTCGGATGGGTAGCAGAGCAACTCATTGACGGGCTTGCACCCTAGCGCGCATACTTTCGTCTAACTCGGGAGAGTGAGTCGAATGCGCAAACTGGTGTGGAGTGGGGCGGCGCTCGTCGCGATGTTGTCACTGGTCGCGTGCGGGCCCACATCGAGCCCGACACCGAGCACGAGCTCTGCAGCGCCCACCACCACGAGCGCCCCATCGGAGAGCGCATTACCCACACCGTCGCCCACCGACACCGAACCGGTTTACGCGTTCAACGGCGATTGCACGAACGCGTTCTCTAACATCGAGCTGGCCACTGCCTTCGACCATGCCATGACAGACCTCGGCGTGAACTGGTCGATTGGGCAAGAAGAAGCGCTTGGCGGCGTGAAATGCACATGGTGGGCCGACGACATGTATCTCGGCGCCGTCGTCGTCTTGACCGCACTTCCCGCGGCAGCGGCACCGGATTCTGTCGTTGATGCCGCGCAGTGTGTAGAAAACAATTGCGAAGCAACCATGCTCACTTCGCAGGGCTGGTACTCGATGGTCACCTTCGGAAGCCTGACCAGCGACGACCCTGCCATCATTCAAGGCCTTCTTACGCAAGCCGCGGAGCGCGGCGACGCGCTGCCGCAACCCGTGGTTCCGCAGGCGACGGCTTCGACATGGTCGAGACCGCCCATTGCCTGCGCGGATCTTGCCGAACTTCTCACTCCACCCGACGGCTCGCCGATCACGCTGGTGGTCGAAAACATGGCAGACTCATCGCTCCTGGCCCCGCTCTATGCAACGCTCGGCAACTTCTGCACCTTCTCGATGCCCAGCTCCGATCCGGAGAGCTTAGGTGTCGAGCTGATGTTCAGCGTCACGGTCGTGCCGGGAGGAGCCGTCGCCTTCGACGACGGCGTCATCAGGGGCAAGGGTGTGCCGGTGCAGATCGCGAACGGCGAAGCCGCGGAGGTCGTCATGCCGTTTGTCGCAGAGGGCAACATGGGCATTTTTGCCACCGACGGAACCAACACGGTTGCGGTCGCGGCACCCCATGAGCTCGCGCCGACCGAATTCACCTGGGTTGCCGAGCAACTCATCGACGCACTCGCGCCGTAGCATTCACCCCTTCGTCACCTGGGGGTGAGAGGGTGGAGGCATGAGCACGACGGATATCCCTGAGAACGACCTCACGCCTGAACTCATTGACGACATCGATCGCCTCATCGGTGACGCGGGAATCTCCGACAACCGCACGCTCATCCGCCGCATCCTGACGTCGGGCCTGCAACTCGGCATGGACGACACTGACCGTCTCGACCTCAAGATCACGTCGGCGTCGCTCATCGAAATGCGCAATGCATTCCGACTCTTCGCGCCGTATCACGACGTTCCCAAGGCGACGATTTTTGGTTCCGCTCGCACGCAGCCGGATTCTGCCGCCTACCGTGCCGCGCACGATGCGGCCGCTGCCCTCGCGCGCGACGGCTGGATGGTCGTCACCGGTGCCGGCCCCGGCATCATGCAGGCCGCGGCCGAGGGCGCCGGGCCTGACATGTCGATCGGTGTCTCGATTCGCCTGCCGTTCGAGGAGAAAGCCAACGAGATCATCGGGCAAGACCCGAAGCACGTTGCCATGAAGTACTTCTTCACGCGCAAGCTCATGCTGGTGAAGGAATCGACCGGGTTCATTTGTGTTCCCGGTGGCTTCGGAACCCTCGACGAAATGTTTGAACTGCTCACCCTGCAGCAGACTGGTAAGGCCGAGCCCGTGCCGATTGTGTTGCTCGATGAGCCGGGCGGCGTGTTCTGGAAGAACCTCGAACACTACATTCGCGACACGATGATGCCCGCCGGCGTGATTTCGCCTGACGACCTCGACCGACTGCTCGTCACGGATTCCGTCGAAGCGGCGCACGCTGCCATCGTTGGCTTCTGGCACAACTACGACTCACTGCGCTGGGTCGGCGACACCCTGGTGTTGCGTCTCAAGCACACGCCGACCGATGAGGAGATTGCCGAGCTCAACGAGAAGTTTGCGTTCTTGCTGAAGGAGGGGGAGATTCGCCGCGCCGAACCGTACGCCCCCGAGCGTTCAGACCACGACAAGCTCGACCTGCCGCGCATCTCGCTCGTGCTCAACCAATTCAAGGTGGGCTCGCTCTTCCAACTCGTCAACGCGATCAACGCCCTGCCTTCGGCCCACGCCTAGATTCCGCGCGCAACGCCACCATCCCTAGCACCGCGAGCCGATGGTTGCGCTTGCTCCATGGTTCCGCGAGTCGCGTCGTGACTGTTCTGCAGGAATCTGCGCCCAAATCGGCTCTTTTCAGGCCCAGAATTCCTGCAGATCGTTCCTGATCCTGCATAACGGTCAAGCGGAGCCGGAACCAGGGGGGCGGAACAGGGAGAGCGGAACCACGGAGAGCGGAACCACGCGGTTGCGGAGGGCGCAACGCCCGGGGTGGAGGGCGAAGGTTTCGTCACAGGAGGCATCCGTTAGAATGGTTCGATGCCCCTGCCGGGGTCAGAGCTGAATACGGAGGCCGTTATGGACATTGATCTCTCGCTGTTGCGCACGATCGAGCGTGAGAAGGAGATTCCCTTCGCTGAGCTTGCTCACATTATTGAGCAGGCCGTGTTGACCGCCTACGCCAAGCACACGTCGCCCGACGACGAGCTGCCTGAGGGTGCCCGCGCATCGCTCGACCACAAGACCGGCCACGTCGCGGTTTACATTCCGGTTCTCGACGAAGAAGGCGCCGTCATCGGTGAAGAAGAGACGATGCCGGAAGACTTCGGTCGCATCGCCGCTTTCGCCGCGAAGCAGGTCATCAGCCAGCGTCTGCGCGACATCGCCGACGACGCCGTGCTCGGTGAGTTCCGTGCCAAGGAGGGGGACATCGTTGCCGGTGTCATTCAGCAGGGCCCGAACCCCAAGATGATTCACGTCGACCTCGGCACGATCGAAGCGATTCTTCCCCCGGAAGAGCAGGTTTCGACCGAGGAATACACCCACGGTTCGCGCCTGCGTGTTTACGTGACGAGCGTTTCCAAGGGCAACAAGGGACCGCAGATCACTGTCTCGCGCACCCACCCGGGTCTCGTGCGCAAGCTCTTCGCTCTCGAGGTTCCGGAAATCGCTCAGGGTCTTGTTGAGATCGTGTCGCTCGCTCGTGAAGCCGGCCACCGCACCAAGATTGCCGTCGTTGCAAAAGACTCGTCGATCAACGCCAAGGGCGCTTGCATCGGTGAAATGGGTCGCCGCGTGCGCGCCGTAACCGAAGAGCTCTCCGGCGAGAAGATCGACATCATCGACTACAACCCGGAGCTCGCAGCCTTCGTTGCTCAGGCGCTCTCACCGGCAAAGGTCACCAGCTCGTTCATTCTGGACGCGCAGACCAAGGCCGTTCGCGCCCTGGTTCCGGACTACCAGCTTTCCCTCGCTATCGGTAAGGAAGGTCAGAACGCGCGTCTGGCCGCCAAGCTCACCGGTGCCAAGATCGACATCCAGCCAGACTCGATTCTCGACGAGAACTAGTCCACGCATCCGCGTCTCGTGTTCCGCCGCACCGCTGGCGGGGCGCGAGTAAACGCGGGGGAGGTGTAAGATGGAACCCGTACGAACGTGTGTCGGTTGCCGATCACACGGTTCTCGCTCCTCACTTCTGAGGGTCACCATCCACGACAACCGCCTCGTCATCGACGAGCGGAAAGCGCTGGGTGGGAGAGGATCGTGGGTACATGACGAGGCCAGTTGCCTCGCCAAGGCACTCCAACGCAAAGCGTTCGTACGGGCACTGCGAGTATCGGGTTCGCCCGACACACAGACCATCGAGAAACGGCTGAACGGCTATGGAAACAAAGTGAACGGCTCGAAATGAGACCCGTCCGCCAATAGGTCTGCCCTGCCTGGGTAGACCCAGACAGGAGAATCAGTGGCTGCCAAACCACGCGTGCATGAAATTGCCTCCGAATTCGGAGTAGACAGCAAGCATGCACTGGCCAAGTTGAAAGAACTTGGCGAGTTCGTGAAGAGCATCTCTTCAACGATTGAACCCCCCGTTGCGCGCAAGCTTCGCGCTGCGCTCGAGGCGGAGGGCGCTGCTGCGTCCGCTGCCCCCGCTCCGGCAGCAGACGCTGCCGCGAAGACTCCGGCTAAGCCGGCGGCTGCCAAGGCCGCCGCAGCTAAGCCTGCCGCAGGTGCTGCCAAGCCCGGCCCGAAGCCTGGCCCGAAGCCGGCTCCGAAGGCGCCGGCCGCCGAAGCTCCCGCTGCTGAGGCCCCGAAAGCTGCTGAGAAGCCCGCCACCGACGGTGGTGCTCCGGCTCCGAAGGCTGCCCAGAAGCCCGGTGCTCCGGCACCGAAGGCACCGGCACCGGCACCCCGCCCGGGTGGCGCACCGCGCCCCGGCAACAACCCCTTTGCTTCGTCGCAGGGCATGGGTCAGCGTCCCGCTGGACCCCGTCCCGGCAACAACCCCTTCGCTTCGGCACAGGGCATGGGCCAGCGCCCGACGCCGGGTAACATCCCACGTCCGCAGGCTCCGCGTCCCGGCGCCCCGCGTCCGGGTGCTCCGCGCCCGGGTGGCGCAGGTCGCCCCGGTGGTGGCGGTCGTCCTGGTGCACCGTTCCAGCAGCGTCCCGGCGGTGCCGGTGGTGCTGGTCGCCCCGGTGGCGGCGGTGGATTCCAGCGTCCCGGCGGCGGAACCGGTGGTCCTGGTGCCGGTGGTGGCGGTTTCGCAGGTCGTCCCGGCCCCGGTGGTCGTGGCCGTGGCGGAACAGCTGGTGCCTTTGGTAAGGGCGGCGGCAAGTCGAAGCAGCGTAAGTCGCGTCGCGCGAAGCGCCAAGAGTTTGAAATGCGGGATGCGCCGCTCGTTGGCGGTGTTAACGTTTCGCGCGGTAACGGCGAGACGATTCGCCTGCGTCGCGGCTCCTCGATTTCGGACTTCGCCGACAAGATTGAGACCCTGACGGGTTACACGGTTCAGCCGGGTACCCTCGTCACGATCCTCTTCAACCTCGGTGAGATGGCGACGGCTACGGAGTCGCTCGACGAGGCCACGTTCGAAGTACTGGGCGCTGAGCTCGGCTACAAGATCGACATGGTTTCGCCTGAGGACGAAGACAAAGAACTCCTGGAGGGCTTCGGTCTCGACCTCGAGAACGAGCTTGCAGAAGAAGACGACGAAGACCTTGAGATTCGTCCGCCGGTCGTCACCGTCATGGGTCACGTTGACCACGGTAAGACGCGCCTTCTTGACGCGATCCGTCAGACCAACGTGGTTGCTGGTGAAGCCGGTGGCATCACCCAGCACATCGGTGCATACCAGATCTGGACTGAGCACGAAGGTATCGAGCGTGCTGTGACGTTCATTGACACCCCGGGTCACGAGGCGTTTACCGCTATGCGTGCTCGTGGTGCTCAGGTCACTGACATCGCGATCCTCGTTGTCGCAGCCGACGACGGCATCATGCCGCAGACGGTTGAGGCGTTGAACCACGCACAGGCAGCTAACGTGCCGATCGTGGTCGCGGTCAACAAGATCGATAAGGAAGAAGCCAACCCCGCCAAGGTTCGTCAGCAGTTGACCGAGTACGGTCTGGTTGCCGAAGAATACGGTGGAGACGTTATCTTCGTCGACGTTTCGGCTCGCCAGAACCTGGGTATCCAGGAGCTCGTTGACGCTGTCTTGCTGACGGCTGACGCTGGCCTTGACCTGCGCGCAAACCCGAACAAGGACGCCCGCGGTGTCGCTATTGAAGCCAAGCTCGACAAGGGCCGTGGTTCGGTGGCTACCGTGCTCATCCAGTCCGGAACCCTGCGCGTTGGTGACGCGATCGTCGCCGGTACCGCGTATGGCCGCGTTCGCGCCATGATCGACGAGAACGGCGAGTCGGTCGAAGAGGCCTACCCGTCGCGTCCGGTTCAGGTTCAGGGTCTTAACTCTGTTCCGCGCGCTGGTGACACGTTCATCGTGACCGAAGAAGACCGTACGGCACGTCAGATCGCTGAGAAGCGTGAAGCCGCTGCCCGTAACGCTCAGCTCGCGAAGGCTCGTAAGCGTATTTCGCTTGAAGACTTCACCCGTGCACTCGAAGAGGGCAAGGTCGAGTCGCTCAACCTCATCATCAAGGGTGACGTTTCTGGTGCTGTTGAAGCCCTGGAAGAGTCGCTCCTCAAGATCGAGGTCGACAACTCCGTTCAGCTGCGCATCCTGCACCGCGGTGTGGGTGCCATCACGGCGAGCGACGTTGACCTGGCAACGATCGACGACGCCATCATCGTCGGCTTCAACGTCCGCCCGGACGTTAAGGCTCGCGAGCGCGCCCAGCGCGAAGGCGTCGACATCCGCTTCTACTCGGTTATCTACTCGGCAATCGATGACATCGAGAGCGCGCTTAAGGGCATGCTCAAGCCGGAGTTCGAAGAGGTCCAGTCGGGTGTTGCCGAGGTCCGTGAGGTGTTCCGCTCCTCGAAGTTCGGCAACATCGCCGGTGTCATCGTGCGCTCGGGAACCATTACCCGCAACGCGAAGGCACGCGTCATCCGCGACGGCGTTGTCGTCGCAGACGGGCTGGCTATCGAGTCGTTGCGTCGCTTCAAGGACGACGTCACGGAAGTTCGTACCGACTTCGAAGCCGGTATCGGCCTCGGTAAGTTCAACGACATCCAGATCGGTGACGAGATCGAGACCACTGAAATGGTCGAGAAGCCCCGCGCCTAAGGTGTGATCAAGGCCGCGTGAGTTTACGACTCACGCGGCCTTGTCATCTCAGGCGCAGTACGCTCCCAACAGATCTGTTGCCGCATAGGCACAAGAGGAGGACAACATGGCTGGTGAACGTCAAGGACGATTGGCCGACCGCATCCGCGTGATTCTCGCGGAACGCCTCGACAAAGGCTTGCGCGACCCGCGCCTCGGTTTCGTGACCATCACGGAGGTTCGAGTTTCGGGTGACCTGCAGCACGCTTCGGTGTTCTACACGGTGCTCGGCACCGATGAAGAGCGCGCGTCGAGTGCTGCTGCGTTGACGGCCGCGACGGGCATGCTCCGCAAGGAAGTGGGCAAGCACCTCGGTGTGCGCCTGGTTCCGACGCTGGAGTTCATCTCCGACGCGCTGCCCGAAACGGCTGACCACATTTCGGCACTGCTGCGCGAAGCGCGTGAGCGTGACGCTGAGGTCGCCGGTCTTGCCGCCAAGGCGCAGTACGCGGGTGACGAAGACCCGTACCTGAAGCCGCGCGAAGACGCTGACGAAGACTAATCCCCACGTCACAACGCCGCCCCACCCGAGAGGGAGGGGCGGCGTTGTGCGTTGCTAGCTGCGGGCGAAGCGTGGGTTCAGGAGCGCATCAACCGTCACCAGTGCTGCGCCCGTCACGAGCGCAACGGCGAAGCCCGGCAAGCGGAACCACGAAGCTGGCGGGATCAGTGGCGAGCCACACGAGTCCCACAGCCTGCATCGCGAGGGCGACGACGGTGAGCGCGTTGCTGCTCATGAACCGCAAGAGCGCAGGTGCGAGCACGCCGCCGATCGCGATCATGACGGCTTGGGGGAGAAGTGCGAACCCGGCCATGAGCGCTGATTCTCCACGGGTATCCTGCAGGTGAAGGCTCACGAGGTAGACCGTCGCGGCCGACGCGCCGGTACCGGCGATGAAGCGCAGGTACGCGATCGAAAAGTCGCGAATGCGAAACAGCCGCACGTCAATAAACGGGTCATGCAATCCCCAGCTGGCGGCGCACAAATATCGCGCCAGCCACCCCGCCCGTGATGCCCGTGACGATCGCCGCCAGTGGTTCCGTCGCCACATGCTGCAACGAGCGGAATGCCGCCGTACAGCGTCCATCGCCAGCCCGGCCCCTCGGCGAGAATGCCGCCAGCAACCGGGCCAAACGCGCTGCCGGCGCCGAACGTTGCCGTCCAGAGGCCGTAGCCGAGCACGCGCTCGCCGGGCTGAAACACCGCACCAATCGTCGAGACAACGCTCGCAATGACCGCGGCTTCGCTCGCCCCGAGTAGCGCGCGCATCGCGATGAGTACGAGCGCGGAGTCGGTCATACCGCCGATCAGGTTAAACAGTGCGAAGCCGGCGAGGCCGATTGCCATGACGGTGCGGCGCCCAAACTGGTCGCCAGCACGCGCCGCAATGACGAGCGTGACGGCAAGCGCGAGCGGGTAGATGTCGACGATCCAGATCGCGGCAGCGTCTGTCATGTGCAGGTCTTGCCGCATCGCCGGCAGTGCCGTCGTGGTCGCGCTAATCGCGAGAGCGCCGACGAGAACGCCGAGCAGCATCGGAACCATGGCAAGCCACGTGCGCGCCGATGAGCGCTGGGCGGTGGGGATCGTCATTGCTCTATTCTGCTGCCCCGAGTGCGTCAGATTACGGATCTCGGGCAAGACCCGAGCGGAAGACGACGAGATGGAGTCGCTATGGCGGCGTGCCACGCAAGCCGAGCCGCTGGCGGACAGCGAGATTAGCGCTAGTGGGGCTCAAGCTCACGATCGCTAATGTGCCAGGGCCGTGGAACCCGACCCAAATCGGGCAAATTCATCCTTCGGACTGGATTAGTCAGACGGCTAGCAAACAACAGCGAGAGTCGTTTAGCTCGGGGAACAGGTATTGCTTTTGCGTTGATGCCATGGTTGAGTAAGGCTCAATCGCGACGAAGCGACTGAGAATCACGCGAAGGGAAACCATCATGCAAGCACGAAACTCTCCGCAAAGGCACCGCGGCGTCCTGGGAATCGTGTCACTTTGGGTGCGCTGATCGGCGTCATCGGTGTTGCGGCACCTGCATATGCGGCAGTTGTTGAGAACGGGACGGCTGCGTGCTCAGGCAAGTACAGCTATGTCGATGCGCGCACAAAGGGCGCGACTCGCGCGATTCTGCCTCCAGGGAAGCCTGTAGCGAGTACGGAATACACTTACGGCATGTCGACGACGACTTGGGCGACTGCGACTCGACAGGGCAATAACGGGGGCGGGTACTGGGAAGTCTATTCCACTGCAAACATCGACAACGCATACACGGACGGATACTGTTCTTCCTTTGGATAAGTCCCGCATTACGCACAGGTACTGGGGTCCGGGCATGATCGCAAGCGCGATAGTACTTGTGGGATGCACCGCTCCCGTTAGCCTTCAGGATGAGCGTTTCACTGGCTCGCCAAGAGATTTCACGTTAAGCATCCAGGCTTGCTTGCTCGATAAAGGTTGGGAAACTGAGCTGGTGACGAAGGACGACGGGTCGGTGGCTCTGCAAGCACCTGGTGTGACTTCGGCCGATCTACGCGAACAGTTCCTCGAGGCATCCGACGAATGCAATGCCGCTTTGCCCGCCATTCCGGTTCCTGAAAGTGATGCGGAGTTGCAGCAGTTCTACGTGTCGTGGACAGATATCCATTCGTGTCTTGTCGATGCGGGCTATGACATCGATGCTCCACCGAGCTACCAAGCATTCGTTGACGAGTATCGTGCCGGGAACGGAAGCGACGCCCCCTACTTCCTTATCGCTGATTCCACAGCACGGGAGCAAGCGATGGCCGCTTGTCCTAAAAATCCCGATAGTTGGTGGTGATTCGGTGAGACAGACGCGCATCGCTGATCTGGGTGGCCGATGTTCGTCTTCCTCCGCTAGGTTGTGTAGATGATCGGTTGGGGGTGAGGCCTCCGCGGCTGGTGTGGGGTCTTCGGTGACAGTAGCGGTGGGCCCAGCCCTGGTAGGTGGCGTTTCTGGGCACATCTAAAGTGTAGGTTTCGGCGTATGCGCGTACCGCGTTGAGAATGCGGTTGGAGCGTTCGACCTTGACGTTGGCCTCTGGCAGGTTAGGCCGGATTCGACGGTGATTGGTCGTGACGAGAGCAGCGGCGTAGTCGCGGGACAGGTAGCAGGACCGCCATGTGCGCGCCGATGAGCGCTGGGCGGCGGGGAGCGTCATTGCTCTATTCCGCTGCCCCTGAGGGCGTGAGTTTTACGGATCGCCAGCACGATGCCGGGTGGCACGAATTGGTTCGCGCTCTCTACCAGTAGCTCGCAATACTGATCGGGTCAGGGCACGTGCTCTCAACCGCGCGGAGCTTGCCGGACTGCGCCATCGCCGCGGCAGCCTCCAGGTAGGGGTTCCAGCGTTGCTCTTCGGGTGCATCAAGATAGGTTTGCAGGGCTGGCGGCTCAGAGGTGTCGATATCGAATTCTTGCTTGAGGCACGCTCGCACTTCGATCTGTAGGTCGTAGAGTCGCTAGAGGGAGGCTTGCGGCAACGGCTTGCCACAATTCGGGCAGATTTGCTTCATGCATTCCATCGAGACGGCGGCGTACGCGCTCTGTTGCGCGTCATCCACCTCAAGGCTTGTCGACCCGTCAGCGTAGGCAATGGCGCCCGGAAAACCATTGTCCGCAAGACAATCCACTGCGGCCTGAGCGCGCTCCGCCCTCATCAACTCGAGTTCCTCTTGAAGGACCGCGCTCGGCGCGGTCGCGACATCTGGTTGCGCGGCTCCGGCACACGAAGACAGCAAGAGAGCTATTACCGCGGTCGCCGCTGCGACGAATCCACGCCTCGCCGTGATGGTCGGTCGCTTCGTTTTCCGCATCATCGTCGCACCCCGTTAGTTGTGCCCGAAAGAGTCGGCCGGGTCGGGGCACGTCTGCTGGTAGATCGGGTCTGAGTACAGGTCGATGCCAGCGGCGTCGGCGACGGTGTAGATCGAGTTTACAAATCCGTTCACGAGCAGGTCATCTTCATAAACTGTGTAGCTGGGGAACTCGGGAACATCTATTCCGAGACCGATGAGACAGTCGCGAGTAGCGATTTGAGCGGCGTACTCTCTGGTAGCGAGCTCCTTGTTAAGCGGAGCGGGCGCGGCCGTACCGATGCGGTTCTTCACGTAACACTCTCGGAGGGTGTTGTGGAATGCATCGTATTGGCCGTCGGGGATGTTTGTCTGAAGCCCACCTCGTGTGTTGAGTTCGAGATCCCAGCCTTCGTCGCTCAGGCATGACTGCACTATCGCTTGTACTTCTGACGCGGTGAGCCACGGCGCATTTGGGTCGAACGTGGCGTCGGGGTCTGGTACCGGCCAGCCGTTCTGCAACCACATGTCTTTCTCCGCGTCGTAGGTCGGAGTTGGGGTGGAGGCGGTCGGTGCTGGCGTTGCAATGGTGTCGGGCGCTTGTTGCCCCGAGCAACCCGCCAAGACCATCATGCCCGCTGCGATAAGAACTCCGACGGTCAGTGCGTGTGATGGCCTGTACATGTCGGAAAGCAACTCCTCAACGAGTTCGCGGGATGAGCCTGAAGCCTACCAAGGTAAGCGCTGGTTCGATCGTCTTTGCAACGTTAAGGGGCACAGCGATTCTCATAAAGTAGGCTTCACGCAACGAACGCAACGCGGCGCGAGTGAATGAGGGTGCATGACTACGGATCGGCGAGCAGGGCGGATCGTTTCGCGCGTTGCTGGTGGGGTGGCGTTGGTGGCCGTGGGTGCGGCTGCGGCGTGGGCGGCGCTGACGGTTGTGAAGCCGGCGGAGGATCCGTTGACGGCGTCGCCCTTCACGTATGTTGAGGTGACGAGCGGTGAGGTTGGCTCGAGTATCAACCTCAATACGGTGGCGGAGTGGACGACGGTTCCGGTTGGTGAGAACCGTGCGCAGGGTGTTGTGACGGCGGTCGCGGTCGCTGCGGGCGATGAGGTTTCGCAGGGTGCCGTGCTGTATTTCGTTGATGAGCGTCCGGTGGTGATCGCGCAGGGTACGGTGCCGATGTATCGCGCGATTGGTGAGAAGGCTGTGGGCACGGATGTGGCGCAACTACAGCAGTTGCTGGTCGCGTTGGGCCACTATGACGGTGCTGCTGATGGCGAAGCGGGGTGGGGAACCATCACGGCGATTAAGGCGTGGCAGAAGTCGCTGGGGTTGGAAGCGACGGGAACTGTTGGTGTCGCCGACATTATTTTCGTGCCGTCACTGCCCACACGAATTTCGCTTGACACCGAGGTCATCGCGCGCGGCGCGACGTTGGTGGGTGGTGAGAGCATCGTGAAGGGTTTGCCGGCGTCGCCGTCGTTTACGATTCCGGTGACCGATGGGCAGGCGGCGATGATGCCGACCGGCACGCGTGTGGAGGTGACGAGTCCGAGCGGAACCCTATGGGAAGCGTTTGTGACCGATCAGGTCAGCAGCACCGAAACACAGACCATCACGGTCAACCTCACCGGCGCAGACGGCGCCCTCATCTGCCTGGATGCGTGCGCGGAGATCCCGGTCACCGGCGAAGCCCGCCTCACGTCTCGTATCGTGACAGTCGAACCCGTCAGCGGCCTCGTGGTTCCGTCTGCCGCATTAGTCACTTCTGCCGAGGGCACAGTCGGCGTTATCGATAAGACGGGCACGCGGCACCCGGTTTCGGTACTCGCTGCCGCGCGCGGGATGAGCGTTATCGAGGGCGTTGACGAGGGAACATCGGTGCGGGTTCCGGGCACGACCGGCGGCGGCAAATGACGGCCCCCACCCAGACCACACAGCAGACCCTGTTTTCGGCCGATGATGTCACGTTTGAGTACATCGCGGGCAAGCCGATTCTCGAAGGGTTTTCGGCGGATTTTGCGCCCGGAACCATGACGGCGTTGACGGGGCCGAGTGGGCGCGGTAAGTCCACACTGTTGTACTTGCTGGGGTTGATGTTGCATCCGCAAGCGGGTGAGATTCGCGTGAACGGCGACTCCACGGCCCGGATGAATGACGCGCAACGCGCGCACTTGCGGGCGGATAAGTTTGGGTTCGTTTTTCAAGACGCGGCGCTGGATGCCAGCCGAACCGTGCTCGACAACGTCACCGAAACCGCGCTCTACCGAGGCATACCGCGACACACCGTCACACCCCGCGCGCTTGAGCTGCTCGACACGTTTGGTGTTGATGTCGCGCCGACCCGTAAACCCGGGCAAGTTTCTGGCGGGCAGGCACAGCGCATCGCTCTGTGTCGGGCGTTGTTGAACTCGCCACGCATTCTGCTCGCCGATGAGCCCACCGGTAACCTCGACCCGGCAACCGCCGATCTCGTCGTCACCGCCCTCCACGACCACTCTCGCACCGGAGCTGCGGTCATCATCGTGACGCATTCGCCTGACATTGCATCTGTGTGTGACACCGAGATACGTCTATGACCGGTCAGCTCATTCGAGAAGCGTTCGCATCGGCCCGCTCCCAGCCTGTCGCGTCGATCGTCACGATCATCATGGTCACCGGCATGATCCTCGCCGTCATGCTCACCACCGGCCGCACGGTCGGTGCCGAACAAAACGTGCTCGGCTCCATCGACTCCGCCGGTACCCGCTCCATCGTGATCCGCGCCGACGACTCCGCCGGAATCACCGCCGATGCCCTCGACCGTATGGCCGGCATCGAAGGCATCGAATGGGCTGGCGCCTTCTCCTCGGCCATCGACGCGACCAACGGCGCCAACACCGACGGCACCCGCGTACCGGTGCGCTTCGCATACGGCGCAGGCCTTGCCCGCCTCGGCATCAGCGACCACAGCGCCCTGCCCGGCGAACTCGCCTACGCCTCACAAATCGCGCTCGACCAGTTCGGGCTTATTGACATCGCCGGCGACATCACCCTCACCACCGGCAGCAACTTCGCCGTCGCTGGCCGTATCGACGTGCCCGACTTTCTGACCGGTTTCGAACCCCTCGTTCTGGTTCCGCAACCCAACGCGACCGGCACAGAACCTATCAACATCATCGTCGTCATCGCCGAACGCCCCGACCTCGTCGCCCCGGTCGCCGCCGCCACCCTCAGCGTGCTCGCAGCCGACGACCCCACCAAAGTGACCGTGCAGACCAGCGCCGCACTCGCCGAACTCCGCGCCCTCATCGAAGGCCAACTCGGATCCTTCTCCCGCGGCCTCGTCCTCGCCCTCCTCGGCCTCACCGGCGCGCTCGTCGCGATCCTCCTCTACGGCCTCGTCATGATGCGCCGCAAAGACTTCGGCCGCCGACGCGCCTTGGGCGCTACCCGCAGCTACATCGTCGCCCTGCTTCTCACCCAAACCGCCCTCCTTGCCCTCGCCGGCATCGCGATCGGAACCATCGGTTCCGTCATCGCTCTCATAGCCTTCGGCGACCCCTTACCGGGCCTCGCCTTCACCACAGCCCTCGCGATACTCACCCTCGTGACCGCACTCATCGCAGCACTCGTTCCCGCCCTCGCCGCCAGCCGCCGCGAACCGATCCGCGAACTCCGCGTCCCTTAGGCTGGCTGCTCGCGACGCACACTCAATCACGGGGAGGCGCGTCCTTTGACGTGTCGGAGGGCTACGAATTACCGATCGCCGGCAAGCCGCGCCATATCACCATCGGTCTCGATCAGCCCGTCGGCGAGCAACGTCAGCATGGCGCGGTCTCGCTGATCAGCATCCGGCCATTCCGGGATGATCGCGTCGACGAGAACGCCGGAACCATGGGTGCTGCGGAGAACGGCAAGCACGGCACCGCGCGCCTGACGGTCAGAACCCTCATACTTGGCCTGCTTCGGGCGCTTGTCGCCTGTGTCTGGGTACCCGGCCGCGCGCCACGCACACAGCTGAGCCAGCGGGCACAGTTCGCACCGCGCGGTGCGGGAGGTGCAGACTACCGCACCCAACTCCATAGCCGCAGCGTTCACAATCTGCGCGGCCGATGGTTCCGTCGGCAGAATCTCCGCCATCACCGCGAGGTCACGCTTTGACGCCGGGCCGGGCTGGCTTTTGCCCTCGAGTGCGCGGGCGAGCACGCGGCGCGTGTTGGTGTCGACGACGGGCACCCGCTCGCCGTACGCAAAGGCGGCGACGGCGCGGGCGGTGTAATCACCGATGCCGGAGAGCGCGAGGAGCGCGTCAACATCACGCGGCACGACGCCGCCGTGACGTTCGGTGATTTCGACGGCAGCCTGGTGCAGCCACATGGCCCGGCGCGGGTAGCCGAGGTTGGCCCATGCACGCACCGCGTCAGACGTGGGGGAGGCGGCGAGGCCGGCGGGCGTCGGCCACCGCTCGAGCCACTCTTCGAGCCGCGGAATCACACGCGTCACGGGAGTCTGCTGCAACATGAACTCGCTGACCAGAATGCCCCACGCGCCAAACTCGGGGTGGCGCCACGGCAAATCGCGAGCATTCTCCCGATACCAGTCGATGAGCGGGGAAGCGAGAGGGTGCACCAATCCACTGTACGGTCACGACCGGCCGCGGGGCCGTAGGCTAGAGGCATGCGCCTGCCCATCACTCCCGTGACGACGCTCATGCGTGAGCTCCGCGGCCAACTGTGTCAGCTGTATCCTGCCGGCCGCATCATCGTCTTCATCGACGGTATCGATGCTCCCGCGGTTGATGCGTTCGCCTCGCTGTTCACCGAGATCATTGAGGAGGATGACGTCGCGGCGTTCCACGCACGCCTGGGTGACTTCCACTTGTCGCGCGCTGAGCAAGCCGAGCGTGGCGTCGTCGTTGACGAAGACGCGCTGCGTCGTGCGCTGATCGGCCCGTTCCGCAGTGGATCGCTGGACTCCGCGACGAGCGGCTTTCAACTCGGCACATGGGATGCCGATCGCGACGCGCCGCTCGAGTCACGCTGGGTCACCGCGCCCGCTGACGCGGTGCTCGTGGTGAGCGGAACCGGTGTACTGGCTCCCGAGCTGCGGGGCATGGCGAACTGGAGCGTCTGGCTCGAGACGAACGAGAACATGCTCGCTCGCCGTGCCGGTCGCTCAACCGAACAGCCGTACACAGCCGCCGAGTTCAGCTACCTCAAGAACGCGAAGCCCGCGAGTGCCGCCTCCGTCATGGTCGACAACACCAACGTCAACGCGCCCGTGCACACGTACCGAGACTCCTGCTGATGGCCGCGAACGACAAGCCGCGTGTCGCGGCGCAAATTGTGCTGGTCGACAAGCCCGGCGGAATGACGAGCCACGACGTCGTGAGCCGCGCACGCCGCGCGATCGGCACCCGCAAAATCGGTCACGCCGGCACGCTCGACCCGATGGCGACCGGACTGCTCGTGCTCGGCGTTGAGGGCGGCACGCGCCTACTCACCTATCTCGTTGGCCTCGACAAGACGTACGAAGCGACGATTCGCCTCGGTCA
Organism: Microbacterium daqui; assembly: GCF_050408675.1. Lineage (NCBI taxonomy): Bacteria > Bacillati > Actinomycetota > Actinomycetes > Micrococcales > Microbacteriaceae > Microbacterium > Microbacterium daqui. The sequence continues at coordinate 139,573 of NZ_JBNTKF010000006.1, read as the reverse complement.
GGCCACGACGACCGATGACGCCGAAGGCGAGGTCACGACGTCGGCTGACCCATCAGGCGTGACGGACGAAGCGATCGCCGCCGGCATCGCCGAATTGAGCGGAACCATTTCGCAGGTTCCGAGTTCGGTTTCAGCCATCAAGGTGGACGGTAAGCGGGCGTATGACCTGGTGCGCGCCGGCGAAGAGGTGGAACTCAAGTCTCGTGAAGTGACGGTGTCACGCTTCGACGTGCTCGCTCAGCGCCGCGGCGATGGCGTCATCGATATCGACGTCGTTGTCGATTGCTCCAGCGGAACCTACATTCGTGCGTTGGCACGCGACCTTGGTGCGGGGCTGGGCGTTGGCGGGCACCTCACAGCACTTCGCCGTACTCACGTTGGCCCTTTTGACGTAAGCCAAGCCAGCGATGCCGACACCATTGGTTCCGTTTCTCTTACTCCTGCTACCGCCGCAGGTCTCGTCATGCCGGTCGTGACGACGACGGCAGACGAAGCGCGCGACCTGCGCCAAGGCAAGAAGACTGCCGGTGCTGATCGGTCTGAGACATACCCTGCCGCCGCCGTTGACCCCGAAGGCGAGCTCATCGGCATCGTTGATAAGCGCGGCAGCAACATCAAGAGCATCATGAATATGCCGGAGGTACAGGCGTGATCACAGGGTTTACATTCGCGTTGATCGGTGTTGCGGCTGTTGCCGCCATCGTGTGCATCGTGATGGGGCTCATCGGCAAGGTGCCCAGCGACCTCACCGTCGGCGCGATCGCGCTCGTCGAAGTGCTCCTCATAGTGCAGGTCGTGATCGCGATCATTGCGCCATTCGCGGGCAACCCGCCCGCTGGCAGCCTTCTCGAATTCTGGACCTACTTGATCTCCGCCGTACTGTTGCCGATCGGCGGCGTGGTGTGGGCGTTTGTCGACCGCACCAAGTGGTCGACGGTGATCATGGGCGTTGTGGCGATGGCCGTCGGCATCATGGTGTGGCGCATGGAAGTTATCTGGACGGTCGGGGCCCCGGTCGCTGGAGCCTAAGATTGTCTAGTGACTTCTGAACTGACGCCCGCAAGTCGGCGCATGACCGGTATCGGTCGTGTCCTGGTGATTCTCTACGCCATCATGGCGCTGGGGGCGAGCGGACGCTCGTTCGTTCAGATCGCTGAGAAGTTCAACGAAGCACCCCTCGCGTACACGCTGTCGGCGGCATCGGCCGTCGTTTACATTCTGGCAACGCTCGCGCTGATCTTCGCAGGCCGCCCCGGCTGGTACGCCGTGGCGTGGGTCGCGATCGTGTTTGAGCTGGTGGGCGTTCTCGTTATCGGCACGCTGAGCATTACGATGCCCGAGTGGTTTGCGCACGACACCGTGTGGTCGTATTTCGGCCGTGGCTACGTGTGGATTCCGCTGGTGTTGCCGGTACTGGGCCTGTGGTGGCTGACCACGCACAAGCCGGCACCCGCCGCAGTTGAAACGGAACAGGTCACGGCATGATCGTCTTTACCGACCCGAACGAGATTCCCGCCGACTTCGGGCCGACGGTCGTCGCGATCGGCAAGTTCGATGGCGTGCACACCGGCCACCGCCTGGTGCTCGAAAAGGCGATCGTCGATGCGGGCTCACAGGGTGCGAAGACCGTCGCCGTCACGTTTGACCGCAACCCGCTCGCAATTCTGCGCCCCGAGCTTTGCCCGACTGAGCTCGTCAGCCTCGCGCAGAAGATTGAGCTGCTGGGCGGAACCGGTATCGACGCCGTCTTGGTGCTCACGTTTGATGAGGTGATGGCTCAGGTGCCCGCCGAAGAGTTCGTCGAGCGCATTCTCGTCGGCAACCTGCACGCTAAGACCGTGCTGCTCGGCCACGACTTCCGCTTTGGTCACCGTGGAGCGGGAAACCCGGAACTGCTCCGCGAAATGGGGGAGAAGTTCGGCTTCACCGTCGACGCCGTGGGCGACGTGACCGACGAGGGCGACCGGGTCTCATCCACGCGTATTCGTGAGCTGCTGGCTGAGGGCGATGTCGCGACCGCAGCGCGCTTGCTCGGCCGCCCGCATGCCGTTGCTGGCGAGGTCGTGCACGGACTGAAGCGTGGCCGCGAGCTGGGCTTCCCGACGGCAAACCTGTCGCCGCAGAGTCAGGGCGACGTGCCCGCTGACGGCGTGTACGCCGGGTGGCTGCGCGCGGCAGACGGTATTCACCGTCGCGCCGCGATCTCGGTCGGCATGAACCCCACGTTTGACGACGTCGAAATGCGCCAGGTTGAGGCCTACGTGCTCGACGAGACCGACCTTGACCTGTACGGCCAGGAGGTCGTCGTCGAGTTTGTCGATCGCATTCGCGGCATGGTGGCTTTCCGCGGCATTCCCGCGCTCATCGAGCAAATGACCGACGACGTCGCCCGCACCCGCGAAATCCTTTCCTAACGCTCGTTCTCGCGCCGGTGCGCACCCGCGCACGGCCGCCTGCTCATATGAGCGAACGGCGCAACGAATGTTGATTCGGCCGCGCGGCGGGGCTACCGTTTTAGTGATGGACGAGCTACTTGCCGTGCGCGTCGCCGAGCTCTACTACGAAGAGAACAAGACGCAAGATGAGGTTGGCGCCCTCCTAGGTATCTCACGCTGGAAGGTGGGACGCCTGCTCACGGCCGCCCGCGAAGCGGGGATCGTGCGCATTGAGATTATTCACCCGCGCGCTCGCCGCCTGGGTCTTGAGCGCGACCTGCGCGAACGTTTCGGCCTCGCTGACGCTGTCGTGGTTCCGCGCCCCGAAGGCACCGACGCTGGCCCCGCCGTCGCACAAGCCGGTGCCGACTACCTCGCCGCAATGCGCCCCGTGCCGAAGATTCTCGGCGTCAGCTGGGGCCGCACCCTCACGGCCGTTGCCGAACGACTGCCCGAAGCCTGGGCCACCGGAGTCACCGTCGTGCAAGTCAACGGTGGTGTCACGCTCAACCGTCGAGCCGGAACCGCGGCGACGCTGGCATCAACAATTGCGCAAAAGGGGCGCGGCGAAGTTGTGCTGTTGCCCGGCCCTGCGATTCTCGAACGCCGTGAGACGAAGGAAGCCATCATGGCTGACCGCACCGTCGCCGGCGTCTTCGACCTCGCCCGTCGCGCCGACGCCTACCTGTACTCTGCCGGCGTTGACGACTCACACTCCGCCCTTATCGAGAGCGGCTACTTGCGGGGGAGTGACGTTGCCGTCCTCGCCAGCAAAGGCGCCGTCGGTGACATCACCGGCCGCTACATCGACGCCAACGGCAACATCGTTGACCCGGCGCTCGATGCCCGCACCCTGGGCGTAGAACTTGACGCGCTGCGCGATGCCGAACGCGGCATCTTCGTCGTTTCTGGCGAAGCCAAGCGCGACATTGCTCGGGCCGTTGTCGTCAACGGCCTGTGCTCCATCCTCATTACAGACGAGGGCACCGCCCGTGACCTGTTGGAGAACGAATGAACACCACCACTGACCTCGCGCTACGCGCGCGGGCGGTCGAAATCCTCGGCGGCGAGCCGAGCAACGAAGCGCTACGGCGCTTCCTGCACGGCCTGCCCGGAGTCGACGCCGTCGGCCTCGAACAGCGCGCCGCTGGCCTCGGCACGCGCTCGATCAAGACCTCGTCGAAGGCGTGGGCGCTCGATCGCATTATCGAGCTGATTGACCTCACGACCCTCGAGGGCGCTGACACGCCCGGCAAGGTGCGCTCGCTTGTTGCGAAGGCCCTGCACCCCGACGCTTCTGACGCCACCTGCCCGCGACCCGCCGCTGTCTGCGTGTATGGCGACATGGTTCCGCATGCTGTTGCGGCGCTCGGAACCATGCACGGCGACCCCGACGACGGCAAGATTTCCGTCGCGGCTGTTGCCACGGCGTTCCCCTCCGGCCGCTCGTCACTGGCAATCAAGCTGGCAGACACCGCCGAGGCCGTCGCCCACGGTGCCGATGAAATCGACATGGTGATTGACCGTGGTGCTTTCCTCGCCGGCGACTATGCCTTTGTGTACGACCAGATCGTGCAGGTGAAGGAGGCATGCCGCCGCACCGACGGCACGTACGCGTCGCTCAAGGTGATCCTGGAGACGGGCGAACTCAACACGTATGACAACGTGAAGCGTGCGTCGTGGCTCGCGATTCTCGCCGGCGGCGACTTCATCAAGACGTCGACCGGCAAGGTGCAGCCCGCGGCCACGCTGCCGGTGACGCTGCTCATGCTTGAGGTCGTGCGCGATTGGCACAAGCTCACCGGCGAGAAGATCGGCGTGAAGCCAGCCGGTGGCATTAGCTCCTCGAAAGACGCGATCAAATACGTCGTGACGGTCGCTGAGACGCTGGGTGAGGAGTGGCTCGTGCCGCACCTGTTCCGCTTTGGCGCCTCGAGCCTGCTCAACGACGTGCTGATGCAGCGCCAGAAGATGACCACCGGACACTACTCCGGACCCGACTACCTGACGATTGCGTGAGGCGACAATGAGCTTTCTGGAATACGCACCCGCGCCCGAGTCGCGCTCGGTGCTGAACCTGCAGTCCGAATACGGGCTGTTCATCAACGGCGAGTTCCGCGAGGGGAGTGGCACGAGCTTCGCGAGCATTAACCCGGCCGATGAGACCAAGATCGCGATGATCGCAATGGCCGACGAGGCTGATGTCGACGCTGCGGTTGCCGCCGCGCGTACCGCGTTCGACAAGACATGGTCGAAGATGAGCGGACGCGACCGCGGCAAGTACCTGTTCCGCATCGCGCGCATCATTCAGGAGCGAGCCCGCGAACTCGCGGTTGCTGAGTCGCTCGACAACGGCAAGCCCATCAAAGAGAGCCGCGACGTTGACGTGCCTCTCGTCGCCGCCTGGTTCTTCTACTACGCCGGGTGGGCAGACAAGCTCGACTACGCGGGTCGGGGTGCCAACCCCAAGGCCCTCGGTGTCGCCGGTCAGGTCATCCCGTGGAACTTCCCGCTGCTCATGCTCGCGTGGAAGGTCGCTCCCGCGCTCGCGGCGGGCAACACCGTCGTGCTGAAGCCCGCCGAGACCACGTCGCTCACCGCGCTGCTGTTTGCTGAGATCGTGCAGCAGGCGGGTCTGCCTGCGGGTGTCGTCAACATTGTGACGGGTGCCGGAACCACGGGGGCGGCTCTCGTGCGTCACCCCGACGTCAACAAGGTGGCGTTTACTGGTTCCACTGCCGTCGGTCGTGAAATTGCGAAGACGATCGCCGGAAGCGACAAGAGCCTCACGCTCGAGCTCGGCGGCAAGGCCGCAAACATTGTGTTCGATGACGCCCCGCTTGACCAGGCCATCGAAGGCATCGTCAACGGCATCTTCTTCAACCAGGGCCACGTTTGCTGCGCGGGTTCGCGTCTGCTGGTGCAGGAGTCGATTCACGATGAGGTCGTTGACCGTCTGAAGACGCGTCTGCAGACCCTGCGCCTGGGCGACCCGCTGGACAAGAACACCGACATCGGTGCCATCAACTCCCGTGAGCAGCTGGATCGCATTCGCGAACTCAGTGCCGTCGGCGAGGCTGAGGGTGCTGAGCGCTGGAGCCCGGCGTGCGAGATTCCCGACAACGGATTCTGGTTCGCGCCGACGATCTTCACCGGTGTGCAGGCATCGCACCGCATCGCTCGTGAAGAGGTCTTTGGCCCGGTGCTGTCGATTCTCACGTTCCGCACGCCCGCTGAAGCGATCGAAAAGGCGAATAACACGCCCTACGGTCTATCAGCAGGTATTTGGTCTGACAAGGGCTCGCGCATTCTGGCGGTCGCCGACCGTCTGCGCGCCGGCGTTATTTGGGCCAACACGTTCAACCGCTTCGACCCGGCGAGCCCGTTTGGTGGCTACAAGGAGTCGGGCTACGGACGCGAGGGTGGCCGTCACGGCCTCGCCGCGTACCTGAAGGGAGCATCCGCATGAGCAAGCGACTCACGGTTCCGAAGACTTACAAGCTGGCCATCGGCGGCGCCTTCCCCCGCAGTGAATCCGGTCGCACCTATGAAGTGACGTCGCCGAGCGGAGAGTTTCTCGCGAACGCGGCACTGGCTTCCCGCAAGGATGCCCGCGACGCCGTGAAGGCAGCACGTGGTGCTGTCAAGGGTTGGTCGGGCGCGACCGCGTACAACCGCGGGCAGGTGTTGTACCGCATCGCCGAGGTTCTCGAAGGACGTCGCGCGCAGTTCGTTGACGAGATCGTGCAGCAGGAGGGCGTGACCGCCGCTGTAGCCGGTGCGCAGGTTGATGAAGCCATTGACCGCTGGGTTTGGTACGCCGGATGGTGCGACAAGTTCGCGCAGGTGACCGGCAACGCGAACCCCGTCGCCGGCCCGTACTTCAACATTTCGGTGCCCGAACCGACCGGTGTTGCCGTCATCGTGGCACCGCAAGACTCGGCACTGCTGGGCCTGGTCTCGGCTGTTGCTCCGGCGCTCGTCGCCGGCAACGCGGTCGTCGTGATCGCGAGTGAGAAGTTCCCGCTGTCGTCGATCTCGTTCGCTGAGGTGCTTGCGACGAGCGACGTGCCCGGTGGCGTTGTGAACGTGCTGACCGGTTCGCCCGCTGAGATGGCGCCGTGGCTTGCCTCGCACCAAGACGTCAACGCGCTCGATCTCGTCGGTGCTGACGGCCTGGACTGGGTTGACCTGCAGCAACGGGCCGCCGAAACGCTAACGCGCGTGACGTCGCCCGAGCGCGGTGCCGATGTTGCGGCACCGTCGCTGTCGCGCATCACCTTCTTCACCGAAACGAAGACGGTCTGGCACACCAAGTCGATGATCTAAATTGCCACGAAAGCCCGGGCTTGACGTGAGTCATCCCGGGCTTTCGCCATTTCTTCAAACTTTTCGGCCGATCCAGGAATACCCCAGGGGGGTATACACTTGTGTTCTAGTGAGCGATGATTTATCGCGACGTGAATGACACAAAGGAGCATCATGACCACTCAGGCTTACCTCGTTGAAGGCATGACGTGCGGACACTGCGCAGGCTCGGTCTCGAGCGAAGTCTCGGGCGTTGCGGGTATTGAGAACGCTGTTGTTGACCTCGACGCGAAGACCGTCACCGTGACCGGTGTCGCCAGCGACGACGCCATCGCGGCCGCTGTTGCCGAGGCCGGTTACACCTTCGCAGGCCGCGCATGAGTACGGCGCTGCACACCGATGACGAGCTTCGTGCCGCGACACTCGACATCGAGGGAATGACGTGCGCGAGCTGTGTTGCTCGCGTCGAAAAGCGTCTCGCCTCGGTCGCAGGTGTGCAGGCCGCCGTTAACCTCGCGACCGAATCTGCCAAGGTCTCGATTCCGGCTGGCGTGAGCGACGAAGACCTCGTCGCCGCCGTCGAATCGGCAGGCTACGGCGCACGCGTTCGGGTGGCGGGCTCTAAGCCCGCCGCCATGGACGAACACGACCACACCGACGAAGGCCGCACCCAGCTTGGCACCCGGCTGTTGGTCTCGGCAATTCTCGCTCTCCCCGTTATCGTCACCGGCATGGTTCCGGCCCTCCAATTTCCGGGCTGGCAGTGGATGGCCTTGGTGCTCACACTGCCCATCGTGGTCTGGGGTGGCTGGCCGTTCCACCGCGCAACGTTGCAGAATGCGCGCCACTTCACCGCCACGATGGATACCCTCATCACCCTCGGCACGTCGGCCGCGCTCATCTGGAGCGTGTGGGCGATGTTCTTCGGCTCAGCCGGTGAAATCGGTATGACCCACGACGTCGTGTTGTTCGGCCCGGTGCACGACGCGACCTCGCTCGTGTACTTCGAGGTCGCCGCCGGTGTCACGGTCTTCCTGTTGCTCGGCCGCTGGATCGAGCACCGCTCCAAGCGCCGCGCGGGCGACGCCCTGCGCACGCTCATGAATCTGGGCGCGAAGGCTGTGACCCTCGCGACCGTTGCCGGCGCCGATGGCCCGACCGTGCCGATCGACGAACTTCAGGTGGGCGACCGCTTTGTGGCGCGCCCCGGCGACAAGATCGCCACCGACGGCACCGTGGTTTCTGGTTCCGCCGCCGTCGACGCCAGCATGCTCTCGGGTGAAAGTGAACCGGTTGCGGTCGAAGCCGGGTCGGTTGTCACGGGCGGAACCATCGCTACCGATGGTCGCCTGGTGATCGAAGCGACCGCGGTGGGGGAGAACACCCGCCTTGCCGCGATGGCACGCCTCGTCGAAGACGCGCAGACCGGCAAGAGCGCCGTGCAGCGCCTCGCCGACCGCATCTCCGGCGTCTTCGTGCCAATCGTTATTCTGCTGTCGATCGCGACGCTCATCGCATGGATCGTTTTTGATGGTTCCGTCGCCGCCGGATTCACCGCCGCGGTCGCTGTCCTGATCATTGCCTGCCCGTGTGCGCTCGGTCTTGCGACGCCGGTCGCGATTCTGGTCGGTACGGGTCGTGGCGCCCAGCTCGGCATTCTCATCACGGGACCCGAAGCCATTGAGTCGGCAGGGCGCATTGACGTGCTGCTGGCGGATAAGACCGGAACCATCACGACCGGAACCATGAGCCTCGTGGACGTCGTGGTTGCGGAAGGCGTGGAGCGTGACGCCACTGTGCGGCGTGTGGCCGCTGTCGAAGCGGCAAGCGAGCACCCCGTGGCGCGAGCCATCCGTGCGGCGGTACCCGAGGTTCCGCTCGTCTCCGACTTTGTCTCGACCGCCGGCCACGGCGTTTCGGGTGTTGTCGAGGGGGAGACGGTGTTTGCCCGCAAGCTGGCCGTTGGCGAGCTCGAGACGCTGCCTCTTGCGTTGGGGAATGCCGTGCGTGAAGCGCAGACCACGACGATCGTTGCCGGCCGATTGGTTGACGGCAGCGAAGTTGTTGACGGCGTGATCTTCGTCGCCGATACCGTGCGCGACGACTCGGCCCACGCGGTTGAGCAACTCGCGGCGCTGGGCGTTGAGGTGCGGATGCTGACCGGCGACAACGCCGAAGCCGCTCGCCGCGCAGCGATCGCCGTGGGTATTACCGACATCACCGCCGGGGTTTCGCCCGAGGGTAAGATCGATGCGGTGCGCGCCGCGCAGTCCGAGGGTAAGTCGGTCGCGATGGTGGGTGATGGCGTGAACGACGCGCCCGCGCTCGTGGCAGCTGACCTGGGCCTCGCGATGGGCGGTGGCACGGACGCGGCGATGCACGCGAGTGACATCACACTCGTGCGCCAGTCGCTGTCTGCTGCGGCCGATGCCATTCGGCTGTCGCGCAAGACGATGTCGACGATTCGGGGCAACCTGTTCTGGGCGTTTGGCTACAACGTCGCGGCGATTCCGTTGGCGGCCCTCGGACTCTTGAACCCGATGCTGGCCGGAGCCGCGATGGCGTTCTCGAGCGTCTTTGTCGTGCTGAACAGCCTGCGGCTGCGAGCATTTCGTTAGAATCGCTCGCCTTTGATGGGCTTTGGCATAGGATAGCGGCAGGGAATCTTTCGTCCTGTTGTGCTTTCCGCTGAAGCGGGGTCTGCAAACGGGTGATGAGAGATCGTGCCCGATCCCGTATGTGAGACGGGCACTCCCACGTAGTTCAACTCTTCGTTGGACGATCCGTAGTTATTGCTCCACTCACGCACAGGAGAAGCATGCCGAGCTCGGCAACAGCATCAGCATCACGGCGCCGCAAGTCGTCGTCACGTCGCGACGACGACGCCCCCATCATCCCGATCCTCGCGCGCAAGGTGCGCGAGGTCGAAGCCAAAGCCCAAAAGGGCAAACTCGGCCCCACCAACCGGGTGAAGTTCCAGGTGATTGCCTTCTTGGTGCGCGAAGAGCGCGCGCGGGTGAAGGCTGACAGCGAGATCAGCGACGGTACGCGCGCCGAACTGCTCAAGCGCCTTGATGGCGTCGCGCAGATTCTCGCGAAGACGGCCGCCCGCGACACGTCGATCATTCCGTTGCTTGAAGCGGACCAGGCGACGAGCCCGGTCGCCAAGCGCATGCGCCGTGACTGGCTGCTCGAGTCGGGTGCGGAGCTTGCTCCTGACGAGCTGATCATTACTGACGTTGCTCCTGTTGCCGCCACCCCCGTGGTTCCGGCAGCCCTCGCGGAGCGTCAAGTGACCCCGCCGTCGGTGGAGTCGCGCATTGAGTCGAACCCGTTCTTGACGCCTGACCTGTCGCGCGTCATCCCGAAGGAGACGCCGCGTCGTCGCCTCGATGGTTGGGACCTGATGGGCCCGCTGTACAAGGCGTTCGAGCAGGGTGCTGGTGGTTCGGTCGCTTCGATGGAATTGCCGCCGCTGCCAGAGTTTGACCATGTGTCGCCTAAGGGGCTCGAGGTCATGGCGCACCAGGCGCGCTTCGTCGAGTCGGTGCGTGCCGGTCACCGTTCGTTCTTGCTGGCAGACGAGCCGGGTCTTGGTAAGACGGCGCAGTCTGTCATTGCCGCTTCCGTTGCCAACGCCTACCCGCTTCTTGTCGTGGTTCCGAACGTCGTGAAGATGAACTGGGCGCGCGAGGTTGAGCGGTGGACGCCGCAGCGTCGCGCCACGGTGATTCAGGGTGACGGTGACGCGATTGACGCGTTTGCCGACATCTTCATCGTGAACTACGAGATTCTTGACCGTCACCTGTCGTGGCTGGGCAAGATCGGTCTGCGCGGCATGGTCGTTGACGAGGCGCACTTCATCAAGAACCTGTCATCGCAGCGTTCGCAGAACGTGCTCGCGTTGGCGAGCCGTGTGCGCGAGCAGACGCCCGGCGGCGACCCGCTGATGATTGCGCTGACAGGTACGCCGCTCATCAACGACGTTGAAGACTTTGACGCCATTTGGCGCTTCCTCGGCTGGACGAACGGCGAAAAGCCCGGTGCGGAGCTGGCCGAGAAGCTGGACGCGACGGGCCTTACGCCCGCCGATAAGGCGTTCTACCCCGAGGCTCGCGAGGCCGTCATCTCGATGGGTATCGTGCGTCGCAAGAAGAAAGACGTCGCCGCCGACCTCCCCGACAAGCTCGTCGCCGATATGCCGGTGCAGCTCGACGACGAATTTGGTCGTTCGATTCGTGCCGCCGAGCGTGAGCTGGGCGACCGCATGGCGGCGAAGTACCGCCGCATCATTGAGGCCCGTGGTCGCGAGACCCGCGGCATTGATGAAGACATTGTGCGCCTTGTGGCACAGCACGAGTTTGAAGAGTCGAAGAACGCTGACGCCGGTGGCGACAACGTCTTCACGATGGTGCGCAAGATTGGTCAGGCCAAGGCCGGACTCGCCGCCGACTACGCGGTACAGCTGCAGCGCTCGGTGGGCAAGGTCGTGTTCTTCGCGAAGCACATCGACGTCATGAACCAGGCCGAGGCGCTGTTCGCGGCCAACGGCCTGAAATCGGTATCGGTGCGTGGTGACCAGACCGCGACCGCCCGTCAGGCCGCCATTGACGCGTTCAACAACGACCCCGAGGTTTCGATCGCGGTATGTTCGCTGACCGCCGCCGGTGTTGGTCTCAACATGCAGGCCGCGTCGAACGTCGTGCTGGCCGAGCTCAGCTGGACGGCCGCCGAGCAGACGCAGGCGATCGACCGCGTGCACCGCATCGGTCAGGATGAGCCCGTCACCGCATGGCGCATCATCGCCGCGCACACGCTCGACACGAAGATTGCCGAGCTGATCGACCAGAAGCAGGGGCTGGCGCTGCGCGCGCTCGACGGTGTTTCGGTCGAGCCGGGCTCGCAAGACTCCGTGCAGCTGTCGGCGCTCATGCACCTGTTGCGTGAGGCGCTGCGCCGCTAGTCATAACAAGCGTGAAGATTCCCACTTCTTAGCGTTGAAATCTCGGTTTCGGCGCAGGAAGTGGGAATCTTTTCGTTTCGGCGGGAAATGGTGGCGTAAGAATTGGGAAAATCGCCGACTTCGAATGGAATTCTGGTGCGCTGGCCGATATGGTCGAGAAAGGCAGCGTCGCCCGATCCCTTTTCCTTTCCCCCAGCAAAGCAGGCACCATGAAGATCGGCATTCTGACGTCCGGCGGCGATTGCCCCGGACTCAACGCGGTTATCCGCGGCATTGTGCTCAAGGGTACGACTTCGTACGACCTTGAGTTCGTCGGTATTCGTGACGGTTGGCGCGGTGTTGTCGAGGGTGACTTCGTTCCGCTCACGCGTCACGAAGTAAAGGGCCTGTCGAAGGTCGGCGGAACCATTCTCGGCACGAGCCGCACGAACCCCTACGAGGGTGACCGCGGCGGCGCTGACAACATCGCCAAGACCCTGTTTGGCCACCGCATTGACGGCATCATCGCGATCGGTGGCGAAGGTACGCTGGCTGCGGCCGATCGTCTGTCGAAAGACGGCATCAAGGTCATCGGGGTTCCCAAGACCATCGACAACGATCTGCGCGCGACCGACTACTCGTTCGGCTTCGACACCGCCGTCAACATCGCGACCGAGGCGATGGACCGCCTGCGCACCACGGGTGACTCGCACCAGCGCTGCATGGTGGCCGAAGTTATGGGCCGTCACGTTGGTTGGATCGCCCTGCACGCCGGCATGGCAGCGGGCGCTCACGCGATTCTGATTCCCGAAAACCCAATGTCGCTCGACGAAATTGCTGAGCTCGTGCAGTCGGCGCACGATCGTGGCCGTGCGCCGCTCGTCGTCGTCTCCGAGGGCTTCAAGCTCAAGGGGATGGACGAAGCCTTCAGCGACAAGGGTCTCGACGCCTTCAACCGACCGCGCCTCGGTGGCATCAGTGAGATCCTTGCACCCGAGATTGAGCGCATCACCGGCATTGAGACCCGTTCGACGGTGCTCGGCCACATTCAGCGCGGTGGCTCGCCCTCCGGCTTTGACCGCGTGCTCGCCACGCGTCTCGGCCTGCACGCAGCCGACGCGATCGTCGACGAAGCCTGGGGTGAAATGGTCGCGATGCGCGGCACCGACATCGTTCGCGTGCCGTTCTCCGAAGCCCTCGGCGAGCTCAACACCGTGCCCCAGTACCGCTACGACGAAGCCGCCGCCCTCTTCGGCTAACCAGCCCCTGGTTCCAGCCCTCAGATTCCGGCCCTCTGGTTCCGAACCTCTGGTTCCGGCCTCCTGCTTCCGCCAGCCACACGTCACGAAAGCCGCGTCTCCCTCACCGGGAGCCGCGGCTTTCGTCGTTTCTCGGCAAATACGTCACCACCACCGCCGCATGTCGGGGAAATGAGTCGACCGGCCGCCGAAATCGCCTCGTCGCGACATGCGTGCCGTCTTCTTCGGACGTGCGGCTTCATCACGGTGCACCGCGGGCGGAACCCGCGGTCGCGCCGCACGGTTGACTCGCCCTGGCCTGGCCTGGCCTGGCGAGGCCTGGCTTGGCTTGGCTTGGCTTGGCGTAGCCCGGCTTCGCCTAGCCCGGCTTCGCCTTCGCGTTAACGCGCGCCGCACGTCGGGGTTTTCGGCAAAGCTCGTGCGGATCAGCTCGATCCGTGCTTGCGTAACGTGATTTCCCCGACGCGCGGTCGACGGAACCAGGGTGTGACGACCGCGGTTCTCCAAGCGTGCCCATCGCACGAGTCGGAACGATGGCAGGGCAGGGCCGGGCACGGCTGAGCAGGGCTGGACTGGGCTGGGCGCGGGGCCAGCGATACAACCGGATGTCGGTAAAACTGCCCGAATGAGTGCGATTTCTCGCCTCATCGCTACGGGATGAAAGAAATCCCCGACATCCGGCAGTGCGTGCTTCCTCCCCAACTCGCCTGATCTGCCACCTCTCCCCAGACGCGTCTGCCGCGGAGACCGCAAGAACGTGTGCGGCGAACCTGAGGGAATGAACAGTGAACCAGTGATCGATGTCGGACATGTCTTTCGTACGGAAGCTCTGCGCACCGCGGGCATGTCTCGTGCCGACATCGAGACCGCCCTCGCAAGTGGGCGCCTGACACGAATCAGAATCGGCGTATACGTCACAGTTGCGAATAGCCCCCTCGCTGTCGCTGCGCACCATGGGGGCATGCTGGCGTGCGCTGCCGCATTGCGCATTCACGGTGTCTGGGTGCGCGCGGATATTAGGGGTGTGCACGTCCGTGTCGGGGAACACTCTCGAGTGCACGCACATGACGGATGCTCTTGTGTCGTGCATCGCGATGCGCACTCGCGTGGTTTCGGAGTCGTTCCGGTCCGCGTCGCCCTTGTGCAGGTGGCCAAGTGCCTTGGTGGCGATGTCTTCTTTGCGGCGCTCGAGTCGGCGCTAAAGAAGCAGCTCATCTCCCGTGCAGACCGGGCCTGGATTCGAGCGCGCGTCGCGCACCGACACAGGAGATTGGTTGATTTTGCACGTTTGGATGTTGAGAGCGGCCTCGAATCGCTCACACGACTGCGGCTTCATGAACTGGGAATTTCGGCGCGCACGCAGGTAAGGATCACCGGCGTCGGGATAGTCGACCTCCTCATTGATCGCGTCATCATCGAGCTTGACGGCCGGGAGAACCATGAGGGCCCGTCAAAACGCCACAAGGATCTCAAGCGCGACGCAGCGGCAACGCGTCGTGGCTATCGGCCGCTGCGGTTTGACTACGAAATGGTCATTCACGAATGGCCACTTGTTCAAGCGACGATCCTTGCCGTGCTCTAACCAGAGGTTCCGTGTCATCCTTCGAATGTCGCCGACCCCCGAGCCGGAGGTCTCCCTCACCGGGAGCCGCGGCTTTCGTCGTAAGAATTATGAACCGAGGGAGAAACCCCAGCCTTAGTCGCCAGCGACGCCGAGGACGTCGAACATCCAGGCCAGTTCGTAGGCGCGCTCGCGCCACGAGTTGTAGCGTCCGGTGACGCCGCCGTGGCCGGCCACCATTTCGCACTTGAGCTGTACGTCGGCGCCGACGTCACGAAGACGCGCGACCCACTTCGCCGGCTCGACGTAGTAGACGCGAGTGTCGTTGAGTGAGGTCACCGCGAGAATCCGCGGATACGTCACGCCCTCGGCGACATTCTCGTAGGGCGTGTACGACTTCATGTATTCGTATACATCGGCGTTGTGCAACGGGTCGCCCCACTCGTCCCACTCGATCACCGTGAGGGGGAGAGACGGGTCAAGAATCGTGGTGAGTGCGTCGACAAACGGAACCGACGCGAGCACGCCAGCAAAGAGTTCCGGCGCCAGGTTGGCCACGGCACCCATAAGCAGCCCACCCGCACTGCCGCCCTCGGCAACCATGCGATCGGCCGTGGTCACGCCCGAGTCGACGAGGTGACGCGCGACCGCGACGAAGTCAGAGAACGTGTTCTTCTTCGCGAGGAGCTTGCCCTCCTCGTACCACGCACGCCCCATTTCGCCGCCGCCACGAATGTGGGCGACCGCGAAGATCACGCCGCGGTCCAGCGCCGACAGGCGCATGCTCGAGAATCCGGGGTCGATCGAGTGCTCGTACGAGCCGTATCCATACAGGTGCACGGGGCGGGGCGAATCGCCGGGCTCGCCGAACGAGCGCTTCCACACGAGGGACACCGGAACCTCGGTGCCGTCATCAGCACGCGCCCAGACGCGAGATTGGCCGTAGTCCGCGGCATCGTAGCCACCGAGCACCGGCTGCTGCTTACGCAAGAACTTCTCGCCCGTCGCCGGATCCCAGTCAAACACCGACCCCGGCGTCACAAACGACGCGTAGCCAAAGCGAATCAGTTGCGGTGCCCACTCGGAGTTGCCGCTGACACCAACGGCAAACAGTGGCTCGTCAAACTCAACCTCACTGACGGCACCGGTCGCGTGGTCGAGCTTCGCCATGCGGGCGAGACCTTCGCGACGGTACTCAACAACAGTGAAGTCACGGAAGCAGTCGATGTCGAGAATTCGCGTGCCCGTCGTGTGCGGCATGATCACGGTGCGCTCGCCTTGCGGGTCGTTCGCGGACACGCGCACCAGCTCAAAGTCGAGGGCGCCATCGTTGTGCACGATGAACAGCACATCCTCGCCGTCAATCACCGCGTGGTCGACGCTGTACTCGACACCCTCCGCTTGCGGCCACACGATCCGTGGTTCCGCCAGCAGATCGTCGGCATCAAGCAGCAGCACCTCGCTCGTGATGGACGTGCTCTGTCCGATCATCAGGTACCGGTCTGACCGGCAGAAGCCCGCACCGACCCAAAAGCGCTCGTCGGGCTGGTGGAAGAGTCGGGTGGGGGCCGTGACGTCTCCGCCGATCGTGTGCATCCACACGGTATCGGGGCGCCACGCCTCGTCGACCGTCGTGTAAATGATGGCGAGGCCGTCGGGCGTGAGCTCTGCGCCGCCCGCGGTGCCTTCAATCACGTCGGCGAACGTTTCGCCCGTGACGAGGTCGCGCACGCGCACGGTGTAGCGCTCGTCACCCGTGACGTCGGTTGCCCACAGCATGCGGGTTCCGTCGCGCGAAATGTCGAAGCTGCCGAGGGAGAAGAACTCGTGGCCTTCGGCTTCGACGTTGCCATCGAAGAGAATTTGCTCGCCCGGAACCTCGGTGTCAGGGGAGAGGACGGGTGGCGTCCAGTCATCGGGGGAGGTGAGCGGTGCCCGGCACTGAATGCCGTACTGCTTGCCCTCGAGCGTGCGACCGTAGTACCACCAGTCGCCCTTGCGGGTCGGAACCGACAGATCAGTCTCCTGGGTGCGGGACTTGAGCTCCTGGATGATTGTCTCGCGAAGCGGCTCGAGGTGAGCGTTCTCTTGCTCAGTGAACGCGTTTTCTGCTTCGAGGTGCGTAATGACCTCGGCATTGTCCTTCTCGCGCAGCCATTCGTAGGGATCCATGAAGGTGTCGCCGTGGTGGGTGCGGGCCTGAGGGTGCTGTCGCGCACGCGGGGCAGAGAGTCGTTCAGTCACTTCTCCACGCTACCCGGTGGTAGCCAAAGGTCTAGTGCTGAGTTGACCGAATCGCGGAGGGATGAAAAGATTTGATCGGCCGGTTGCCGGTTCGTGAAATAACGGTGAACTCTTCGTTCGTCATGTCGAGTCCTTCGACGCCTGTTCCCTTTTCCTTCCCCCACGAAAGTCAACGGTGGAAACCGCAGCCTTAATTGTTGTGCTGGTCATCCTGCTGGCACTGTTTTTTGATTTCACTAACGGATTTCATGACACCGCGAACGCGATGGCAACGCCCATCGCGACGGGCGCGCTGAAGCCCAAGACCGCGGTTATTCTTGCCGCCCTCTTGAACCTGGTTGGTGCCTTCCTCTCCACGGAGGTCGCCAAGACCATTTCGGGCGGCATGATCAAGGAAGACGCGCTGATGTCGGCGGATAACCCCGCGAGTCTCTTCCCCTCGCTGATCTTCGCCGGCCTGATCGGCGCCATTACGTGGAACATGCTGACCTGGTTGCTCGGCCTGCCGTCGAGCTCGTCGCACGCTCTGTTCGGCGGCCTGATCGGTGCCACGCTCGTGGGTGCCGGTGCGTTGGCCATCGACTTCGGCATCGTCATCACCAAGGTTGTGCTGCCCGCGCTGATCGCACCGCTCACCGCCGGAATTATCGCGTTCGTCGTGACGAAGGTCGCGTACGGCATGACGCGTCGCTACGACGGCAAGCCTGACGGTCGCGACGGATTCCGCTGGGGCCAGATCTTCACGTCGAGTCTCGTTGCGCTGGCACACGGAACCAATGACGCACAAAAGACGATGGGTGTCATTACGCTCGCGCTCATCGCGATCGGTTGGCAGACGGCGTCGCAGCCGCAGTTGTGGGTCGTTATCGCCTGTGCTGTCACGATCGCCCTCGGAACCTACATGGGTGGCTGGCGCATCATCCGTACCCTCGGTAAGGGCCTCACCGATGTGAAGCCCGCGCAGGGCTTCGCCGCGGAGTCGTCGACTTCGGCCACGATTCTCGCGTCTTCGGCTCTCGGTTTCGCACTGTCGACCACTCAGGTTGCCTCGGGTTCCGTCATCGGTTCTGGTCTTGGTCGCCGCGGGTCTAAGGTGCGTTGGGGCACCGCTGGTCGCATCATGATCGGTTGGGTTCTCACACTTCCGGCTGCCGGTGGTGTTGGCGCTCTCGCAGCTCTCGTCGTCGTATGGCTTGGCACGTGGGGTGTCGTTATCGATGCTGTCATCGCCGTCGCCGTTATTCTCGGCATCTTCCTGCGTTCGCGTCGTGACGAGGTCTCCGCTAACAACGCGATGAGCGAGGTCGCTGACTCGGGCACCGCCGTCAAGGTGAAGAAGAACCCGCCGCCCACGCGCCGCCAGCGTATGATCTTGCAGGCTGAGAAGGCTGCTAAGAAGGCAGAGAAGCGCGCTCAAGACAAGCACCACACCGCTGACGTTCTTCGCGAGAAGGAACGCATTGACGTGGAGCGTAAGGCCAAGAAGTCGGCTGAAAAGGCGACAAAGGCTCCCGCGAATGGCAGTAACCCGAGCAACGACGAGGGAGGCGCACGATGAACATCGAAATTGACTGGGGGGCGTTCGCTCAGGTCTTCATCGCCGCGTTTATCGGCGCAACCGTGCTCGTGTCGTTCTACGCGATGGGCTTGCGGCTGCTGGTTCGCGCTGGCCGCGCACCCGTCGTTGGTCCCGCTGAATTTACTGACGCGATTGCCGTGATTTCCGAAAAGGAACGCCAGCGTGCGGCAAAGGCCGCGGCCAAGGCTGCCAAGCGTAGCCCCCTGACGGACGGGCAGAAGAAGCTCGCGCTGTTCGGTGCGTACGCCTGCTTCGCCGTTTGTGGCGGTGCTGTGATCTTCGCGATTCTGCTGATCGTGTTCAATCACTAATTAATGCTCAATAAGTGCCACGGTGTTCCCGCGACACCGTGGCACTTTTGCATTCCGTGGTTCCTTCCGCCGCAAGACCGCTCGGCGCAATGGTCTGGGTGCGAATACCGGGCTAGGCTGGGAGGACCCTCCCCACATTGGCCGCGACCCACAAGGAAGCAACATTGGACGCAACGATGCGCACTCGTACCGAATCTGACTCCATCGGATCCCTCGAGATCCCCGCGGATGCCTATTGGGGCATTCATACGGCACGAGCGCAGGAAAACTTTCCGATCGCCAAGCGACCGATCTCGGTGTACCCGGATCTGGTTCGCGGACTCGCGATGGTCAAGCAGGCTTCTGCTCGAGCGAACGCCGAAATCGGTGTGCTTTCGCAGGAGAAGGCTAACCTGATCGACGCCGCTGCGCGGCGCGTGATCGATGGCGAGTTCATCGAGGAATTCACCGTTGGTGTGATTCAGGGTGGTGCCGGAACCTCGTCGAACATGAACGCGAACGAGGTCATCACCAACATCGCGCTGGAGATGGCGGGTCGCGAAAAGGGCGACTACGACTTCCTCTCACCGATCGATGACACGAACCGCAGCCAGTCGACGAACGACGTCTACCCCACGGCAATCAAGATCGGGCTGGCGCTGACGCTGCAGACCCTGCTGGAAGAACTCGCACTGCTGCGAAAGAGCTTCCTCGACAAGGCTGTCGAGTTCCACGACATTCTCAAGGTGGGGCGCACCCAGCTGCAGGATGCGGTTCCGATGACCCTGGGCCAGGAGTTCCACGGCTTCGCCACGACTCTCGGCGAGGATTACAGCCGCATGTCGGAGAACGCGAAGCTTCTCACCGAGATCAACATGGGTGCCACCGCTATCGGCACCGGTATCACGGCGCACCCGCAGTACGCGGCCGTTGTGTTGAAGCACCTCAACGAGATCACGGGTCTTGACCTCGAGACGGCGACCGACCTCGTCGAGTCCACCAGCGACACGGGTGCATTCATGTCGTTCTCGGCATCGCTCAAGCGCAATGCCATCAAGCTCTCGAAGATCTGCAACGACCTGCGTCTGCTGTCGTCGGGGCCGCAGGCTGGTTTTGGCGAGATCAACCTGCCTGCACGCCAGGCCGGCTCGTCGATCATGCCCGGCAAGGTCAACCCGGTTATCCCCGAGGTCGTCAACCAGGTCGCGTTCGCGGTCGCCGGTGCTGACGTCACGGTTACGATGGCGGTCGAGGGTGGTCAGCTCCAGCTGAACGCGTTTGAGCCGGTTATCGCGCACTCGATCTTCCAGTCGATCACCTGGATGCGCCAGGCCATGTGGACGCTGCGCGTCAACTGCGTCGACGGCATCACGGCTAACCGTGAGCGCCTCGGTGCCATGGTGGGCTCGTCGGTTGGCGTTGTCACGGCTCTCACGCCGTTCATCGGCTACTCGTCGGCAGCAGCATTGGCCAAGACGGCTCTCATGACCGGTCACAACATTGCTGACCTGGTTGTCGAGGCTGGCCTCATGTCGCGCGAAGAGGTCATGAAGCAGATCTCGCCCGCACGCCTGTCGGGTCTTGAGACTGTCACCGCAGCGGTTCCGGTTGTGCAGGCTGCGGAGAACATCATCACGAGCGACGACGTTCAGAACTAACGACGTCGCAAAACGACTGTGGGGCCTCACCAATCGGTGGGGCCCCACAGTCGTTTAACGAAAAGTTAGTCGGTGATGCGACAGTGTGTCGTGAGCTCGCCAATGCCATCGATGCCGACGGTCACGGTCGAACGATCGCGCAGGAAGATCTGCGGATCGCGCGAGTACCCGGCACCACCGGGGCTGCCGGTCGAGATGAGCGTGCCCGGCTGCAGCGTGACCGACTGCGACAAGTGCGCAATCAGGGTGGCAACCGAGCGCACCATCTGGTCGGTCGATGCGTCTTGCACGGTGTGACCGTCGACGACGGCCCAAATGTGCAGATCTTGCGGGTTCGCAATTTCATCACGCGTGACGACAACAGGGCCGGTGGGCGTGAAGCCGTCAAACGACTTGCACCGGCACCACTGAGCTTCAGAGAACTGAATGTCACGTGCGGTGATGTCGTTGACCACGGTATAGCCCCACACGTAGTCGAGTGCTTCGTCGGCGGTGACATTGAGTGCCGGGCGGCCGATGATGACGCCGAGCTCTGCTTCGTAGTCGACCGACTCGCTGAGGGCTCGCGGCCACACCGTGGTCTGCTCGTGACCGGTCAGTGAGTTGGGCCACAGTGTGAAGACGGTGGGCGCGCTATCGGTCTTGAGTCCGAGCTCAGAAGAGTGCGCGGCGTAGTTCAGGCCGACCGCCAAAATTGCGGGCGGGGCCGGTACCGAAGGGCCGAAGCCGAGGTCGGCGAGCGGAACCACGGGAGCGGCGGCTGAAGCGTCGCGCACGCGGGCAAGAAGATCGTCACCGCCGGCGATAAGTTCATTAAGGGTTGATGGGGCTCCGCTGAACAAATTCGACACGACGACGGCCGTGTTGTCACTCATCAGCGCGCACAACTGGGGATCCGTACCGGAGACTCCGGTCAGGTGGGCAAAACGCATTCTTCTAATCTATCCCGGTGAATATGTGCCGAGGCCTGTAGGTTTGTGCCATGACGTATGGCAATGGTTTGACACCGCCAACGGGGGACTACGGCTATCAGCCACAATATGCATCTCCGATGGCGCAACCGCAGTGGGGACACCCTGCGACAATTACACAAGCACCGGCGCATCACGTGAACGTTTTCGCAAACGTCACGATGAAGCCTGGTCGCCATGTTCCGTGGTGGATCTGGGTGATCCTCGGGTTCGTGCTCCTTCTGGTCGGTGCGTACTTTACGGCCGGTCTCGGGCAAGGCGCATCCACGCTCGGGTTCATCATGGCGCTGGTTCCCCTCGCCATCGTGATCACTGGTGTTCACCTCATTGACCGGTGGGAGCCGGAACCCCTGCGCATGATGATTTTCGCCCTCGGGTGGGGTGCCATCGTGAGTATTGCGCTTACGCTCCTCGTGGTGATGGCCACCGATCCGATGGTGCCGCGCGGCTATGACGGCCTGTTTATCAGCAGCGTGATTCGCGCACCCATCGTCGAAGAAATTGCGAAGGGCCTCGGCCTCTTGCTCATCATGGTCATCGGTAAGCGTGCGCTGGACGGCCCCGTCGATGGCGTCGTGTACGGAGCGCTCGTCGGTGCGGGCTTCGCGTTCACCGAAAACATCCAGTACTTCGGCGTGCAGTTCATCTCCGGCGGTGCCGAGAGCCTCGGCCCGATCTTCTTCATGCGCGGCATCATGTCGCCGTTCTGCCACGCGATGTTCACCGCCTGCACCGGCTACGCGCTCGGTCTCGCGGCGCGAAAGGGACGCAAGGGTGGTGCCGTGTTGCCCTCGTTCTTCGTCGGTTTGCTCGCCGCCATTGCTCTGCACGCACTGTGGAATGGTTCCACTTTCCTTCCCGGAGAAGGAACCTTCTTCCTCCTCTACGCCGTGATTCAGTTTCCGCTGTTCATCACGTTCATCCTCGTTATTCGCTGGCTGAAAATTGAAGAAGCACGCCTCACCCGCGCGCGCCTCGGTGACTACGCGATGGCCGGATGGTTCACTCCGCAAGAGGTGGAAATGCTCGCCACAAAGCCGGGGCGTGCCTCCGCGATGCACTGGGCGCGCAGCCTGCCGGGCGATCGGGCCAAGGTCATGAAGCAATTCATCGCCGACGCGAACGAGCTCGCGGCCACGCGTCAGCGTGCAATTTCGGGCCGTGACCCGCAGGCGGGGATCGATGAGCACGTGCTGTTGCAGCGCACGATGGCAACGCGGAACCAGTTGCTGGCGCGCTGAGAAAGTCACCGAATAAAAGACTCAGCACCCGGTGCTGCGGCGAAGCCTGCAAGTCTTCCGGGTGCTGAGTTGATCTGCCATCAGAATGCGCCCGCCCGTGAACAAAGTCAAGGCTTTCCCTGTTTTTGATGAGAAACCCGGCGAAGCTTTGACCGCACGCCTCACACACGATTGGATTGAGACATGACAAACCTTACGAAGCCTGAGTTCGACGCTCCCGAGGGCCCCGCGCCCGCTGAGCTTGTCATTCGCGACATCACCGTTGGTGATGGCGACGAGGCTAAGCCCGGCGACAACGTCACCGTTCACTACGCTGGCGTCGAGTACGACACCGGTGAAGAGTTCGACTCGTCGTGGGGCCGTGGCGAGACGATTCAGTTTCCGCTGCGCGGCCTGATCCAGGGCTGGCAGGACGGCATCCCGGGCATGAAGGTCGGCGGTCGCCGCGAACTCGTGATCCCGCCGCACCTCGCGTACGGTCCGGCTGGTTCCGGTCACTTCCTCGGCGGCAAGACCCTCATCTTCATCATCGACCTGGTCGCTGTCGGCTAAGTCCTGATACCTGAAACAGCCCTCGGCATCACGCCGGGGGCTGTTCTTTGCTCCAAGCGCACCCGAATCCGCACCTGGCACGCCGACCCCATGGTTCCGCCCGTCGTTCTTCTTAAGCCCCCGCGCGACGCTGACGCGTTGCTGGTCCAGCTGTAGTTACGGCTTCGGGTCGCGGGCGTCGTACGCGCGGAACGATGCGCTCGCGCGCAGCAGCGTCGCCACCAGCACCATGATGATGAGGCCGCCGAGCAGGGGCGGCACCCAGATCGCGCCGATCGTGGCGAGCGTGCCCATGTAGAGCGCGCCGAGGCGGGGCCCGCCGGTCACGACGACCGTGAAGACGCCCTGCAGGCGTCCGCGCATCGCATCGGGCACAGCTGCTTGCATCATGGTGTTGCGGAAGATTGCGCTCACGTTGTCGGCGGCGCCCGCAATCGCGAGGAAGACGCAGGCGAGCACAATGAGCGTGATGTTGGCGTGCTTGTCGTCGATGATGCCGGGGGAGAACGCGTCCCAGCTCGCGAGGAGTAGTACGCCACCGAACAGCGTCGTTGCGGCACCGAACACGATGATCGAGCGGGCAATGCCGACGCCCTGCCAGCGCACGCGGCCGAAGGGGCCGGAGAAGATGCTGCAGATGAAGGCGCCGGCGGCGATCGATGCGGTGAGGATGCCGACGGTGACGGAACCACCGCCCAGGATGAGAGCGCCGACGGCGGGGAAGAGGGCGACGGGGTGCCCGAACGTCATGGCGATGATGTCCATGATGTACTGCATGCGGATGTTGGGGGAGGTGCGGATGAAGGTCCAGCCGTCGACGAGGGAGCGCAAGCCTGGTCGCACGGTTTCACCTTCGGGCGGGAGGTGCGGGAGCGTCCAGAGGCCGAGGAACAGGAACGACATCAGTACGACGTCGATCGTGTATGTCCAGGCGTAGTCGGTGAAGGCGACGAGGAGGCCGCCGAGTGCGGGGCCAGCCATCACCATGATGCCAACCGTGATGCCCTGCAGAGCAGAAGCGGCGGGCAGGAGTTCGCGGGGGATGAGACGGGGAACAATCGCGGCGCGAGTGGCCATGACGATGGAGTTCGCGGCCGAGTTGATGATCGAGAGGATGTAGAGCGAGGCTTCGGTGGTGTTGCCTGTCCAGGCGAGGGCGGCGAGCACGGCCGTCGAGCCAAACGTGACGATCGCGGCGAGCAGGGCGACGGTGCGGCGGTCAAACGCGTCGGCGAGCATGCCGCCGTAGAGCCCGGCGATGATCATCGGCACGAGGCCCGCGACCGCAATCATGGCGACCGCGAAGGTCGACTCCGTGAGCGCATACATGTGCAGCATGACCGCGACGAGGGTGAGCTGGCCGCCCAAGCCCGCGAGAGTAGAACCCACCCACATACGGGCGAAGGCCGGGCTGACCTTAAACGGGCGCAGGTCGATAAAGGCGCCGCGATGTTCGGTCATGAGGGGGAGTCTCCGGTCAGTAGCGCGATCGCTTCATCGACGGTGTCGACGAGGTGAATGTGATTCTGCATCGAGCGACCGGCGGCGAGGCTTTCGAGGAGCGGCCACGCCGGCAGAATCTGCTGCCACTGGGCCTTGCCGACGAGCACCATCCGAGCGATGTTTTCTTCCGCCGCGTAGTAGTTTTCGCACGCGTCCATGAAGACTTCAGACACGGTTCCGGCAGCCCCTGGTAGATAGACGATGCCACCCTGGCAGCGCTCCAGCAGTGTGGCTTCGCGCAGCGGGTTGGCGAAGTACTTCGCGATGACCGTGGCGAACTGGTTGGGCGGCTCGTGCCCGTAGAACCAGGTCGGAATGCCGACCGAGCGCACAGTCGCGTCGGCGAGCGGCCAGCGGCGGCGTACGTCTGCGGCAGCGTCTGCCCACGCGTCAATGTCAGGAGTGAACGTGGGTGCGGCGGCCAGGATCTCGAGCGCTCGCGGCAGGGCGTAGTCATCGTGCGGTGCGAGCCACGCACCGAGGTTCGC
Source organism: Microbacterium daqui (assembly GCF_050408675.1). Taxonomy (NCBI): domain Bacteria; kingdom Bacillati; phylum Actinomycetota; class Actinomycetes; order Micrococcales; family Microbacteriaceae; genus Microbacterium; species Microbacterium daqui. The sequence continues at coordinate 114,542 of NZ_JBNTKF010000006.1, read as the reverse complement.
GGCCTCCATCGCGCCCGGACCACCGCCGGTAAAGACGGCGTAGCCAGCGCGCGCAACGGCGCGGCCGAGATTCGCGGCCTGGGCGTAGTTGGCTGAGCCGCGGGTGGAACCGTGACCGCCCATGATGCCGACGCGGTGGTGGAGTGGAACCGCGGCGAGGGCTTCGGTGAGTGACTCGGTCATCGCGTGGTCGTGCAGTGCGCTCGCGATGGAGTCGACGACGGTGTGTGTCTTTTGGTGCTGGCGACTCCATGCGTACACGCGCGCGTCAAAGCTGTCGGCGTACGCAGCGGTGTCGAAGAGTTCGGCAGCGGTGTACGGCTCGGCGCGGTACGGGTCGAAGGGAACCGTGGGAACCTCGGGAAAGACCAGAGCGCCGCGCGCCTGCAAGTCTCCACTGACACCCGGGGCGAGTTCGCAACCGAGGAAGAGGGCGCAGAGCACGCTCACACGCTGGAGTTCGCTGGTGCGCTCGCGGAGGTCAATCGACTGCATCGTGACGCCACTCAGCGTGGCGCGGTGCGAAAGCACGTGGTCGAAATCGGCGAGGGTTTCAACATCAACGTGGTGTCGGGTCATCAACACCACGACCTCTCGTGCTCAGCCATTCCTTGAGCCTACCCGTGAGGTTTACACCGGGAGCGGCCGTGGCGTTCGCTCCCGTAATAATGCGATAGACTCTTGAGGTTGCCGTTTGATCGGCCGCGGATAAAGAGAGCTCGCACACCATGTGACGAGCGCCGCGCAGCTAACAGAGAGGGGATCGGTTCTATGGCACTCGAAGCAGACGTCAAGAAGGCGATCATGGAAGAGTACGCAACGCACCCCGGTGACACCGGTTCCCCCGAGGTGCAGGTTGCAATGCTGACGCAGCGCATCAAGGACCTCACCGAGCACCTGAAGGCACACAAGCACGACCACCACTCGCGTCGTGGCCTGTTCCTGCTCGTTGGTCAGCGCCGCCGCCTGCTGGGTTACCTGCAGGACGTCGACATCAACCGTTACCGCTCGCTTATCGAGCGCCTCGGTCTGCGTCGCTAAGCAGCCCGCGTTCAATCGCGCAAAACATTCTTGGAGAGCCGCCCCTGGTGTGGGGCGGCTCTCGTTTTGTATCTGAGCGACTTCTCGCTCCCGCGCTCCCGGCCCCAGTCTCTGAACCCGCCCCAATGGTTCCGCGGCGCCTTTGACCTGCCCCCTGGTTCCGCCCCCATGGTTCCGCGGCGCCACTGACCTGCCCGCCTGGTTTCGCGATGCCACAGCCCCAGCGTTTTTCCTGTTATGCACGACCAGATTTGGCAGACGGGGCGAAACGCCGTGTTTTGAGCGCCGTGGCATGGTTCGATCGTGCACAACAAGGGGCGCGGAACCAAGGGGGGCGCGGAACCAAGGGGGACGAAATTAGCGCACGGAGCCAGGGGACGGAACCAGGGCACGGAGCCAGGGGCGGAACCAAGGAGCAGAGCCTGGAGTGGGGAGCCAGGGGTGGAACCAGGGCCTCAGAAATTGACGACGCGCAACCCCTCGGCCACAACGCGACCGTTGTGAATCACCGTGCGATCTGCACCGCGGTCCATCACAGCACTCGTCGGCGTCTCACCGTCGACAAGCAGCAGATCCGCGCGGTCGCCCACCGCGGTTCCGTCGTGCTGACCAATACTGGTCACGCGCGGTGCCGTCGACGACATGATGGACGCGCCACCCAACGACGCGATACCGAGCGCGAGTTCGATGTGGTCATCGCGACGGAATCCGTTGGTGAAAGCCAGTTGCCATGTGCGGTCGAGCATGTCGCCATTGCCGTAGGGGCTCCAGTAGTCGCGCTGACCGTCCTGCCCAAGCCCGAGACGCACGCCCGCTTCGGTGAGGGCGATGGGGGAGAGATGCGTTGATGTCGAGGGAGCGATCGTTGCCATCGAGATATCGAGCTCGGCGAACTCATCGATCAGGCGGCGGCTGACCGCTTCGCTGACCCCGCCGAGGCCGTATGCGTGTGACATCGTCACCTTGCCCTGCATGCCGAGGGCCCGCGTGCGCTCCATCACGAGGTCGGTGCTGAAAACGCCGAGCTCGCCGGGCTCGTGAAGGTGAATGTCGACCTCAACCTGATACTTTTCGGCCAGCCCAAACACAATGTCGAGGTGCTTCGCCGGGTCGCGGTCGAGCTGGCATGGGTCAATACCGCCCATGATATCGGCGCCCTGGCGAAGCGACTCTTCGAGATATTCGACAGTGCCAGTCTCGCGCAAAATGCCCGCTTGCGGAAATGTCATGACCTGCACATCAGCGTGCTCGCTAAACCGCTCCTTCGCGGCCATCACAGCATCAAACTTCTCTAGTTTGCAATCAACGTCGACCTGCGCGTAGCTGCGCACGCGGGTCGTGCCGCGGGCAATCATCGTCTCGAGCGTGCCCGCAACGCGCGTCGGCAGGTCGATCTCGGCGGTCCGCCAATTGTTGCGGTCGTTCATCATCATGCCCCACACGCCCGGAGCGCCGGTGTGCGGTCGAAACGGCAGGCCGATGCGCGTTGAGTCAAGGTGCACGTGCACATCACTGAACGAGGGCAGTAACAGGCGACCGCGGCCGTCGACATCTCCGTCAGCGAGCGGAACCATGGCGTCGTGCGCGCTGATCTCGCTGATAGTGCCGTCGGCAATGACGATGTCGACAGCAGGGGCGCCCCACGGGCGAACGTTACGAATGAGCATGATTCCTTTCTACATACTCATCGCGGGGCGTGCCCCGATTCTGGCGGCGCGTGCCGACGTGCTCGAAACTAACGCTCGCGAAACAACCAGTCCACCCGTGGTTCCACAATCGGTCGTGCGATTTTTCGCACGACCGATGACGACAAGAAGAATGCGATGCAGACCGAACCGACGACGAGAATGATGACCCACAGCCAGTCAGGTTCGAGCCCCACGGTGATCGTGTGATTCTCGCCAGGCACCTTGGTTTCCCGCAGCGGGAAGAGCACGAAGGTGTGCAGGAGGTAGACGTACAGCGTGTAGGTGCCGAGCTTCGTCCATCGATACTCGCGGCGCGGAGCGAGGGTGAAGAACGCCCAGCACATAAGGAGGGCCAGCGCGATGACGCCGAGGCGGATGAGTCCGCCCCACGGCCCGGGGGTCACATTCTCGGGGAGTGAGAGGTCAACGTAACTCTCGCGAAAGAAGAACCAGCGCTGCATGTTGTCGGCGCGCAATGGTTCCGCGAGCACAAATGCGATGGTGAGTGCCGACGCCAGGAGGGCACCTGCCGCCGCAACCACGGCGGGGTGACGGGGCGCGAAGAAGTCTGCGCGCGTGAGGATCCCTCGGTCTTTCAGCGCCCAGCCGATCACGAAGAACGGCATCAACGCGATGATGCGATCCATGGCGAATGTCGAATCGATCGCGGGCAGGTAGCCGGCTGCGACCGAAATGACAACGGATATGGTGACGGGCCAGCGCAGGAGCGCGAGGTAGGGGATGATGATGCGGAAAACCGCGAGCGCCAACAAGAACCAGAGGGTCCACGACACGGATGCGTAGTTGAGGCTCAGATGGCCACTGATCGCGAACGAGACCGCTGACCAGATGGTTTCAAAGATGAGGTACGGAACCAACAGGTTGGTAATCACACCTTTGATGCTGGAGCGGGTGGGTGGGCCGGACTTTGAGAAGTATCCGGCCATGATCGCAAACGCTGGCATGTGAAACGTGTAGATCACGAGGTAGACCGCGTAGGCGATATCGGAGGCGCGAGACATGGGTTGAATGGCGTGCCCTGCGACGACAAGCACGATGCACAGGAATCGCGCGTTGTCCCAGAACGGATCCCTCGTCTTCTTCGACGACATCTGACTAAACGCTGTCATGGCCCCAACTTACGTATCTGCGCTGAGAAGGCAAGAGAGGTTTTTGTGCTACGGGAATAGATTCGCGTGAATGGGGTTATATCATGTATATTCAGTTGCATACAAATCGCAAGGAGCGATGGAATGAGCACTTCACAGACCTTCCCCGGTATGCAGTTCGGTTTAATGACCGTTTCTGACATCACACAAGACCCCACTACGGGGCGCACACCGTCCGAGGGCGAGCGCATCAAGGCTGCGGTCACGATGGCCAAGCACGCTGAAGAGGCCGGTCTTGACGTCTTTGCGATCGGCGAACACCACAACCCGCCGTTCTGGTCTTCGTCACCCACGACAACGCTCGCGTACATCGCGGCACAGACCGAGCGCATCATCCTGTCGACGTCCACGACGCTGATCACGACGAACGACCCCGTGAAGATCGCTGAAGACTACGCGATGTTGCAGCACCTGTCTGACGGTCGTATGGACCTGATGATGGGCCGCGGCAACACCGGCCCCGTGTACCCCTGGTTCGGTAAGGACATTCGTCAGGGCCTGCCCCTCGCGATCGAGAACTACGGCCTGCTGCACCGCCTGTGGCGGGAAGACGTTGTGGACTTCGAGGGTAAGTTCCGCACCGCTCTGCAGGGCTTCACCTCGACCCCGCGCCCGCTGGACGGCGTTGCACCCTTCGTGTGGCATGGTTCCATCCGCACGCCGGAGATTGCCGAGCAGGCCGCCTACTACGGTGACGGCTTCTTCGCGAACAACATCTTCTGGCCCGCAGAGCACTACCAGCGCCTGATTGGTCTGTACCGCAAGCGTTGGGAGCACTACGGTCACGGTGCCCCGGAGACCGCAATTGTCGGCCTCGGAGGCCAGGCGTTCATCCGTAAGAACTCGCAGGATGCGAAAAACGAGTTCCGCCCGTACTTCGATAACGCACCGGTCTATGGCCACGGTCCGTCGATGGAAGATTTCACGCAGATGACCCCGCTCACGGTGGGTTCGCCGCAGGAGGTCATTGACCGCTACGCCGGCATGCGCGAAATCTTCGGTGATTACCAGCGCCAGCTGTTCCTGATGGATCACGCGGGTCTGCCGTTGAAGACAGTCTTGGAGCAGATTGACATTCTGGGTGAAGAGGTCGTGCCGGTGCTCCGCAAGGAGCTGGCCCTAAACCGTCCCGCGAATGTTCCTGACGCACCGACGCACGCCCAGCGCGTGAAGGCGCAGTACGGCGACGCGGGCCCGCGGGTCGCCATCCCCAACGCAAACCGTGGCGACAACCTGACCGCAGGTTCCAGCCCCTACCAGGACGCCACGCCGAAGCCTGGTAGTGCCTTCGGCGCCGCTGCAACCCGAAAGTAGATCATGGACACTCGTCGTATCGTTGTCATTTCGGCCGGACTCTCCAACCCATCGTCGACACGCATGCTCGCCGACCGCTTGGCGGCCGCGACCGTTGAACAGCTCACCGAGCGGGGCATTGCCAGTGATGTCCAGACGTTTGAGCTGCGCGACTACGCGCACCAGATCGTCGACAACATGCTCACCGGCTTCGCGCCGACGGAGCTCGAGGCGATGATCGCTCAGGTGACGGATGCGGACGCTCTCATCGTCGCCACGCCGATCTTCTCCACGAGCTACTCCGGCCTGTTCAAGTCATTTGTTGACGTGCTTGACCCGGACTCGCTCGCCGCCAAGCCCGTGCTGATCGGTGCGAACGCCGGAACCGCGCGGCATTCGTTGGCCATCGACTACGCGATTCGCCCCCTGTTTGCGTACCTGCACGCCGACACGGTGTCGTCGGGTGTCTTTGCCGCCTCCAGTGACTGGGGCACCAACGCCGATGACGTGGCACCGTTGGGGCGTCGCGTCGACAAGGGCGCGCGCGAGCTTGCCGACCGTATCGCCGCCAACCAGCCGGTGCGCTCCAGCGACCCGTTCGATCCAGCCAACTACCTGGGTGAGGGCAAGTCGTTCGGCCACCTGCTGGGCGGTCTGACGGGGGAGTAGTCCTCACAATGACAGAGGTGGGCTATCCACGTGGATAGCCCGCCTTTTTGTTATGGAACCACGGGGTGCGGAACCACGGATCAGGCGTCGCGCTCCTGGAGCACGCGGGTCGGCTGCAGCAGAAAGAGTCGAACCTCGCGACCAGATTCTCGCTCGTACGAACGGTAGCCCGGCCACTGTGCTTCGATGCGGGCCCACGCGGCGTCGCGGCCCGATTCCGGGATCCGCGAGGCTTGGACCTCCAATACCCGACCCCGCACCGTGATCTGTGCGGTCGGGTGCGCAGCGAGGTTGACGGTCCAGCCGGGGTGGCGGCCGCCAGCAAAGTTTGTGCCTGCGATTATCGCGCGTCCGTTTCCGTCTGGTGTGTACATGAGCGGTACGTCACGGACCAGGCCGGTTTTCGCGCCCGTGCAGTGCAACACGAGCGATGGCACGAGTAGGCCGCTCAGTTGCACCTGATTGCCGCTGACTTTGGCGATGACGAACTCCACGGGCGGCATGAGCTTCGGCGCCCAGGCGCGGAACAACCTCGTCCGTGTGAGCGGCGCGATTGTGTGACGCACGACGGTAACGATCGGAGCTTTCATGCGAACCCATCATGTCGGAAATGACGCAGACGGTGCCCCATCGTCTGTCTGCGTGTTGGAACTTACCAGCGCTGATGAAACGCACCGGCGTTCACCGACTGCGCAGACTATTCGGCCAGCGCTACCGTTTCGCGGGCGCGTTCGATCATCGCAACGTCTAAGAAGGTTCCGTCTGCCAGCGCTATCGCCCCGGTGCCTGCTTGCGTTGCGGTTTCGATAGCAGCCAACACGAGCCGCGCGCGTTCGAGTTCGGCGGCCGTCGGGCGAAAGGCAGCGTCGATCGTCTCCAACTGCGACGGATGTATCGCAGCCCGTCCGCGGAACCCCAGTGCGCGGCCATCAGCGCATGACGCAGCCAGGCCCGTTGTATCCCGGACGTTTGCGAATACCGACATGTGGGGTGATGGCAGGCCAGCCGCCCGGGCGGCTAACACGACACGCATGCGCGCAAAGGTCAGGCCCTCGTCGCCGTCCACGCGCAGATCTCCGCGCAGATCGGCTTCGCCGAGCCCGATCGATGCCACAGCTTCATGCGCCGTAGCGATCTCGAACGCTCGCTCAACCCCGAGTGCCGTTTCCAGAAGTACGTGCAGTCGTCGCTCCGGCATTGCAGTCGCGAGCGCCTGCACGTCGGCAGCAGACTCCACTTTCGGTACCCGTACCTCCACGAATGACGGTGCCTCATTGATGAGCGCAACGTCGTCAGCGTGCCAGGGGGTCGAGGAATGATTGATGCGGACGTGGATGGCGCGGGGGGCGGAACCGCTGAGAAAGTCGCGCAGGTTGTTTCTGGCTTCGTCTTTGCGAGAGGCAGCGACAGCATCTTCCAGATCGAAGATCACAACATCGGCCGCAGATTTCCATGCACCGGCCATGCGTTCGGTGCGATCGGCTCCGGTGTAGAGGAGAGTGATAACCGGGCGGCTCATACCGCGCCCTCTTCCCGGAGCTGGGTGATTGTTGCCTCGTCATAGCCCAGCTCGTGCAGCACGCTGTCGGTGTTCGCGCCGTGCGGGCGCCCGGTGAACGCGATAACCGAATCGGCATCAGAGAGACGGAACAGCGGACCCTGCATGCTCATCGCACCCAGTTCGTCGTCAGTAATCTGGTGAATGGTTCCGAGGGCCTGGAACTGCGGATCGTTCGAGATGTCTTCGGCGTCATAGATTGGCGCGACAGCGGCTTCGGCCGCTTCGAACGCCGCAATAACATCGTCTCGTGAGCGCTGCGCAATCCACGATCCCACAGCCTCATCAAGAATGTCTGCGTGCTGGGCGCGCTCGCGGCCGGACGCAAACCAGGGTTCATCAATGAGCTCGTCACGGCCGACCAGACGCATGACGCGCTCGGCGATCGACTGTGCTGACGTCGAGATCGCGACCCACTGACCATCCGCCGTGCGATAGGTATTGCGGGGTGCGTTGTTGATGGTGCGGTTGCCGGTACGCGGCTGCACGGACTGGAGCTGATCCCACCGAGTAATTTGCGGGCCGAGCATCGCCAAGATCGGCTCGATGATGGCGATATCCACGACTTGACCGACACCGGTGCGTTCGCGCGCATTGAGTGCGACCATGACGGCGAACGCTGTCGCCAACGAGGCGACACCGTCGGCCAATCCGAAGGGCGGAAGGGTCGGCGGGCCATCGGGCTCACCCGTCATTGCAGCGAATCCACTCATCGCTTCAGCGAGTGTGCCAAACCCGGGTCGAGTGCGATACGGGCCCACTTGACCAAATCCGCTCACGCGGGCTAACACGAGGCGAGGGTTACGGGCGCTCAATTCTTCCCAGCTGAGACCCCATCGCTCAAGAGTCCCTGGGCGAAAGTTCTCGATGACGACATCCGCGGTCTCTACGAGTTTAAGGAAGACCTCGCGGCCGCCCGGCGACGACAAGTTTGCTGTCACGGTTTGCTTGTTACGCCCAAGGGTCTTCCACCACAGGTTGATGCCGTCCTTCGCGACACCGTGTGTGCGGGCCGGGTCGGGGCGCGTAGGGTGCTCAACCTTGATGACCTCGGCGCCATTGTCGCCGAGATGCATGGCAGCCATGGGGCCAGCGAACAGGGTTGCGGTGTCGATTACTCGGATGCCAGCAAGCGCGCCAGCATCTCGGTTCGTGTTGACGCTCATGATGCCTCCCCATCCCATGCAATACGGAATCCCACGGTGGCTGACCGGTCAAGCCCGAGCCCGGCACGGAGATACTTCACCGCGTAGTCGGGCGCATGAATGCCGCCTTCGATGTACCAATCGGAACCTTCTGCGCAGTAGTCGGCGCCACCCTTGATCATGGAAAAACGCGTGCGGCCGTCAGAATACTCAGAATCGGTCCAGTTCCATACGCGTGGTGTGCCACGGCCGAAATCGGCGCTCGCCGCAGCCAACTGCCACTCATCTTCAGTTACCAAGCGGGCGCCGCGCCACTGCGCGTAGGCCCGCGCGTCATCCAGGTTCACGAACGTCACCGGGTCGGCTTCTGTGCCCGCGGCAGGCGCGTCCGCAATCCAATGCGCGAGGTATCGGTGGCGCACGGCTGGTTCGTAACCTGAGGTGGCCACAAACTCTGCGAACTGCGCGTTGGTCACTTCAGTTGCAGCCACTCGCACGGCCTGCTCCAGTATGACTTCGCGTTGCAAGGTTCGTGCGTCATGGAGGCGCGGTGGGAGCGGCTTGAACTCGTCAACGTACGGTGCACCCTGATACATTCCCGTCTCACGAGCGCGGTACCGCACCGTGAGTACATGCTCGCCACTCGCAATCGGCACCGATGGTTCCGATGCCGGCTGACTCGATGTAGTAGCGCGCCCGACCGGACGTGCCATGCGGTGTTCAAACGCCGGAGAGCCTGCCGGGATTGCGTTGGCGGCTTCCACCGCCGCCGCAAGTTCGGCGTACCACGCAGGAGCATCTGCACTGACGGTGGTGGCCGCGGCGATTGAACGCCCCGGAACCACGACGACGGGTGCGTCGTCGCCATCCGTGAGAGGCCCAGTCCAGTCCGTCGTACCGCGGTTCACGAGCGTGAACAGCGTGACGCCGTCCTTCTCCCAGGCGGAGGCGTAGACGCCTGCCGATTCTGCTGCTGCGCTTAGCGGGGCGAGCGGAGTCCACTCGCCGGTCAGAAGGAGATCTTCAGCTGCGCGGGCGACAGTGAGTAGACGCCGTAGCGTGTTGGCGTCGCGTTCGCTCCAACCGACCCACACGCCAAAAACGACCTCCCACACCATGAGGCCTACGCCGTTGAGCCAGGCCGATTGCAACTCTTCGCTGTGATCACGGTGCCAGCGCCGGACATGATGTTGCATGTGGCGACGCTCGTACCAGTGTGCGCGCAGAACACCCGGCACCTCGGAGTCAGCAAAGAATTGGGCCCACGATGAAGCGTGGTCTTCCGTGCGCTCGACGGCGAGCTTGCTTTCGCCTTCGAGAACGATGCCCTCTTTCGCTGTGTTTAGGGCGGAGACGAGTTCGGGATCAGCCTTCTTCAAAGTGTCGAGAAAGACACCGTCGGCGTCGAAGTCACGGATGACCGCGGTAAGCTCGTCCTGATCGGTGCCGCCACGTCGGGTGCCGATATCCCACGGGTTGTAGTCGACGAAGACGCGCAGTCCAGCTGCGTGGAGGTCATCAACGAGCTGGCGGAGCCCGGGAACATCGCGGTAGTAGTCCCACTGATTGCGGTCATCGAGACCGATGATCGGGTACGCGTGCCACAGCACGACGCCGTCAAGCCCCGCGAACCGCTCCTTCGCATCCGCGATGAAGAGTTCTGGCGTGAATCGGTTCTCGTCAAACGAATAGAGCAGTTCATCCCACAACCACACCTGCGCAATCGTGCGGCAATGGGCCGCCCACTGGGCGCGCGGGTTGTCGTAGGTTGCGCCCACATAGTTGTGACGCGAGCGGGCGTCTTCTCGCCACGCATGGAGGCGAGTACGCCACGCGTCGCGATCGCCGACCCGAGCTGGCCCAGAGAATATCTTGGCTTCGTCGAGCGCGACGCTGAGTTCGGGCGTGAACGTGGCGGTCAGGTCGATGGGTGTCGGCTGATCGATCGGCCGGGGGACGAGGGGATCAAACGTGTACGTCACGTCACATGCTTTCTATTGCGAGTGCGTCGAGGAAATAAGGGCCAAAGTGCGGTCGACCAGATCAGTGATCTGCTGATCGCCACCCGGTAGCGATGTTGCGATGCTGTTGCGCAGCGGTGTCGTCCATCGCGGCTCGATGCCGTCGAATCCCGCAAGTGCGCCAACGACAGCTCCAACGGTGGCGCCTGCAGAATCGGTGTCCCACCCGGCAGTCACTGCGATCGAAATGCTGGTTGCGAAGTCGCCGCCGCCCGCCTGCAGCGCGTAGGCGATGACGGCAGCGTTGTTCAGGGTGTGTACCCAGTGCAAGGAGCCAAACTCATCGTGGATCGCGTCGAGAGCCTGGCGAACACCTGCTTCGCTGGTGTCACCGTCACGGCCACGCTCGCGGCCGAAGGCTACAGCGTGCGCAAGCCGACTCTGTGGAGGAATGATTGTCCCGGCGGCATCCAGTACTTCGTCGGTGTTCGAAGCGGTCAGCGCGGCCGCGCCGAGTGCGGCCGCCCACATCGCACCGTAAACACCGTTGCGGGTGTGGCTGAGGCGCGCGTCTTCATATGCCAGCCGAGCGGATGCGAGTACATCGCCCGGATTCACCCACCCGAAGACATCGGTGCGAATCAGGGCCCCGATCCACTCGCGGAATGGGTTGTGATACGTGGCCGTTTCGGGAACGGGGCGAGCATCGAGAATATTGCGATACGCCGCGCGCTCTGCTGTGAAAGAGCGACCAGCGGGCAGAGCATCGAGCCACAGCTGGGCGACGTCTTCGGTGGTGAACTCGCGACCGTGAGATTCCAATAGCGTCAGCGCGAGCAACGGGTAGTTCAGGTCGTCGTCTTCTGGCATGCCGTTGATATTTTCCGCCAGCGAGGTGGGTGCTGACCGTTTGTTCCATGGCCAGCGGGCGTTGACGTCAGCTGGCAATCCTTCGGCGGTAAACCAGTCGTTGAGCGGCCAGCGGCCAGTCGCGCGCAGAATCTCTTCAATGCCCTGGCGCGGAATCTTCTCCACGGGTTTGCCGAGCAGACAGCCTGCGGCGCGCCCTGCCCAAGCTCCGTGCACGCGTTCGCGCAGGTCGTCACCGACAGGCTTGCGGGGTGCCGGTGACAGAGTCGCAATGATGGCGCTCCATGACTCTGGTTCGTTTGGGCTGGGTGCGGCAGGCTCCTCCTGGAGTTCGTCGAGCAAACGGCGAGCGAGCGGGCGCAACGCGACCATCGCTGGATCGGTGCCAGCCCCGCTCACTTCGGGAATCGTGGTTCCTCCCGCCGCTTGCCAGGCCGCAACGACAGCATCGACGTGTTTGCCCTCGACACGAGCTTGAACGATTTCGTGGGGGAGGAGGTCTTCGGGCTGAGCCCACGTGAGTCTCACAACGATGCCCATTCGCTCAGTCGAGCGTTGCGCGCAGCGGCGCGCTCACGGTCGGCGATGAGGATGTCGCGTGCGGCGCTGGCCATAAGCCGACCGGTCTCACGGATGTCCATCTTGCTTGCCTGCTCAATGTCATCGAGCCAGTCAGTGGGGACGACCTCAGTACCGCCGAGACCAGCGCAAATCGCGGCCGCCATGACGGCAATAGAGTCAGCGTCGCGACCGTAGTTGACGGATGCGAGAACGGAACCACGGAAATCACCACGGTGGGCGAGCACGAATGCGAATGCAGCGGGTAGCTCTTCGATAGCCTTCGTGCGTGATGGCCGACGAGCGTCCATCGACATCTGGCGGTATTCGGGGCCGACGGAGTCGAAGGGCGCGACGACCTCGCGAACACGTGCGGCGAGAGCGCGTTCGTCGTCGTCATCCTGCGGAACCGGTGAATCGCGGAAAGCAGCGATAACTGCGCGCATAGCGTCGGCGGTTCCATCATGGGAGAGATCCAGGCAGGCCGCTGTCACGTCATCGAGAGTGGCGCCCGGGGCAACGGCAGCGGCAACCATGGCTGCGAAAACGCCGGCGGCCTCGCGGCCATAGCTGGCTTGGTGAGCGCCAGTCACGTCAATCGCCTCGGCATAGGCGCCGGCCGGGTCGCCTGCGTTCGCGAGACCGATCGGAGCCACATACATAGCCGCGCCACAGTTGATGATGTTGCCGACGCCAGCCTCACGTGGGTCAACGTGGCCGTAGTGCAAGCGGGCGACGATCCACTTCTCTGCAAGGAAGACGCGCTGCAAAAGCAACGCGGTTGATTCAAGCTCGGGAATCCAGCGCGGCTCGCCAATCATGAGCGGCACCAGGTCTTCGGCGACGGCGTAGGCGTCAAGGTGAGTACGTCGCTTCGCGTAGACCTCGACGAGAGCGCGTGTCATGAGAGTGTCATCCGTGATGTGGCCATCACCCTTGTGGTACGGCGCGATGGGGCGGGCGTTGTGCCAGTTTTCGAACCACGGCTCCACGATGCCGGTGACGCGGCCCCCATGGCGTTCTTCAATCTGTTGCGGGGTCCATCCTTCGACGGCGCCGCCCAGGGCATCGCCCACAGCCGCTCCGGTAATGACAGCGATCGATCGGTCCTCGAGCCAGCTCACGGTTACTCCTGTCGTGTTGCGCTTGCGCGTCGTGCTTTTTGCGCCATGCGCAGTGTTTAGGGAGGGGGTGAGACATCGTCGTGTCTCACCCCCCTCGGTTACTACTTGGTGATCGCGTCCCAGCCGCTGAGCAGCTCGTCTGCCGTCTTCTTCGAGTCGTTCTCGCCAGCGATGTACTTCTGGTACGCCGGGGTCGCAACCGTGTCCTTCCACTGCGCGTAGGCGTCAACGAAGAGGTAGGGGGCGCTGGTCATGTGCTGACCCGACTTCAGGATCTGGTCCCAACCGGTTTCGCCAGCCATCTCTGCGGCGAGGGCTTCCTGGCCGGACGCGGTTGCCGGGATCAGAGCATCAGCCTTGTTGAGCGCTGCGAGGTTTTCTCCCTCGGTGAAGAACTCAATGAAAGCTGCGGACTCTTCAATGTGCTCCGAGTCGATGTTCACCGACAATGTCTGCGGGTTAGCGGCCTGGCTTGCACCCTCCGGACCCTCGAGCGGCGGCAACGCAATCCAGTCGAAACCTTCCGGAGCGTCTTTGGCAATGTTGGCGGCTTGGAACGAACCTTGCATCGTCATCGCGATTTGACCCGCGTAGAAGGACGCGAGCACTTCACCACCGGACTGCGTGAGGCCGACAGGCAGCATCGACTTGTCTTTGTGTGCCATCGTGTCAACGAGGTCGGGCAGCGCCATCTCACCCTCACCAATGATGAGCTTGGCGTCGGATCCAGAGCCTTCGAAGTACTCGCCACCGAATTGCGGTGCCATCGCCATGTACGCGGCCGTCGGGCTCTTGAGGCCCCAGCCGAGGCCGTAGACGTCAGCGGTGGTGGTTGCCTTCGCAATCTCCTGCAATTCGTCCCAGGACATCGTGTCGCCGCTCGGGATCTCTACTCCAGCAGCATCAAGCAACGTCTTGTTTGCGAACACCATGTATGACTGCAGTTCGGTCGGGTAGGCGATGACCTGACCATCCACCGTCACCGAGTCGAGGATGCCCTCAGGGATGTCCTTTTTACGCTCATCCGACATGTATTCGGAGAGATCCGCAAGGTAGCCGTCGCGTGCGAACGGAACAATGCTGGCCGCTTCGTAGTGGATGATGTCGGGTGCTGCGCCGCCGTTGAACTGGGTGATGAGCTTGTCGTAAATGCCGTCCCAACCCGCGGGCACGATTTCGACCTGAACGTCGGGGTTTGCTTTGTTCCATTCGTCGACGATGGCCTCTGTTGCCGCGATAGCGGCGGGCTGGTCAGACAGCGACTGGAAGGTGAGCGTAATGGGCTCGCCGCCGGCGTCACCGCCGTTGGTGTTGCCGGTGTCAGAACCACCGGCCGAGCAACCAGTCAGGACGAGAGTGGTCAGTGAAAGACCGGCTGCGATGGATACGCCACGAGAATTCATGGGTTTACCTTTCGAGTGGGTGTTACGGAACATCTGCGTTAAACCGAAACTGCTGTTGTTGGGAAGGGGAGGGGGTTTACCCCTTGACGGCGCCGGACATGAGTCCGCCGACGAGCTTGCGTTGCATGATGGCGAAGAAGATGATGCTCGGAATCGAAGCCAAGACAGCACCGGCGGCCAACGGACCCAGAGATACCTTTCCTTCGCCACCGATAAACATCTTGAGCGTGATGGGTAGCGTGTAATTCTCCGGCGATTGCAAGAGCACGAGAGCAAAGAAGAACTCGTTCCAGCTCGAAACGAAGCTGAACATTGCGGTGGCGACGACACCAGGGGCGAGCAACGGAAACACCACGCGCCGCAACGCTTGGAATCGGCTGGCGCCATCCATGGCCGCTGCCTCTTCGAGTTCCACCGGAATTGCCGCGACATAACCCTGCAACATCCACAGCGCGAATGGCAGCGTATACGTCGTGTGCACCAGGGTGAGGCCCAGCAGGCTGTCGTTGATGCCGATCGTTCGGAGGATGAGGAACAACGGCAGGATGATCAGAATGACCGGGAACACCTGGCTCACCATGATCCAGCCAACACCTGCCGCGCGGATTTTGCCTTTCAAGCGAGCAAGCACGTATGACGCCGGGAGCGCGATCAGGATGACCAGTGCCGTTGAGGCTAGGGCCACCACGGCGCTGTTAACGGAGGATGAGATCAGGCCCTGCTTCGCAAGGGCATCCGAATAGTTCTCGAAGTGCCATTCGTTAGGAATGAGCGACACATTGAGTGAGTTCAACTCGCCAGAGGACTTGAACGACGCTGAAATCAGCCAAATCAGGGGGAACCCGAGGAAGAAGATGTATCCGACGAGTGCGATGTACTGAGCGACGCGACCGATGCGCACTTTACTTCTCCTTCTCTTCACGGAACTGTGCGCGGAGGAACAGCGCGAGCAACAGCACAACGACGATCACAAGGACGACACCCATCGCAGCGGCGTAGCCGATGTTGCGGTTCTTAAATGCCTCGATGTAGGTGAACAGCATGGGAAGCATGGTTTTACCGCCCGGGCCGCCCTCGGTGAGGACGTAAATGAGCGAGAACGAGTTGAAGTTCCAAATGAAGTTCAGCGATGTGATGGAGACGATGATGGGTCGGAGCGACGGCAACGTCACGGTCGTGAATCGACGCCAAGCGCCAGCCCCGTCAACGGCGGCAGCTTCATAGAGCTCGGACGGAACCTGCTGCAGACCAGCCAGGAGGGTGACAGTTGTCTGAGGCATGCCGACCCATACACCCACGACAATGACGGCAGGCAAAGCCAGTGAGAAGTTGCCGAGCCAGTTGATGTCATCAGGCAGTCCGACAGCGCCCATAAACGCGTTGAGCGGGCCGGCGTTGGGCGAGTAGATCATGCGCCACATGATGGCGACAACCACCGGCGGCATCGCCCAGGGGATGAGTGCGAGGAGTCGCGTGAGACCCTGCAACTTCATGTTCGAGTTCAGTAGCAGCGCAAGCCCCATCGAAGCGACGAGCTGTAGGGCGGTGACGGAAACAGCCCACACCATGCCGATCCGGAAAGAGTCCCAGAAGAACCCGTTGTCCATCAGCCGGACGAAGTTATCCATCCCGACAAACTGATACTCGGGATTACGGACCAATCGTGCATCGGTGAAGGCGAGTGCGATCCCCATCACGAGCGGCGCAATGCTCAACACGATGATCGGCAGGAGCGAAGGCATGACGAGGAGGATGGCCTCGCGCCGCCGGCTGCGCTCGATGCCGCTAATGCGTGACTTTCGCTTTTTGGATCCGGGCGGGTGCTCCGCCAGATCAAGTGCGGTCGGCAGACTCTGCGTCATTGTGGAGTTCCATCCGATTCTGAGGGCGTCGTGGCGAGTGCAGTCAGGAGGGGGTCGGGAGTACCGGTCGACTCCCGGGCGATGAGCGTGGGGCCGACGTGAGCTTGACGCACGTCTGTCTGGCGCGAGGTATCAGGCGCGATACGTTCCAGCACGATTTGAGCAGCCATCCGTGCGCGCTCAGTAGAGCCGAGGGAGACGCTCGTGATGCTTGGGTGGAACAACGAACCAATTTCGGTGTCGTCGATACCGGTGACGGCTAGATCTTCTGGCACGCGGATGCCGAGGCCGCGTGCGGCCCGGATTACTCCGATGGCAAGCAGATCGTTTGCAGCGACGATGGCATCCAGCGGTGCGTTGCCGCGCTGCGAGCGTGAGAGCAACGCATGCGCGGCGGTAAGGCCAGCAGCCACAGTGAAGTCGTCAGCAATCTCGACCGGTGCGTCGTTGTTCGGTAGGTGTCGTTGCTGGGCATCTCCAAATCCACGCTGTCGCGCTGCACCAGGAGTGGTGTCGAGCGGACCATTTACGAAACCGACGCGGGTGCGTCCGATGGCGAGGAGGTGCTCGACGGCCAGGCCAACGGCAACGGCCGAATCCGTCGACACCGAGTCGATTCCGTGTTCGGGGAGCGGGCGGCCGATCACGACGATCGGCATGGGCGCGCTTGTCAGCGCTTCCAGGAGGTCGTCGTCGACGCGGAGGGGCGAGAGGATCATCGCGTCGATGACGCCAGCACTCATCGTGCGAACGAGATCGGCCGTGCTGCGCGCAGTTTCACCCGTCTGCATAACGACAACGCGGTATCCCCCGGGGGCGACTGCTTCATGGATGGCGGAGAGCATTTCCACGTAAACCGGGTTGCCGATGTCAGCAACTGCAAACGCGATTTGCTTGGTCTGGCGCATGCGCAACGAGCGCCCGCTGGCATCGGGGCGGTACCCGAGTTCGGAAGCAGCGGTTCGGACACGATCGATCATGGCCTCACTGGCGCCCTGGCCATTCATGGCGCGTGAGGCTGATCCCAACGACACGCCAGCGCGCTCGGCGACCTCAACGAGCGTGATCTTGCCTGGTCGTTCGTCCACCGCTGGTCCCAATCATCGTTGATTCGATCTCTCGGAAACGTTTCCAATTCGGGTGAGACTAGGGCTGGAAACGTTTCCGTTTCAGCACCGTATCACTCATTGAAGCGAGGCGCCAGAGCGTTAGTGAAAGTTCCCGACGATGCCATCGCGATAAAACCGGTGCAACGCGGAGCCCGGTAGATGAGCAGCACATACGGTTGAATCATGACCCGCATGCTTTCGCTGTGGCGCATCATCATTCCCACGCTGTGGCTCGGCATGATCATTGCGCTGTCGTTTATCGAGCCGATCCTCAAGTTTCAAGCTCCCGGCATCACGACGCCGCTCGGCCTAGGCATTGGCCGGCTGACGTTCGTTGCGATGGCGATCGCGGGTTGGACTTTGCTGATCGCGACGACACTCGTGAGCCTGCGCGGTATTACGCGTGGCGACATCATCAATCTGGCACTGATGTGGGTGGTGCTGGCCACGCAGACCTTCATCGTGCGCCCGCCGCTCACTGCCCGGAGCGACATCATTATCGCCGGGGGAGAGCCGGGCGAATCCGTGCTGCACTACGTGTACATCGCAACCGACGTTGCGTTGCTGACGTTGCTCATTATCTGGGTGACGCGAGCGGTCCGCCGGGCCGCAGCCGTGGTTCCGGCTACCGCATAGTCGGTTGCAACGATGAAGGGGTGTGATCCGTATGGATCACACCCCTTCAGTGCTTTTCTCCGCGTCAGCGGATCGTGTTTACCCGCTCTTGCGGCGGAACTCGCGCTTGTGGCCAGCAACATCATGCGTGCCGGTCACGGCACCGCGCGCGTCTTCGTGCGCTTCGCCGGTACGCGATTGCGCGTTCTTCTTGGCTAGTGCCTCACGGAACTTGGCCTTCATATCCTCGTTATTGTCAGACATGCGGTCAGCATACCGGCGCACTCCGGGGGATGCCAGGGCGAATCGCTGCGAGCCAGTTTTCTGGCTGATCGGTGCAGAAACCGCAGATTGTCAGGCCCTACTGATAGCATCAGAAAGGTTCACTACTGGTGAGCTGACAACTCAATATCAGCGGAGCGGACTGGGCAGAAAGCTGGTCCCCTGTGGTGGGTTCCTCGTCGAGACGCCGAGTGATCTTCTACTGGTGGCCAGCATTAGCGGTTCGCATCAATGATGCACGCTCTTTTCTGACCGTTCCGCTCCTTCACGAAACTCGCTCCTCACACGGAGGCGCGAGTCAAAACAAAGAAGGAGAGACCTCTTGGAAGGTCCTGAAATCACCGCTGCTGAAGCCGTTCTCGACAACGGACGCTTCGGCAAGCGCACCATCCGCTTCGAAACCGGTCGCCTCGCTCAGCAGGCACAGGGTGCCGTAGCTGCTTACCTCGATGACGAAACCATGTTGCTGTCGGCAACGAGTGCATCGAAGAGCCCCCGCGAGGGCTTTGACTTCTTCCCGCTGACCGTCGACGTTGAAGAGCGTTCGTACGCAGCAGGCAAGATCCCCGGTTCGTTCTTCCGTCGTGAGGGTCGCCCGTCGACCGAGGCAATTCTCGTTTGCCGCCTCATTGACCGCCCGCTGCGCCCGTCGTTCGTCGACGGCCTGCGCAACGAGGTTCAGATTGTTGTGACCGTGCTGTCCATCGCTCCGGGCGAGTACTACGACGCGCTGGCCATCAACGCTGCCTCCGCATCGACCCAGATTTCCGGTCTGCCGTTCTCGGGCCCGATCGCTGGTGTTCGCCTCGCGCTGATCCCGGGTATGGGCGCGCACGAAGACCAGTGGGTCGCGTTCCCGAACCAGGAGCAGGTCGGTCAGGCTGTCTTCGACCTGATGGTTGCTGGTCGCGTTGTGAAGAACAACGACGGCACCGAAGATGTCGCCATCATGATGGTTGAAGCCGAAGCTACCGAGCAGAGCTGGGACCTCATCAAGAGCGGCGCTACCAAGCCGAGCGAAGAGATCGTTGCTGCTGGTCTTGAGGCGGCAAAGCCGTTCCTCAAGCAGCTCGTCGAGGCTCAGGCTGAGATGGCTTCGCACTCATCGAAGGAGCCGGGCGTCTACCCCGTCTTCCTGCCGTACAGCGAAGAGACCTTCGCGTTCGTCAACGAGAAGGCATACGCCGAGCTCGTCGACGTGTACCAGATTGCTGACAAGCAGGAGCGTCAGAACGCTGACGACGCGATCAAGGACCGCGTCAAGGCAGAGCTCATCGCCAAGGTCGAGGCAGGCGAACTGTCGGCCGTGGCAACGCTCGAGTTCTCGGCTGCTTACAAATCGGTTACCAAGAACATCGTTCGCGGTCGCATCCTCTCCGAGGGTGTTCGCATCGATGGTCGTGGCCTGGCAGACATCCGTCCGCTCGACGCTGAGGTGCAGGTCATCCCGCGCGTTCACGGTTCGGCTATCTTCCAGCGCGGTGAGACCCAGATCCTGGGCGTCACGACGCTGAACATGCTCAAGATGGAGCAGCAGATTGACTCGCTGTCGCCGACGACGAGCAAGCGCTACATGCACCACTACAACTTCCCGCCCTACTCGACAGGTGAGACGGGCCGTGTTGGTAGCCCGAAGCGCCGCGAAATCGGCCACGGCTTCCTCGCAGAGCGCGCACTTGTTCCGGTGCTCCCGAGCCGCGAAGAGTTCCCGTACGCGATCCGTCAGGTCTCCGAGGCTCTCGGCTCCAACGGCTCGACCTCGATGGGCTCGGTCTGCGCATCGACGCTGTCGCTGCTCAACGCTGGTGTGCCGCTGCGCGCCGCTGTTGCCGGTATCGCCATGGGTCTGGTTTCGGACGAGGTTGATGGCGAGACGCGCTACGCAGCGCTGACCGACATTCTCGGTGCCGAAGACGCCCTCGGCGACATGGACTTCAAGGTCGCTGGTACGCGTGAGTTCATCACCGCTATCCAGCTCGACACGAAGCTCGATGGCATCCCGTCGTCCGTGCTGACGGCTGCCCTACAGCAGGCACACGACGCTCGTAACACGATCCTCGACGTTCTGAACGCCGCAATCGACGAGCCCGACGAGATGGCACCGACCGCTCCGCGCGTGATCTCGGTTCAGATCCCTGTCGACAAGATCGGTGAGCTGATCGGCCCGAAGGGCAAAACGATCAACTCGATCCAGGACGAGACTGGCGCTCAGATCTCCATCGAAGAAGACGGAACCGTCTACATCGGTGCAACCGATGGTCCGTCGGCTGAGGCTGCTCGTGCGCAGGTCAACGCGATCGCTAACCCGACCAACCCCGAGGTTGGCGAGCAGTTCCTGGGTACGGTTGTCAAGATCGCTACCTTCGGCGCGTTCGTTTCGCTCCTCCCGGGCAAGGACGGACTGCTCCACATCAGCGAGGTTCGTAAGCTCGCCGGTGGCAAGCGCGTTGAGAACGTCGAAGACGTTGTCTCGGTCGGCCAGAAGCTTCTCGTTCGCATCACGAAGATCGACGACCGCGGCAAGCTGTCGCTCGAGCCGGTCACCGATGAGAACGAAGCAGCAGCTGAGGCTCCTGCCGAAGACTAATCGCTACAAAGGGCCCATCCCCTCGGGGATGGGCCCTTTGCCTTTGTAACCGGAACGTTATGCGCTGTTTCAGAAAAGTTCGCGTCAAACGCAAAATTCCCAGAGAACGCGTTCTACTCTCGGAGAAGACGAAGTGCACCATGCAGGGGTATGGCGCAAAAAGTCGGAAGCGGGTAAATCATGACCAGCGGAGAAGCCATCGCTCACCCCTCGGTTGTGCTCGCGCCAGAAACCCACCCCTCCGCACCGATTCCGGTTCAAGGGCGATCGCTCGGTAGCCGGATCAGGGTGCCGCTTGGCGAAACCGGGTTCTCCATCTTCCCCGTCATTCTTGGCGGTGGTGAGTTCGGCTGGAACGTTGACCAGCAGCACTCCAACGCGATTCTGGATCGCTTCTTCGATCTCGGTGGCAACATGGTGCACACCGCAGACAGCTTCGCTGCCGGTCGGAGTGAGCTCATCATCGGTCAATGGCTGTCATCGCGCGCCGTGCGCGATGACGTGGTCCTGGCCACGCGTGTCGGCGGACACCCCGACAACCCCGGTCTTGGTTCCACCAACCTCGTGCGCGCGGTAGAAGCGTCGCTGCAACGACTCGGAACCACGCACATCGACGTTCTCTACCTGGATGGCACCGACACGCGCGCCGCCACGGAAGACACCCTCGCGACGGCGGAATGGCTCGTCGACACGGGCAAGGTACGCGCCATTGGTGCGCACCGATTCAGTGCCGAACGCCTCGTAGAGTCGCGAATTCTGGCATCCGCCGGCTACCCGCGCATCACGGTCGTCGACGTGCCGTACAACATGGTTCGACGTGATGAATTTGACGGCGACCTGCGCCTCGTCGCCGGCGCCCAGGGGCTGGCCGTCACGCCGTCGCACCCGCTCGAACACGGGTTCCTCTCCGGCGCCCACCGCTCACGCTCACGCCTGCAGCCTGGCGCTCGCGCCGACCAACTTCGCACCAACATGAACCGTCGCGGCACGCGCCTACTGCGCGCGCTTGACGCGATTGCCGCAGAGCTGGGCGTACCGGATGCCGCGGTCGCTATTGCGTGGCTTCGTGCACAGCGACTCATCGTCGCGCCCATCGCCAACGTGTACTCCACGGCGCATGTCGATGAGCTGATGCAGGGCGTTGGTGTCTCCCTCGGGCGTGCCCACCTTGCCGAGCTAAACCGCGCTCTCGGATGACCCGGAGCGCTCGCCTCGCCCGGTAGGGTGGAGATGATCCGGCAAAGAGACGAGCGAGTTCGTGACGCACTATATCTACCTGGTCCGGCACGGTGAGCAACAGGGCGCCGAGCACGGGCTTCCTGATGGCCCCCTCTCTCCTCGAGGCGTTCGCCAGGCCGAAGCTATCGCCGACCGACTTTCGGGTGTTCCGCTCGACGCCGTGTGGCATTCACCGCTCGAACGTGCGAGCGAAACGGCCCGCATCATCGCGGAGCGCCTACCCGCCGTCGAGCCCCAGCCGCACGCCCTGCTCTTTGACTGCATTCCCACCGGAATGGAAGAAGACACTCCTGCCGCATTCGAGCCGTTCTTTGGTTCCATTACCGAGGAAGAAATCGAAGCGGGTAAGGCACAGATGTCTGACGCGATGGCGGAGTTTCTCGGTCGTAAGCCCGGCGACGTTCACGAGCTGCTCATCACCCACAACTTCGTGATTGCGCGGTTCGTTACCGAGGTTCTGGGAGCACCGGCTTGGCGCTGGATGACCCTGAACCAGGCGAATGCGGGTCTCACGATTCTGGCGCAGAAGCAGAGCCGCCCGTGGACCCTCATCACCCACAACGACCTCGCGCACCTCGCATTCGAAGACCGCACCGGTCTGCCCGAGAACACGCTCGTCTGACTCGTCGCGCCTGAGCCCGCGATTTAGGATGGAACAATGACCACCCGCGTTGCCCTCGTTGGCGCCTCCGGCAAGCTCGGAACCATTATTCGTCGCGTTATCGACTCGCTCGACGGCTTCGAGGTGACGCACGCGCTCGGCTCACGCGACACCTTCGCCTCGTTTACCGAGGTTGACATTGTCATCGACGCGACCCACCCGGCGGTGAGCACCGAGGTCGTGGCCGAAGCCATTGCGGCTCGCGTGAACGTGCTCGTCGCTACGTCGGGCTGGTCGGCCGACCGCATCGCGGCGCTGCGCCCCGACGTCGTCGAAGCGGGCATCGGCATCGTCTTCATCCCGAACTTCTCGCTCGGCTCCATCGTCGCGACGGCTCTGGCAGCCGCCGCCGGCCGCCTGTTTGACTCGGTCGAAATCATTGAGGCACACCGCGATACGAAGGTCGATTCGCCGAGCGGAACCGCGGTGCGAACTGCCGAGATGATTGCTGCGGCTCGTGAGATGCCGGTTGCTGCGCCGCACGTTGACCAGCGCGCGCGTGGCCAGCAGGTGGCCTCGGTGCCGGTGCACTCGCTGCGTCG
Organism: Microbacterium daqui; assembly: GCF_050408675.1. Taxonomy (NCBI): domain Bacteria; kingdom Bacillati; phylum Actinomycetota; class Actinomycetes; order Micrococcales; family Microbacteriaceae; genus Microbacterium; species Microbacterium daqui. Next base: position 91,166 of record NZ_JBNTKF010000006.1, on the reverse strand, counting down.
CCCGGGTGTCATCGCCCGGCAAGACGTCATTTTGTCGGGCCCGGGGGAGTCGGTAACGATCACGCACGACACGATCGACTCGGCCGCGGCGTACGCGCCCGGCATCGCGATCGCCGTGCGCTCCGCACTCGACGTCACCGGCATCGTTGTGGGCTTGGAGAACTTCATCGACATCGGCATTGGTGCACCAGCCGGAGCTGACTCGTGAGCAACCGCATCGGTGCCGTCATCATGGCGGTCGTGCTTGCGCTCTACATCGTCTTTGTCGCGCAGCGCGGTGTCATCATGCTCTCGACCGGTGACCCGATTGCGATCGCAATGGGTGTTGCCCTGCTCGCGCTTCCGCTCATCGGTGCGTGGGCGCTGTGGCGCGAAGTGCAGTTCGGTCGGCACTCGCAGCGCCTCGGCAATGTACTGGAGGCCGAAGGCGCACTGCCGCAAGAAGATGTTGCGACCTACCCGAGCGGCCGCCCCCGCAAGGAGGCAGGCGACGAGCTGTTCCCGCGCTACCGCGCCGAGGTTGAAGCGAACCCCGACGACTGGCGTGCCTGGTATCGGCTCGGATTGGTCTACGACGCCGCCGGTGACCGCACCCGCGCGCGTCAGGCGATTCGCAAGGCGATTGCCATCGAGAAGCACGCTACGGCGTAACGCACCCGCTGGTTGCGCTAAGCGTCCAACCGCAGCGGCGCAAGCGAATCATGGATCGCTTCTTCCGCCGTTTCGTAGCGGAACACGAAGCCGTTCTCGAGTAAGCGTTGTGGGCGCACTTCAGCGTCGATGAGCAACATATTGTTGGCGGCTTCGGCACCGATCACCGCGCGCAGTGCGAATGCGGGTACCGGAACCACGTAGGGCTTGTTGAGTTCGCGCGCGACAGCGAAAGTGATGTCGGTTGCCGTGGCGCGCGTGGGGCCGGTGAGGTTGACGGGGCCTGCGAGCCGGTGTTCGGCGACAAATCGCAGACCGGCAACGGCGTCGTCGAGGGAAACCCACGGCCAGCTCTGCGCGCCGGAGGCGAGGCGCCCCGCGAGACCGAGCAAAGTGAGCGGAATAAGGGGTTTGAGCACACTCTCCGGGTGCAGCACGACGCCAATGCGGGCGTGCGTGGTGGGCGTTGTGGTGAGAGACGCCGCGGCTTCGGTGACCTCGGCGAGCTCGGCAGTGAAACCGGTTCCGATCGCTGCGTCTTCGGCAACAACGCCAGCGTCGAAGCCGTAGATGCCGGCAGCGGAGGCATGCACGAAGTGTGGGGCGTCGTCACCCAGCTGCATGAGCGCGCGAGCAATGAGGTGGCGCGGAATGACGCGCGACTGTCGAAACTCAGCACGTTTCTTCTTCGTCCACGGCAACGATCCGACGGAGGAACCGTTGAGGCAAATGACCGCGCTCGCACCACGCAAGACAGCGGGATCGAGCTCATTGCCGTCGAGCCAGCGCACTTCGTCGGCGCTGGTCGGCTCGCGGCGCACGAGCCGCACGACGCGAACGCCGTCGTTTTCGTATGACGAAACGAGGGCGCGCCCGATAGAACCGGACGCGCCCCCGATAACGACGAACTCGTTAGGCAAGCGTTGCCTCGAGCGTGATATCAATGCCGGCGAGTGCTGCCGAAACCGGGCAGCCCGCCTTTGCCTCGGCCGCGATCCGCTGGAAGTCTTCCTCCGAGAGTCCCGGAACCGTGGCGTTCAGGTTGAGGTGGCTGCCGGAGATACCGACACCGGGCTGGAACGTGACAGACGCGGTGGTCTGCAGGCGCTCCGGGGGAGTGCCGTTCTGCGTCAGCGCGTGCGACAGCGCCATGCTGAAGCACGAAGCGTGAGCGGCGGCGATCAGCTCTTCGGGCGTGGTCGTCGAGTCAGAACCCTCCGAGCGTGCCTTCCAGTCGATGTTGAACGTGCCGACACGCGACGTGTCGAGGGCGACGGTTCCGGAGCCTTCGCTCAGGGAGCCTTCCCACACTGTTGTTGCTTCACTGGTTACCGCCATGGGTCCTCCTGTCGTTGGCCTACGTGTTGAGCCTAACGAGGTTTTGGGGGCCGTGGCTAGGCCGCTGGGCGCGGCTTCAGCCGTCGCAACACCAGGTACATCTGGCAGCCCAGGCAGAAGTCGAAGGCGACGTTCAAAAAGGCTGCGGCGAAGGCGAACCCAGCGGCAACAGGAATCGCCAGCGGAACGCCGAGCAAGTGCAGAATCACACCAATACCGCTAACCGCCAGCCCGACGCCCTGCGCGAATCGTGGCGGGCGCGGGTCTTCGAGCTCTGTCGGTTTGGGCAACCGCGGCGCGATGACGGTGCGGTAAAGCACGCCCCACGGCGCCGTGCGCGGCGAAAGCACACCCCACGCGAAGAGCGCGGTGACGATCGCGAGCAGAATGAACCCGACGTCGGCGACGCGTGCCGCTATCGGGATAGCCGGTAAGACGAAGCCGCCAGCAACATATCCAAAGTCAATGGGCTCGGTGCTGAACCACCCGAAGCTGGCGCCGATGAGGCGTGCAGCGCTGACGCCGACCAACCCGAAGACGACCGTCACTGCAAGCAGAGTTGCGGTGATGCCAGCAGCAAAGCGCGGGCCGCGCGGGTCAATACCGTGAGGACGAGACATGCTGCTCCGTTCGGAGGGCGGCGAGGTGCTCGCGCACCGCATCAAGTGTGGGGGTGCCGGCGATGCGCGCGCGAATGGAACCATCGCTGGCTATGACGAGGGTCGTCGGGGTTTGCATGATGCCAAAGCGGGAGGCGAGATCGACGCGGTGAGTGAGATCGACGTCGACATGCACGATGCCGGCCTCGTCAGCGGCAAGAGCTGACAGCAGGCGTCGAACTCCGGGGCAGCGAGCGCAGGTTGCCGTCGAGAACTGTACGAGCGCGGCGCCATCGGCAAACCGCGCGAGGCCAATCTCAGCGGGGTCGACGACCGTGCCAGTGGGCGCCGTTACCGTGATGCGGCCATCCCGGGAGCGCAGGTACACGCCCAGCACCGTGACCGAGACGATGATCGCGGCAAGCGAGGCCAGGGCTGTTCCGATTTCCACGTCAGGAAGCGTACGACTGCGAGCGCGCGAAGTGGCTTATGTGTCCAAATCTTTCATTTACCCCTAGGTTGGCCTCATGCCCCGCACCGCACTGATCACTGGCGCCAGCTCCGGGCTCGGCGCTGAATACGCCCGCCAGCTCGCCAAGCAAGGCGCCGCACTCGTCTTGGTTGGGCGCTCCACTGACGCGCTCCAAACGGTCGCCGACGAGGTCACCGCAGCTGGTGGTTCCGCCACCATCCTGGTCGCAGACCTGCTCAACCCTGACGATCTTGCTCGGGTGGTCGAGCGCGTGAAATCAACCGCTGAACCGATTGAGCTGCTGATCAACAACGCCGGCTTCGGGTTGCCGCTGGAATTTGCGTCAAACGATGTGGCTGCTGAGCTTGACCACCTGACTCTGCACGTTGCCGTGCCCCTCCAGCTTTTGCACGCGGCACTGCAGGTGATGCGGGAACGCGGCGGGCGGATCTTGAACGTCGCGTCGATTGCGGCCTACATTCCGCGCTCGACATACGGTGCCTGTAAACAGTGGCTCGTGTCATTCTCGCGGTGGGCCAACGGTCACTATGACAACGTGTCGGTGACGGCCGTATGCCCGGGCTACACGCACACGAATTTTCATGAGCGGATGGGCCTCGCCCCCGGCAATGAGGGGATTCCGGGCTGGATGTGGCTGAATGCGCCCGACGTTGTCGCGGAGTCTCTTCGCGATGTCGCCCGAGGTAAAGCGGTGTCGATTCCGTCACTGAAATACAAGCTGATCGCCAAGCTGACCGGGATTCTTCCGGACCGCACATTGGCTCGGATGGGTTCGCGCGGGCGGTAACTCCTCGAGCATCGCCGACATTTCGTGCCCTACTGTTTCGCGGGCACGCGGTGCGACCGCTACTCTGGGAGCATGGCCGCTACCCCCAATCCCTTCGGACAGGTTCTTGTTGCGCTCGTCACTCCGATGACGGCTGACGGTGAAGTGGATTGGCCCGCGGTCGAGAAGCACATCGACCGGGTCATCACCGACGGTGCTGACGGCATTGTCGTCACCGGAACCACGGGTGAGACGTCGACACTGACAGACGCTGAGAAGCTGAAGCTCGTCGAAGTGGGCAAGAGCGTCTCTGCCGGTCGCGCCAAGATCATCACTGGCGGCGGCTCCAACGAGACGGCGCACGCGATCGAGCTGTACAAGGCCAGCGAAAAGGCTGGCGCCGACGGCCTCATGATCGTCACGCCGTACTACAACAAGCCCACGCAGGCGGGTATCCTCACGCACTTCCGCCTGGTCGCTGATGCCACTGACCTTCCGGTCATCCTGTACGACATTCCCGGGCGCACCGGCGTTCCGATCAAGTACGAAACAATCCTACGCCTCGCGAACCACCCCAACATTTTGGCCGTCAAAGACGCGAAGGGTGACTTCAGCGAAGTCAGCCGCGTGCTCAACCAGACGGATCTGATGTATTTCTCTGGCGATGACGCCAACGTTCTTCCGCACCTGTCGATTGGTGCAACGGGCCTCATCGGTGTGACGGCAAACATTGCTGCCGCACCGTACCGGGCCATCGTGGACGCCGTAAACCGCGGCGACCTTCACGCGGCAACCGAGCAGCACCGCAGCTTGGAGCCCCTGGTACGCGCAGCAATGACGCACGTTCCGGGCACTGTCGCAGCAAAGTACATCCTGCACGGCCTCGGCCGTATCAATAGCCCCCGTGTCCGTCTTCCGCTCGTCGGACCGGAAGAGTGGGAAGCCGCCAAGATTGAAGACGAATTGGCGCTTGTGCGCGACGTCGCTGGCATTGACTTCTCGAACTTCCGCCCTGACCGCAATGCCGCTGCAGGCGGCGCGCTGCCGAAGGTGCACGGGACGACTCGCTGAAAGGCGTTCATGCCCACCACGATTTATTCACCTCCGCCGCTTGAACCCGGCACCCTTCGCGTAACGCCGCTCGGCGGTCTCGGCGAAATCGGTCGCAACATGACCACCTTCGAATACGAAGGCAAGATCATTGTTGTCGACTGTGGCGTGCTGTTTCCGGAAGAGCACCAGCCCGGTGTCGACCTGATCCTGCCCGACATCGAATCCCTGCGCGACCGACTGGACGATGTCGAGGGCGTCGTGCTCACGCACGGTCACGAAGACCATATTGGTGCGGTTCCGTACCTGTTGCGCCTCAAGCCCGACATTCCACTGATCGGCTCGCAGCTGACGCTCGCGCTCGTCGAAGCGAAGCTCAAAGAGCACAAGATTCGCCCCTACACGCTCGTCGTGAAGGAGGGCCAGCAGGAAAAGGTTGGGCCCTTCGACCTGGAGTTTGTTGCGGTCAACCACTCGATTCCTGACGCACTGGCTGTCGCGATTCGCACGCCCGCTGGTATGGCACTAGCAACGGGTGACTTCAAAATGGATCAGTTGCCGCTCGATGGCCGTCTGACCGATCTGCGCGCGTTCTCGCGCCTGGGCGAAGAGGGCGTTGACCTGTTCCTCGTTGACTCCACGAACTCGGACGTTCCTGGATTCACGCCGACCGAACGTGGCATTGGCCCGGTGCTTGACCAGGTCATCGGTAAGTCGCCGCGCCGTGTGATCGTTGCAAGCTTCTCCAGCCACGTGCACCGCGTACAGCAGGTGCTGGATGCCGCCGCTGTACACGGCCGCCGCGTCGCGTTGCTCGGCCGCAGCATGGTGCGCAACATGACGATCGCCGAAGAGCTCGGCTACCTCAAGGTGCCAGAGAACATCCTGATCGACTACAAGAAGGCGCGCGATCTTCCCGAAGACCAGATCGTCTACATGTCGACGGGTTCGCAGGGCGAGCCGATGGCTGTGCTCAGCCGCATGGCCAACCTTGATCACGCGATTGAGCCGGGCCCCGGCGACACCGTGATTCTGGCCTCGAGCCTCATCCCGGGCAACGAGAACGCGGTCTACCGCGTCATCGACGGGCTGACCAAGCTCGGTGCCAATGTTGTGCACAAGTCCAACGCGATGGTGCACGTCTCCGGTCACGCCGCGGCCGGTGAGCTGCTGTACTGCTACAACATTCTGAAGCCGAAGAACGTGCTGCCGGTGCACGGCGAATACCGCCACCTGGTTGCCAACGCCAAGCTCGCGCAGCAGACCGGTATTGCGCCCGAGCGCACGATTCTCGCTGAGAACGGCACCGTGATGGACCTCAAGGCCGGCGACGTCACCGTCGTCGGCCAGCTCGACGTCGGCAAAGTCTACGTTGACGGTTCCAGCGTGGGCGCGATCACCGACGCTGACCTCAAGGACCGCCGTATCCTCGCGGAAGAGGGCTTCATTTCTGTCATCGTGGTCGTCGATTCGTCGACCGGTGCCGTGATTTCCGGGCCCGACATTCATTCGCGCGGCTTTGCCGAAGATGACGCTGTCTTTGACGACGTGCGTCCGAAGATTGAAGCCGCACTGGCCGAGGCCGCCGCTGCGGGTGTGCGTGACTCGCATGCGCTCAGCCAGGTGGTGCGTCGTACGATTGGCCGCTGGGTCAACCAGCGACTTCGTCGTCGCCCGATGATTGTTCCGCTCGTCATCGAAGCCTAAGTATCCTGACAAAACGTGCCGCCTTCGCTCAGAAGCGCGGCACGTTTTGCTTTGCCTGGTCTTGCGCCTAGCCGAGCGAAATCCGGCTAAATGTCGGGGCCTCGACGTACCGTGGAGGCATGGCCAGGACGAACAGCCAAGCCGCGAAATCTGACGCGCCCGCAAAGGGCACGTCGTCGCGCGCAAAAAAGGTACAACCCGCACCCAAGAACTACGTCGATGAGCCGGTGAAGCCGGCAGCGTCGACGCGCGCATTCACGGGTCTCGCACACGGGGTTGGCGGCATGTTCCGGGCCTTCGGCCCGGAGTCACTGGAGAAAGATCAGCGCCGCGATGGCCTGCCTTTCCTGCTCGTGTTGCTGGCGATCGCCGGCGCCGTCAACGAGTGGTTCTTCATCGGCAACGATGTTGCCGCCACGATCAGCGCCTACTCGTTCGGCGGTCTGATCGGTCGCGTTGCCTTCGTCTTCCCGGTCATGCTCATTCTTCTGGCCGGCTGGCTTTTCCGTCACCCATCGTCCGTTCACGACAACGGGCGCATCGGTATTGGGTTCGGTATTTTCACCCTGGCGCTGGCAGCCTTCTGCCACATCGCTGGCGGCAAGCCGCAACCGACGCTGTCGGAGACAGCGGCCGCAGACGCCGTACAGGGCATGCCCGCGCTGAGCGCGGCTGGTGGCCTATTCGGCTGGATGCTGGGTCAGCCGCTCTCGTTGCTGACCGACGTGGTCGCCTACATTCTGTTGTCGCTACTGACCGTGTTGAGCGTGCTGATCCTCACGAAGACCCCGCCGAACCGTATTCCGCAGCGCGTGGGTGACCTGTACGCATGGTTGTTTGGTGAGGACCGTCAGGAGAAGGGCGAGAGCGCCGGCCCGACCTTCCGCGATACCGAAGACGAAGCGGCCAAGGGTGACGAGAGCGTGCCCTGGTGGCGTCGCAATAAGTCGGGCCGCGAAGAAGCCGACGACTCTGGTCTCGACTCCGACGCGCTCACCGCGCTCCTTGATCCTTCGAAGGACGACGGGAGCTTCGAGCAGGCCGTGACGAAGGCGACCCCCGCCGCACCCACGCCGACAATTTCTCCCGATGCCGCCACGCAGGTTCTCACTGACCTGCGCAACGCCGCAGACTTCTCCACGAAGACCGCCGCCACGTCGATCAAGGACGACCTTGATCAAAATGAGACGGCCACCGATCTGCCGGGTCTGTCCGGATTCGGAACCGATGGGCCGGGCGAGCGCGGAATGGGTTCGCCCGTTGCGCCGTACACGTTGCCCAGCGACTCCGCGCTGAAGGAGGGCGCGCCGGGCGTTGCCCACTCGGCAGCGAACGATGCTGTCGTCGCGGCCGTCACGGGTGTGTTCGAGCAGTTTGGTGTTGACGCGAAGGTCACCGGATTCTCCCGTGGCCCGACAGTTACGCAGTACGAGGTTGAGGTCGGCCACGGCGTTAAGGTCGAGCGCATCACCGCGCTCACGAACAACATCGCCTACGCCGTCGCCTCGAACGAAGTGCGCATCCTGGCGCCCATCCCGGGCAAGAGCGCCATCGGTATTGAGATCCCGAACACCGACCGCGAGATCGTCACCCTCGGTGACATCCTGCGCTCGGACGCGGCGAAGAAGAGCACGCACCCGATGACGATTGGTGTCGGTAAAGACGTTGGTGGCGGCTACGTTGTCGCAAACCTTGCGAAGATGCCTCACCTTCTCGTTGCCGGTTCGACCGGTTCCGGTAAGTCCAGCTTCGTGAACTCGATGATCACGAGCCTGCTGATGCGCTCCAAGCCGAGTGAAGTTCGCATGGTGCTCATCGACCCGAAGCGCGTTGAACTCACGTCGTACACCGGTGTTCCGCACCTCATCACGCCCATCATCACGAACCCCAAGAAGGCCGCAGAAGCGCTGCAATGGGTCGTGAAAGAGATGGACATGCGTTACGACGACCTCGCGTCGTTCGGCTTCCGTCACATCGACGACTTCAACAAGGCCGTCGTTGCCGGCGAGATCGAGGTGCCGGCTGGCAGCGAGCGCGTACTCAAGCCGTACCCGTACCTCCTCGTCGTCGTCGACGAGCTCGCCGACCTCATGATGGTCGCCCCGCGCGACGTTGAAGATTCGATCGTGCGCATCACGCAGCTCGCTCGTGCGTCGGGTATCCACCTCGTGCTCGCAACCCAGCGACCGTCTGTCGACGTCGTAACGGGTCTCATCAAGGCCAACGTGCCGTCACGTCTCGCGTTTGCCGTGACGAGCGTCACCGACTCCCGCGTTATTCTCGACCAGCCCGGCGCTGACCGCCTCATTGGTCAGGGTGACGGCCTCTTCCTGCCGATGGGCGCTTCCAAGGCTCTCCGTGTGCAGGGCGCCTGGGTCAGCGAGTCGGAGATTGAGAAGGTCGTCAAGCACGTCACCGGCCAGGCCCGCCCTGAGTACCGCGCTGACGTTGAGCAGGTTGCTGAGAAGAAGGAAGTTGACGCCGACATCGGTGACGACCTCGAACTGCTTCTGGCCGCGGCCGAGCTCATTGTTTCGAGCCAGTTCGGGTCGACCTCGATGCTGCAGCGCAAGCTGCGTGTCGGCTTCGCCAAGGCCGGTCGCCTCATGGATCTGCTCGAGTCGCGCGAAATTGTCGGCCCGTCCGAAGGATCCAAGGCGCGCGATGTGCTGGTGACGACGGAACAATTGCCGTCGGTTCTCGCCCGCTTGCGTGGCGAGGAGCCGCCGTCGGCAGCCCCTGCTGCGCCTGTCGCACCCGTTGACCCGGTGGCGCCCGCATTGGCGGCTGCACCCATGGTTCCGGCCCCGCAGCCTGCCTATGATGAGTCCGACCGCTACGGCGAAGACGCGATCGCGGCACAGTACGACGGTCTTCCGGTGGTGGAGAGCGATGACGATGGCGACGAAGACGCCTGGAACCTGACAGGACGCGACTAATGGCTGTACCCCGGCAACTGCCCAACGCGATCACCATCGTCCGCATTCTGTGCGCACCGGTGTTCTTCTGGATGCTGCTCGCCGATGGCGGGCGCGACGAGACGCTGCGCTGGGCCGCCGCGATTCTGTTCATCGTCGCGATCGCGACGGACGGCATCGACGGCTACTTGGCACGCAAGCACAACATCGTCACTGACCTGGGTAAGCTGCTTGATCCGATTGCCGACAAGGCGCTCACCGGACTCGCGTTTGTGGGCCTGTCGATTCTTGCCGAACTGCCGTGGTGGATCACGATTCTCGTGCTCGTACGCGAGATCGGCATCACGATCATGAGACTCGCGGTAGCGTCGGATCACGTTGTCGCCGCTGCCTGGATGGGCAAGGTCAAGACGGTGGCGCAGGCGCTGGCGCTGTCGCTCGCGCTGCTGCCGCTGTGGAATGTCGTCGGCGACTGGATTCACATCGTTAACGCTGTGACGATGACGATCGCCGTCGTATTGACCGTGGTCAGCGGCATTGACATCGTCGCCGCCGACCTTCGCGGCCGGCGCGCTCAACGTGGCAAGGGTCATGACAACGCCTGAACAGGTTCTTGCCGAGTGCGCCCGCCGAGGGTACTCGTTGGCGACAGCAGAGTCGTTGACGGGCGGGTTGCTGGCAGACGCGTTCGTGTCGGTTCCCGGTGCTTCAGCCGTCTACCTGGGTGGGGTCGTGTCATATGCGACCAGCGTCAAGGAGACGGTACTCGGCGTTGACGGCGACCTGCTCGCACGCAAGGGTGCCGTCGACCCGGATGTTGCCCTGCAGATGGCGCGCGGTGTACGCGCGGCGGTCGGTGTGAGCGGGCCAGCAGATGTGGGCGTGGCGACGACCGGAGTAGCGGGCCCGGACCCCGCCGACGGGCAGCCCGTGGGTACCGTCTACGTGGCGGTCTCCACCCCAGAAACCGAGCTCGTGGTTCCGCTTCTCCTCGCAGGAACCCGCGCAGAGATTCGCGCCGCCAGCGTTGGCGAAGCGGTCACGGCAGTGGGTCGTGCACTCGGGCTTTGACGAGTAATCTCACGTGCAGAGAAGATGGCGCGGTTTCGTGCCAGCGGGAGCTGATTTCGTGCGGTGACGAGCCGTATTCAGCGAATACATAGGGTTCTGGGGAATGAACCTCGGCCATTCGCGGTTGTTCTGAGGGAATCGAGTAATACGCTCGATGAAACCGGTTCGAATCGTTAGCGTTCGTAAGGTACTGTTGACCACCCAGCTAGGGTGTTCACTTGGAGGAGGACGAAATGATCTTGGTACGTCAGGAAATTGGCGACGTGCTTCGCGACCTCCGCCAGCAAAAGGGACAAACCCTTCGTCAGGTTGCGAGCCGCGCAAGTGTTGCGCTGGGCTACCTGAGCGAGGTCGAGCGCGGTCAGAAAGAAGCGTCCAGCGAAATTCTCGCCGCCGTTGCTGAAGCGCTCGATGTTCCGATCTCTGTCGTGATGCGTGAGGTGGGGGATCGCATCGCCGTTCTGGAGGGTCTGACGACCTTCGAGACGGTCAGCTCCTTCCCGGACACTGTTCCCGACGAGCTGGTGGCTGCTGTCGAGCCTGAGCTGTCGCTGCACTAAGCCTTAATGCGCCGTAGCGAGTTCTTGCGTGCCGTCGACGGTGAGTTCGGTGGGCGGGCATTGACGATGCTGGAAGATCTGCATCTTCCTGGCATCGGGATGACGCCTAACGCCGCACTTGCTGCCGGTGTGCCACCGCGAGAGATTTGGCTGGCGCTGTGCGCTGAGGCCGATGTTCCGCAAAGCCGGTGGCACGGCGCCGGGCGCATCGACCGCGCGCGTCGGTAATGCAAAATCTCCGGCCGATTTTTCGGCCGGAGATTTTTCTTTTTCGAAACTTTCTCCGGCGTGTCCTCGAATATCCGTTCTAGTTGGGCGTAGGCTCCTTCACAACGGTTGATGAGCGCGCTTTTCTCCACGGTTTGACCCTTGACATGAGCAATGTCGGAGGCCCGGCGTAGTGTCAGCGTCATCACCAACCGACGCCTTGTCGAAGGTACGCCCCGCACACGTGGGGCGGCGCGACAGCCTATAGGCGACAGAGAACGCGAGCACTAAGGAGCACGTCATGCCATCACCCGCAGACCGCGAAAAAGCACTAGAAACAGCCCTTGCCCAGATCGACCGTCAGTTCGGTAAGGGTTCCGTTATGCGCCTCGGCAGCGACGAGCGCGCACCCGTTGCAACGATCCCGACCGGGTCGATTGCCCTCGACGTTGCGCTCGGCATTGGCGGGCTTCCGCGCGGCCGCATCATCGAGATCTACGGCCCCGAGTCTTCCGGTAAGACGACCCTGACCCTGCATGCTATCGCCAACGCTCAGCGTGCCGGCGGTATTGCCGCGTTCATTGACGCTGAGCACGCGCTTGACCCCGAGTACGCAAAGAAGCTGGGCGTTGACATTGACGCGCTTCTCGTTTCGCAGCCCGACACGGGTGAGCAGGCGCTGGAGATTGCCGACATGCTGGTACGCTCGGGTGCCATTGACCTGATCGTCATCGACTCCGTGGCTGCCCTCGTGCCGCGCGCTGAAATCGAAGGTGAAATGGGTGACTCGCACGTCGGTCTCCAAGCTCGCCTCATGTCGCAGGCGCTGCGTAAGCTCACCGGTGGCCTCAACCAGACCAACACCACGATGATCTTCATCAACCAGCTGCGCGAAAAGATCGGTGTGTTCTTCGGTTCACCAGAGACCACCGCCGGCGGTAAGGCGCTGAAGTTCTACGCGTCGGTTCGTTTGGACATTCGTCGTATCGAGACGCTGAAAGACGGCTCGGAGGCCGTCGGTAACCGCACCCGCGTCAAGGTCGTGAAGAACAAGATGGCTCCGCCCTTCAAGCAGGCTGAGTTCGACATCCTCTACGGCGTCGGTATTTCGCGCGAAGGTAGCCTGATCGACTTCGGTGTCGAACACGCCATCGTCAAGAAGTCGGGTGCTTGGTACACGTACGACGGTGAGCAGCTGGGTCAGGGCAAGGAAAATGCCCGTAACTTCCTGCTCAAGAACCCTGACACGGCTAACGAGATCGAAAAGAAGATTCTCGGCAAGCTTGGCATCGGCGGCGCCGTCGCCGAAGAAGCAGCTACCGAGGAGCGTCGCTCGGCATGAATCGTGAAGTGAATCACGGAGGCGACGAGCTCGCTCCTGTGATTCCGATCTTCGGGCGGCGTGACGACAACCCCGCGCCGCCCGAAGACGTCACGCCTGCGTCCAATACAGCGAGGCCCGACAACTCCTGGGTACACGACGAGAACCCGGTTGAATCAACCGACGCCGACGGCTGGTGGGTTGATCCGGAACAGACTCCTCTCCGGCCGCTGTCATCGGCACCATCGGCGGGCGTTGCTGACGATGAGGCGGGTTCACGTCGCCGTCATCCGACATCGGCACCCACCACGTTGCCATCGGCCACGCGTCGCAAGAAGCCCACCCTGATGCGTGCGTCTGAGCTCCAGAAGCCCGAGGGGGAGCGACGTACGGAGTCGCTGCCCGACGTGCCCACTGGATCGTCCGAAGCGCGGGAGGAACGCACGGGGCGCGGCACGTGTGCCCGCACCGGCGGGCCGCACGCAGACGCGCCGCGCTCGCGACCGCGATTGCGTGTTGTCGAGAGCGTCGACGACGAAGCACCCGAGGCTTCGCCCCAAGAGCATCGAGAACAGGCCGAGGCTGCGCTGCTGAAGAAGCTCCGAGGCAAGGGGCTTTCGATCTCCGAGGCGCGCTCGTACCTTCGCGGGCTCAGTTTCCCCGACGATGTTCAGAACGACATCGTCGATGCGTTCGTTGCGCGCCGCTACCTCGACGACGCGGTGTTGGCAGAGCAGATCGTGTACGCCGGGTCGACCCGCAAGGGCCAGGGTCGCCGGGCGATCGCGCTGGCGTTGTCCCAACGCGGTATCGATCGCGACGTGGCCGACGCTGCCATGGCTGAGCTTCCCGATGACGACGACGAACGCGCGCTGGAATATGCCCGCACGAAAGCGAACAGCCTGTCGCGCCTCGAACCCGACGTGGCGCTGCGACGCCTCATGGGGCAACTTGCGCGTCGCGGATTCTCCGGAAGTGTTGCACGAGACGCAGCGCAACAAGCGCTTCGCGAGGTTGACCGCCCGCGGTTCCGCTAGCGAGGGCGGCGGCGACTCACGGCAAGAGGCCTGGGTGCGTCAACGGGAACGTAGAATGGCACCATCATGTCTTCACCCTCCAACGCCCCGACGCTGATCGAGCCGTCGCCCGCCGCGCTCCGCCCCGACGGTACGCAGCGCACCTATGAAGTGCGCACCCTCGGCTGCCAGATGAACGTTCACGACTCTGAGCGTCTCTCCGGATCCCTGGAAAGCGCCGGTTACCTTCCCGCCGAGCTTGGCGAAGAAGCTGACGTCATCGTGATCAACACGTGCGCCGTACGCGAGAACGCTGCCGGCAAGCTGTACGGCACGCTCGGCCACCTCGCGTCGGTCAAGCGCCGCAAGGAGGGCATGCAGATCGCTGTCGGCGGCTGCATGGCGCAGATGGACAAGCAAGCCGTCATCGACAAGGCTCCCTACGTCGACGTGGTCTTCGGAACCCACAACCTGGGCTCGCTCCCGGGTCTACTCGAGCGCGCACGTCACAACGACGAGGCGCAGCTCGAGATTCTGGAGTCGCTCGAGATCTTCCCCTCGACGTTGCCCACGAAGCGTGACTCAGTTTCCAGCGGTTGGGTTTCGATCTCCGTCGGCTGCAACAACACGTGCACCTTCTGCATCGTGCCGTCGCTTCGCGGCAAGGAGAAAGACCGTCGCCCTGGCGACATCCTCAACGAGATCAAGATGCTCGTCGATGATGGCGCCGTTGAGGTCACCCTGCTCGGCCAGAACGTGAACTCCTACGGCGTTGAGTTTGGCGACCGCCAGGCATTCAGCAAGCTCCTGCGTGCAGCTGGCGAGATTGAGGGGCTCGAACGCATCCGCTTCACGAGCCCCCACCCGGCAGCATTCACCGACGACGTCATCGACGCGATGGCTGAGACTCCTGCCGTTATGCCGTCCCTACACATGCCGCTGCAGTCGGGCTCTGACACGGTGCTCAAGGCGATGCGCCGCTCGTACCGCTCCGCTAAGTTCCTCGGCATTCTCGACCGCGTGCGCGAGAAGATGCCGAACGCCGCGATCACGACCGACATCATCGTTGGCTTCCCGGGCGAGACCGAAAAAGACTTCCTCGAGACCATGCGGGTCGTCGAAGAGTCGCGCTTCGCGAGCGCCTTCACGTTCCAGTACTCCATCCGCGAGGGCACACCCGCAGCGACGATGGAGAACCAGGTGCCGAAGGAGGTCGTGCAGGAGCGCTACAACCGCCTCCTCGCCCTCCAGGAGCGCGTCGGCAATGAAGAGGCGCAGAAGCAGGTCGGCCGCGAGGTTGAGGTGCTCGTGGGTGCCAGCGAGGGTCGTAAAGACTCCGCAACCCATCGCCTCTCTGGTCGCGCCGAAGACAACCGCCTCGTGCACTTCTCCGTGCCCGAAGGTTCCGCGGTTCCGCGCCCCGGCGACGTCGTCACCGTGACCATCACGCGTGGTGCCCCGCACTACCTGGTCGCTGACGTGGCTGACGGTGAGAAGCTGCGCATTCGCCGCACGCGTGCTGGCGATGCGTGGGATCGTTCGCAGGCAGAGTCCTGTGGCGTGCCCGCACCAGCAACGTCCGTTGGCGACGACGGCAAGCGCATCGTTGGCCTCGGCCTGCCGGTGTTGCGCCCGCAGGCGTGACGAGTTCACCGCGGCTGATCGCCGTCGTCGGTGCCACCGGTACCGGCAAGAGCGATCTCGCCCTCGACCTCGCTGACGAATTCGCGCGCCGCGGCGAGACCGCTGAGGTCGTTGGCTCCGACGCGATGCAGCTGTACCGCGGTATGGACATCGGAACCGCGAAGCTGCCGGTTGAGGAGCGCCGCGGCATCCCGCACCACATGCTCGATGTGCTCGACCCGGCTGAAGACGCCGCCGTCGCGTGGTACCAGGGAGAAGCTCGTGCTGCCGTCGAAGCCATCCAGGCACGCGGCAATATCGCGATTCTTGCCGGTGGTTCCGGCCTCTACGTCTCCAGCGTGCTTTTCGACTTTCAGTTTCCGCCGCGCGACGAAGAGCTTCGCGCGCGCCTTGAGGCTGAGCTGATCGAGCATGGCCCCGGCGCGATGTTCCAGCGCATTGCCGAAAAAGACCCGGAGACCGCGGCACGCATCGACCCGCACAACGGTCGTCGCCTGGTGCGCGCGCTCGAGGTACTGGAGCTTGGCAAAGACACCCACAAAGCAGCGCTCCCCGAAAAACCCATCGACTGGCAGCCGCACCGCATCATCGCGACCGGCATCCCACGCGATGAGCTCGTGGTGCGCCTCGACGCGCGCGTTGACCGCATGTGGGAGCAGGGCATGGCCGCCGAGGTTGAAGACCTCCGGGGGCACGGGCTGGAAGACGGAACCACGGCACCGCGGGCGATTGGATACGCGCAGGCGCTGGCCCAGTTGCGCGGCGAGATGACCGAGGCCGAGGCGATCGCTGAAACGCAAGCGCTCACGCGCCGCTACGCGCGCCGCCAAGTGTCATGGTTCCGTCGCTACAAGCACGCGCAGTGGATTGACGCCCGCGAGACGACCGCAGCTGACCTGCTCGCGACGCCGTAATCGTGCGACGGCATCGAGAGCGTCAATAGACTGGACTCATGCCTCAGATCGCGTTTACCAAAGGCCACGGTACCGGCAACGACTTCGTCATCATCGCTGACCCCGATGGCGAACTCGACCTGACCGACGACCAGGTCGCCGCACTCTGCGACCGCCACTTTGGTATCGGTGCTGACGGGTTGTTGCGCGTCGTGCGCTCCGCCGCGATCGCCGAGGGAGCCGCGATTCTCGCGGAAGACCCCGCCGCGGAGTGGTTTATGGACTACCGCAACGCCGACGGCTCGAAGGCCGAAATGTGCGGCAACGGCACCCGCGTTTTCGCGAAGTACCTGTTGGACTCGGGCCTCGCCACGATCGAGCCGGGTTCCACGTTGCCGATCGGCACCCGTGCCGGCATCAAAGACCTGACGCGCTCGGCACAGGGGTTCCAGGTCGACCTCGGCCGGTGGAAGCTCGAGGCCGCCGAACCTCTCGTGCGAACGCGGGGCCTGGCCGTCGCGCGCCCCGGCCTCAGCCTGAACCTCGGCAACCCGCACGTTGTCGTGGCTCTCGCCTCGCACGCCGAGCTCGATGACCTCGACCTCGCAGTCATCCCGCATCTCGACCCGGCACCCGCAGCCGGCGCGAACGTTGAGTTTGTCGTTCCGGAAGACCCCATGATCGTCGACGGCGTCGGCCACATCCGCATGCGCGTGTTTGAGCGCGGCGTAGGGGAGACGCTGTCATGCGGCACAGGCATCGCCGCCGCGGCGCTTGCTGTACGGCACTGGGCGGGCCCGCACGCACCTCACAATTGGCGCGTCGAAGCTCCGGGCGGTGTTGTGGGCGTGCGGATGTTTCCGACCGAAGAGGGCGAACACGTCGGGCTGTCTGGCCCCGCAGCGCTGGTGTTTAGCGGAACCATTTCACTCGCGTAGAGGCACGTCGCGGCGCCCGCCCAAAGGCGGAACTTGACGGCCTACGCGAGGTCGAGGGTATCGGTGCTCGGGGAGCCGTGCTTGCGCACGCGCAGCACGCGGTAGCCCTTGCTTGTCGCGTGACGCGACGTCGTGAAGGTCGAATCGAGCGTCGCGTCAAGCCAGCGCTGGAGCGAGTCTGAGCCGAGGTTGCGGGCAACGACGAGCCACGCGTCACTACGCTCATCCAGGCGCGGCAACCACCGGCGCAGGAGGCTGTGCAGTTCGTCCTTGCCGACACGAATCGGTGGGTTCGACCAGATCGTGCGAAACACGATGTCGTCGGGAACCTCATCGGGCTTGCAAACGCGCACGTTGTCGAGGCCCAGCGATTCGGCGTTCTGGCGCGTGAGATCGAGCGAACGCTCGTTGACATCGACAGCCCAGACGGTTGCGTGCGGCGATGCCATCGCGAGGCTCAGCGTGATCGGACCCCAGCCGCAACCAATGTCGAGCAGATTTCCGCCGGGGGCGGGCGTGGGCACGTTATTGAGCAGCACGGCGGTGCCCGCATCCAACCGCTCGGGAGAGAAGGTTCCGCCCGCCGTGGTCAGCTCCACGGCACGGCCCTGCAGCGTCACGTGAATGGTGCGCGGGGTGTACGAGCTGGACGGTGTGGCACTGAAATAGTGATCACTGCTCATGAGGGTCAAGACTATCGGAGCAGAGGCCTTCATGGAGGGTTAGGCTTGACTGAACCGCGTAGGCGGTGCGAGAGGACGATTACCCTGCCCAGCGACAACGAATTCCCCGACGACGCCCGTTCCCGCGATGACGCGATGAACGACGCCGCAACCAATGCGCCCGGCGACGTCAACGGTGACGGCATTGACCCCGTCGAGCGGGTTCTGGCTCACGCCGAACGCCGCACCACAACGCGGGTGTTTGGTGCTGCCCAGGCTCTGCAAGACGACGCAACGGCCGGTCACGGCTCGACAGATGGTGAGCAGTGGGATCTGGAGGCGCGTCACGCGCTGCGCCGTGTTCCGGGCCTCTCAACCGAACTCGAAGACGTCACCGAGGTCGAGTACCGCCAGCTGCGTCTGGAAAACGTCGTGCTCATCGGTGTGTACCCGCAGGGCGCGCAGATTGACGCCGAAAACTCGCTGCGCGAACTGAGCGCGCTCGCCGAAACCGCCGGCGCCATCGTGCTCGATGGTCTGCTGCAGCGCCGCCCGCACCCCGATCCCGCCACCTACATCGGTCGCGGTAAGGCGCAAGAACTTCGCGACATCGTGGCGGCGCTCGGCGCTGACACCGTGATCGCCGACTCCGAACTCGCACCGAGCCAACGCCGTGCCCTGGAAGACGTCGTCAAGGTCAAGGTCATCGACCGCACCACCGTCATCCTCGACATCTTCAGCCAGCACGCCAAGAGCCGTGAGGGTAAGGCGCAGGTCGAGCTCGCGCAGCTCGAATACCTGCTGCCGCGCCTGCGCGGTTGGGGTGACTCGATGAGCCGCCAGGCCGGTGGCCAGGTCGGTGCCGGTGGTGCCGGTATGGGGTCGCGTGGTCCCGGTGAAACCAAGATCGAACTTGACCGCCGTCGCATCCGCACGCGCATGGCGCAACTGCGTCAGCAGATCCGCGACTTTGCTCCTGCCCGTGAAGCGAAGCGTGCTGAGCGCAAGCGCCACACGATTCCCTCCGTAGCGATCGCCGGATACACCAACGCCGGCAAGTCGAGTCTGCTGAACCGCCTCACCGAGGCCGGCGTGCTGGTCGAAAATGCGCTGTTCGCAACGCTGGACGCGACCACGCGCCGCACCGAGACCGCCGACGGCCGCGTCTTTACGCTGACGGACACGGTCGGCTTCGTACGCAACCTGCCCCACCAGCTGGTTGAAGCGTTCCGCTCCACCCTCGAAGAGGTCGCCGGAGCCGACGTCATCTTGCACGTCGTTGACGCGGCGCACCCGGATCCGGGGAGCCAGCTGCAGACCGTGCGTGATGTCATGGCCGACGTTGGGGCCCGTGACGCCCGGGAAATCGTGGTGTTCAACAAGGCCGACCTCGTCGATGACGACACCCGCCTTGTATTGCGCGGCCTGCAACCCGACTCGTACTTCGTGTCGAGCCGCACGGGCGAAGGCATCGCCGAACTGCGAGCCGCTGTCGAAGACGCCCTCCCGGTTCCGGCTGTCGAAGTCCACGCCCTCATTCCGTACGACCGTGGCTCGCTCGTCTCGCAAATCCACGAAAGCGGCCTGCTCATTTCGTCGGAACACGAGGCCGAAGGCACCCGCGTGCACGCCCGTGTCGGCGAACGGCTCGCTGCTGAGCTTCAGCAGTACGCCGTCTGATGTGGTGGAAGTTCTTCCTTCCCGCCAACACGTCAGGCCGGAAGGACACGATTGACCGCTGGGTGCAGCTCATTGTTGGGCTCGCGCTCTACGGCTTCGCGCTGGCCCTCATGGTGCGCGCCCACATCGGCGTCGCGCCGTGGGATGTGCTGAGCTTCGGCCTCATCGAAAACTTCGACCTCACGTATGGCATTGCCACCGTCGTGATTTCGGTGGTCGTGCTGCTGCTGTGGTTTCCGCTGCGGCAACGTTTCGGCATCGGCACCCTGATGAACGGCCTCACCGTCGGACTGTGGGCCGACCTCGCGCTCATGTTTGTGCCGAAAACCGACGAACTGTGGCTCCGATGCGTGTACTTCGCCGTGGGCCTCGTGATCCTCGCATTCGCGACGGTGCTCTACATCGACGCCGACTTCGGCCCGGGCCCGCGCGACGGCCTGATGACAGGCCTCGTGCGCGTCACGAAGCAACCGGTGTGGCTTGTGCGCACGGTACTCGAAGGTAGCGTGCTGATCCTCGGTTGGGCGCTCATCGGCTGGGGATTCGGAACCACGGTGGGCGTGGGCACGCTGATCTTTGCGTTTGGCGTCGGGCCGCTGATTCAGCTCTTCTTGCCGCCCGTGACACGGTGGCGGGCGCGCCGATCGGCACGCCTCGCTGATCCCGCTAACTGAGCGCGAGCGGCGGCACGTCGGTCTCGAACCCGAACACGGTGGCCAACAGCCCCAGCTCGGCCTCGAGCGACGCGATCAGCGTCTCGGGCTTACGGAACCCGTGGCCCTCACCGTCGAACAGCACGTACGCATGTGGCACGCTGTTTGCGGCGAGAGCGTCGCGGATCGCCTCGGCTTGGCTCTGCGGAACCACGGGGTCGTCACTGCCCTGTTCCAGCAATACCGGGCTGGAGATTTTCGCCGCGTGGGTCAGCGGTGAGCGCTCGACGTACAGGTCGTTGGCTTCGGGGAGGGGCCCGATGAGGCCATCGAAGTACCGTGATTCAAACTCGCCGTCATCGCTCGCAAGAGCGCGGGCATCGGTCACGGGGTAGCGGGCGATGCCCGCCGCAAACCGGTCGCTGCGCGCGAGGGCGTTGAGCACGGTCCAGCCGCCAGCTGAGCCGCCACGCACCGCGATACGCTCCGGATCGACACGGCCCGAGGCCGCGAGAGCGTCGGCCGCAGCAATCACGTCATCAACATCAACAACGCCCCACTGGCCGCGCAGACGCTCACGGTAGGCGCGGCCGTAGCCGGTTGAGCCGCCATAGTTCACTTCGCACACGGCGATGCCGCGGCTGGTGAAGTACGTGATCGTCGGCGATAGCGCAGGGGAGGTGTGGTCGGTCGGGCCGCCGTGCACCATGATCATGACCGGCGGCAGCTTACCCGCCTCCGGCTCAGAGGTCGGGTTCACGGGCGCGTAAAAGAACGCGTGCACGTCGCCGTGTGGGCCTTCCAGCTTCATCGGCTCGGCCTGTGGCAACACCGAGGCATCCCACGTTGTCACGCCGCCAGCAATCGGCCGCAGCACCGCCGCATCATCGACGTCGAGCAGCCACACCCCACCCGGCACCGCCTCGCCAGCCCCGCTCACCAGCACCCTGGTTCCGTCGACGTCTTCGACCATCACTCCTGAAGACAACGGCGTCACAATCTCACGCTCACCATCGGGGGTGATCAGCACGAGGCGGTCGCGGCCGTCGGTACGCACCGCGAGCACGCGACCGTCATCGAGAAGACGGAACCACGACAGCCCCTGCACCCACAGGGCGCCGCCGGTGTCGGCATCGACGGGCGCGACGGGCAAGGAAGAAGCGGAACCAGCGGGCGTTGCGCGGAGGTTCCACCGGCCGGTGCGGTCATCGGCAAAGAACAGGTCGCCGCGGGTACTCCACTGGGGCTGCACGCCTGCACCCTCGGAAACAGAAAATGGGTGGTTCTCGGTGATCAGCGAGCGTACGTAAACGTTGGCACGATCCCACGGCATGTCGGGGTGGTTCCAGCCCACCCATGCGAGGTTCGCGGCGTCGGGGCTCAGCGCCGGCTGGGCCACGAAGTCGGTACCCGAGGCGAGGCTCATGACGGAGTCATTGAGGTCGCCACGCGTCGCGATCGTCACGATGTCGCGATCGATGCCCGCTGGCAAGCGTCGCTCTCGCACCGCTAGCAGCAGACCGGCGCTCATCGTGAGGCCGCCGTACGTCGCCGTTTCGTCAACCGGGGTGAGGGGGCGTGGCTCGGTGCCTGGTGTCAATGCCCAGACGCGCTGGTCACTCGCTTCAACGAAATACACCGTGCCATCAGCGCCCGCGCTCCACGCGCCGCCGCCATACATGTGTAGTCGAGAACGCACGTTCCATGGTTCCGGCAACAATGGTTCCGCTGTTCCCTCCCGAAACACCGTCATTCGCCCGGCCACGGACTGTGCCCAGAACGCCTCACCGTTGACGAAACGGGCACCGTCGAAGCGAGCGGAACCCGCGGCTGCGTCAGCGGCTGAAATGGGTGAAGGCCAGGAGCCGTAGGGGAGTGAACGTGCCATACATCGAGGCTATCCGGTGCTTGTGTCACGGGGCGGCGAAATATTTCGTCATCGTGAAACACATTTCGTCACCCACGATTGTGGGCCTCGAAACGCTCGGTCGTAGCGTTGTGCCCACGACGTCCGTATCGACCCTGGAAGGAGACGCACAATGGCTGAAGAAATCGCAACGGTTCCGTTCTCCTTCGAGCTGTACCCGCCCCGCACCGACACGTCGGTGCAGGCGCTTCACCGCACCATTGATGAGCTGGCCGCCGTCGCGCCGCAGTTCATTTCGGTGACGTATGGGGCTGGCGGATCCTCCGGTGGGCGCTCCCTCGAAGTACTCAAGTACATCCGCGAGCACACGAACGTTGACCCGCTCGCGCACCTCACGTGCGTCGGCAACACCTACGCGGGTGCCACGACGCTCATTCGCGAGTTTCTGGACGCCGGCATCACCTCGTTCTTGGCCCTTCGCGGCGACCCGCCAGCAGGCACGCGGGAAGAAGACATTAATCTCGGTGACCTGGAGAGCTCGGCGCAGCTCGTGCAGCTGATCGACCGCGTTCAGGCTGAGCGCGTGCCGTTTCGGGTGAGCGAAGTTCCTGGCATTCCCGGTGCCGGTCGCGTTGACCGCCGCAGCCGCGTACGTATTGCGGTCGCTGCCTTCCCGAACGGCCACCCGCGCTCGCGCCACGCGAGCGAACACATCGACGCGCTGCTCGCGAAGCAGGCTGCCGGTGCAACGCTCGCGATTACGCAGCTGTTCTTCCACGCCGACGCGTATCTCGCTTTCGTTGAACGTGCGCGGCAGGCCGGTGTCACGATCCCGATTTTGCCCGGCATCATGCCGATCACAAACCCGGCACGGCTCAACCGCGTGCTCGAGCTGAGCGGTGAAGAGCTACCCAGCGAGCTTGCCATCGCGCTCGAAATCGAGCCGACCACCGAGGGCCAGCGCGAACTCGGTATCGAGTATGCCGCCAACCTCGCTCGAGAGGTCGCTGATGGCGGCGCTCCCGGCATTCACCTTTACGCCTTTAACAACCACGACACGGTTCTCGCGGTGCTTCGCGAAGCCGGAATCCTCATCCAAAAGGAGAACGTACGATGACTTTCCCCGCAGGAACCATCCTCGGCTACCCGCGCATCGGGCGTCAGCGTGAGCTGAAGCGTGCCGTGGAGTCGCACTGGGCTGGCAAGACCACCGCGGCTGAGCTTGAGGCGACGGCTGCGTCGCTGCGCGAAGTAACCCGCAACCGCCTGGCCGAGCTGGGCCTCGGCAAGGACGACTCGTCGATTCCTGAGTCGTTCTCCTACTACGACCAGGTTCTCGACATCGCCGTCACCCTGGGCGCCCTGCCGGCTCGCTTCGCACACTTGCGCCAGGCAGACGGCTCGTACGGCCTCGACGCGCTGTTCACCGCCGCACGCGGTGAGGGCGAGCGTGCGCCGCTCGAAATGACCAAATGGTTTGACACCAACTACCACTACCTGGTTCCGGAAATCGACGAGAACACCGCGTTCTCGCTCTCCAGCAGCCGTTTCGTTGACCAGGTCGCGGAGGCACGCGCAGCGGGCTTCACGACGCGTCCGGTTATCGTCGGACCCGTGACGTTCTTGGCGCTCGCGAAGGCGACCGACGAGGCTGCCGAAGGCTTCTCACCGTTGTCGCGCCTGCAGGACGTGCTGCCGGTCTACGTCGAGCTTCTGGCCGCACTCAAGGCCGCTGGTGCTGAGTGGGTCCAGCTCGACGAGCCCGCGCTCGTCAGCGAGAGCTTGCCGTATGGAGCCGCTGAGCTGGCCGAGGCCGCTCGCGTCGCCTACGACGTGCTCGCCGGTGCGGCTGACCGCCCGCAGATTCTCGTCGCTGCTGGCTACGCGCAGCTGTCGCCCGAAGCGTGGACCGTGCTTGCTGGCTCCGCTGTCGACGGCATCGCTATCGACCTGCGCCGTGGTTCCGTCCCCGCGCCCGCCGCGGGCCTTGAGAACAAGGTTCTCGTCGGTGGCGTGATTGACGGTCGCAACATTTGGCGCGGCGACCTCGCCGGTGCTTTTGACAAGCTCGGTGAGTTGGCGTCGCTGGGTGCCGCGCAGGTGGCTGCCGGAACCACGACGTCGCTGCAGCACGTTCCGCACGACGTTGCTGACGAGACGCAGCTTGACGCGCGCCTGGTGTCGTGGCTCGCGTTTGCCGACCAGAAGGTTGCGCAGATCGTGACGCTCGCGAAGGGCCTGGCTGAGGGTCGCGACGCGATCGCAGCCGAGCTTGACGCCGCAACGGCAGCGCTCGCTGACCGTGCATCGGCACCCGGCGTTCGTGTTGACGCTGTGCGTGCTCGCACCGGTGCGCTGCAGGCTGACGACTTTGTGCGTGGTAACGAAGACGAGCGCGTCGCCGCGCAAGACGCGTCGCTCAACCTGCCGGTGCTGCCGACGACGACGATCGGTTCGTTCCCGCAGACCGGCGAGATTCGTAAGGCTCGCGCCGCTCACGCTCGCGGCGAGATCGATGATGCGGCCTACGACGAGTTCTTGAAGGCTGAGATCGCCCGCGTGATCGACCTGCAGCACGACCTCGACATTGACGTGCTCGTGCACGGCGAGGCTGAGCGCAACGACATGGTGCAGTACTTCGCTGAACTGCTCGATGGCTTCGCCGTCACGCAGAACGGTTGGGTGCAGTCCTACGGTTCGCGTGCGACGCGTCCGTCACTGCTGTGGGGCGACGTTTCACGCCCCGCGCCGATGACGGTGCGCTGGGCTGAGTATGCGCAGTCGCTGAGCAAGAAGCACGTCAAGGGCATGCTGACGGGCCCCGTCACGATCCTGGCCTGGTCGTTCGTGCGCGACGACCAGCCGCTGGCTGAGACCGCCAACCAGGTTGGTCTCGCGCTGCGCGACGAAATCGCTGACCTCGAGAACGCCGGCATCGCGATCATCCAGGTCGACGAGCCCGCCCTGCGCGAACTGCTGCCGCTCAAGGTTGCTGACCAGGCTGCCTACCTCGACTGGTCGGTCGGATCGTTCCGCCTGTCGACGGCTGCCGTTGCTGACGCGACCCAGATCCACACGCACCTCTGCTACTCGGAGTTCGGTGTTGTGATCGACGCGATCACGGCCCTCGACGCCGATGTCACCTCGATCGAGGCTGCCCGCAGCCGCGGCGACGTTATCGACGACATCCGCGACGCTGGCTTCCCGCACGGAGTCGGCCCCGGCGTATGGGACATCCACTCGCCGCGCGTGCCGTCGGTCGACGAGCAGGAGTCCATCCTGCAGCGCGCCGCTGACGCCCTCCCGCACAAGCTCATTTGGGCTAACCCGGACTGCGGCCTCAAGACCCGTGGCTACGACGAGACCGTCGAATCGCTGCGGAACCTCGTGGCAGCAACCAAGAACGTGCGCGAGAAGATCGGCGCGTAACGCTTCTGAATTCGGGCCCGCCTCACTCATGCGTGGGGCGGGCCCTTTTTGTGTTGCCGTTGTCTCTGGTGCTGCCGATCTCGGGAGCTGCGACGTGGTTCCGGAACCATGGGGTGCGGGGATGACACTGGCAACCGCGCATAAGATGCGCGTATGGATGCTGATGCCGCGTTGCGCGGGCTCATGACCGTCATCGACGAACACCGGTGGTCGGCGATGGCGGATTTTCTTCATCGCGACTTCGAGTGTGAGCTTGTTCACACCGGTGAGACGTTTGACCGTGACGGCTGGATTCGAATGAACGCGGAGTATCCCGATTTTGATCGTCTGCAGATCGTCGAACTCGTTGGTGACTCGGACCGCGCAGCGTGTCGCTCACACGTCACATCCAAGAATGCGAGCGGTACCCAGCATTTCGAATGCGCGAGCTTCGCTCAGGTGCAGGAGGGGCTCATCATCCGGCTGACGGAGGTCTGGACAGACGTCAACCAAGTCGCGCCGCCAGGAGCGCGGCCCGCCGGCCNCTCAGGTGCAGGAGGGGCTCATCATCCGGCTGACGGAGGTCTGGACAGACGTCAACCAAGTCGCGCCGCCAGGAGCGCGGCCCGCCGGCCCGTAGCCGTGCCGCTTGGCCTGGGCAACGGCAAAGCGGCCTGCGCTTACCGGTGAACGGTGGGCGCAGGCCGCTGGATATGTCTGTGGGTTAGACGGCGCGAAGCACAGCTACAACCTTGCCGAGGATCGTGGACTCGTCGCCCAGGATTGGCTCGAAAGCGCTGTTGCGGGGGAGAAGCCACGTGTGGCCATCGCGGCGACGCAGGACCTTGACGGTGGCCTCCTCGTTGAGCATCGCCGCAACGATGTCGCCGTTCTCGGCGTCGCTCTGCACACGCACGACCACCCAGTCGCCGTCGCAGATTGCCGCGTCGATCATCGACTCGCCACTCACCTTGAGCATGAACAGTTCACCCTTGCCGACGAGCTGACGGGGCAGCGGGAAGATCTCTTCAACCTGCTGCTCTGCAGTGATCGGAATGCCAGCAGCGATCTGGCCAACGAGCGGAACCAGAGCGGCGTCGCCGACGGAAGGCGCGGCATCTGCCGGGTTTTCGGTGGCGATGCCCGGGATGTCGATCAAGACTTCCATCGCACGGGTCTTGCCGGGGTCGCGGCGCAGGTAGCCACTGAGCTCAAGCTGGCCCAGCTGGTGCGTGACGCTACTCAGTGACTTGAGGTTCACGGCGTCACCAATCTCACGCATGCTCGGCGGGTAGCCGTTGCGTGCGATCGACCGTTGGATGACCTCAAGAATGGCCATCTGCTTGTCGCTGAGGCTCTTTCGACGACGCGTACGCGGGGCCTCGCTGCCCGTGCCGCTCACGTTCTCTTGCGCGCTCATTGCGTTCTCCTTTGCCACCCAACGACCAATGTCGGAGGTTGATGATGTGCTTTCGCTATCGAAACCGTATCCGACTTTTCGGATAAAGAAAGACTTTTGTTCGAGTGTGTCGAAACATTCTTTTGAAACTGATTCGAAAAATAAGTTGACATGTTCGAACCTAGAACATAGATTCGGAACGTAGCTTCGCTTCCGGCCCTCCCGGCCGAGAGCCGGAGGCGAAGCACACCACAAGGAGGAATCATGAGCACCATCAGCATCCAAGCCACTGCTCGTCCGGCTCGCGTCGTTTTGACGCCTCGTGTCGGTGCCGCAGCCGGTGGTTCCGCGGTCACGACGCGCCTTCGCATCACCGATCGTGGTCGCCGCGTCCTCGCCACTCTGGTCGCTCTCCCCGTGGTTATCGCTGCCGCGGTCGCCGTGTTGAGCGGCGGTTCCGCTCTCGCTTCACTTTATGAGGGCACGCCGGCAACATTCGAAACCATCAACGTGATGCCCGGTGACTCGCTGTGGTCAATCGCCGGAAAGGTCGCCCCGCAGGCCGACCCGCGCGATGTTATTGACGGCATCATCTCGCTGAACGCGCTGCCGTCGTCGGCGATTGAGCCGGGTCAGACTCTCGCGATCCCTGCCGAGTTCACGGAGTAGCCCGAGCGCACGTGGCGACGAAAGTGAGACTGTGCGTAATGTTCGAGTTCTCGGTTTCGACGGCCACGCCCTACCGACCTACCATGGGGGAGTGACGATCTCCTTCAGTGATCTGCCCATCCGCGACGAGTTTCGCGGGATGACTCCGTACGGCGCCCCGCAGGCGCCGCTACCGGTCGCACTGAACGTTAATGAGAACACTCATCCGATTCCGGATGACGTGGCCGCAGACATTGTCGAATCACTTTCTCTCGCTGTGCATGACCTCAACCGATACCCCGACCGCGAGTTCACGCTGCTGCGCGAGGCATTCGCCGGGTATTTGGGGCACGGCTTGACGGCCAGCCAGATCTGGGCGGCCAATGGTTCCAACGAGGTTCTGCAACACATCCTGCAGGCGTTCGCGGGCCCCGGCCGTGCGGTGATGAGCTTTGCTCCGACGTACTCGATGTATCCGCTACTGGCGCGTGCGACCGGAGCCAGCTGGTTCGCTGGCGAGCGCGGAGCCGATTTCGAGCTGACAGCGGCGTCTGCCGTCGCCCAGGTCGACGAGGTAAAGCCCGACGTCATTCTGCTGTGCGCCCCCAATAACCCGACCGGCACGCCGCTGACACTCGACGTCATCGAGGCTGTCTACGAGGCCACCGATGGCATCGTTGTTGTCGATGAGGCGTACTTCGAATTCGCTCCGCATGAAGCGCCGAGCGCACTCACGCTCCTCGAGGGTCGCCCGCGACTCGTGGTGTCGCGCACGATGAGCAAGGCCTTCGCGTTCGCCGGCGCACGCGTCGGGTACCTCGCCGCAGACCCAGCGTTTATCGACGGCCTGCGCCTCGTGCGCTTGCCCTACCACCTGAGCGCGCTCACTCAGGTGGCAGCTCTCGCAGCCCTGCGGCACGCCGACACGATGCTGGCCACCGTCGACGACATTGTCGAGCAGCGCGACCGTATCTCGGCAACGCTGTCCGCCCTGGGCTATCGCCCGTACGAATCGTGGACCAACTTTGTGCTGTTCGGCGGCGTCGCCGACCCGCAGGCCACCTTCCAAGCCCTCTATGAGCGCGGCATTCTGATCCGCGACGTTGGTATCCCCGGTCACATGCGTGTGTCAGCCGGTACCGAAGAAGAAACCACCGCGTTCCTTGATGCCCTCGCCTCGCTAGGATTCTGAGTATGACCGCCCCGCGTATTGCCTCTCGCCGCCGCTCGACGAGCGAGTCCACCATTGAGCTCGAACTGAACCTTGATGGCACCGGTCAGAGCTCGATCGACACCAGCGTGCCGTTCTTCGATCACATGCTCACCGCCTTCGCGAAGCACTCGCTCACCGACCTCACGGTGAAGGCCACCGGTGACACCCACATCGATGCGCACCACACGGTCGAAGACACCGCCATCGTGCTGGGTCAGGCCATTCGCGAAGCACTCGGCGACAAAGCTGGCATTTCTCGCTACGGCGACGCCCTGGTTCCGCTCGACGAAGCTCTCGCGCAGGCCGTCGTAGACATCTCGGGTCGTCCGTTCCTGGTGCACACGGGTGAGCCCGCCGGCTTCGAGTTCCACCTCATCGGTGGCCACTTCACCGGTTCGCTCGTGCGCCACGTTTTTGAAGCCATCACGCTGAACGCCGGTCTCACCGTGCACGTCAACGTGAAGGGTGGTCGTGACCCGCACCACATCGCCGAGGCAGAGTTCAAGGCCTTCGCGCGTGCATTCCGCCAGGCCAAGGCTCTGGACCCGCTGGTCGCGGGCATTCCCAGCACAAAGGGTGCACTGTGACCCGTCCGATCGTCGCGGTGCTCGACTACGGGTCGGGCAACGTTCACTCTGCCGTGAAGGCACTCGACGCGGCCGGAGCCGACGCGCGCCTCACGAAAGACAAGAAGCTGGTCATGGAGGCCCACGGCCTCGTCGTGCCCGGCGTCGGTGCCTTTGCCGCCGTCATGGGGGCGTTGCGAGCCGAGCGTTCAGAAGAGTTGATCGACCGTCGCCTGGCTGGTGGCCGTCACGTGCTCGGCATTTGCGTCGGCATGCAGGTCATGTTTGAACGCGGCGTCGAGCGCGGCGTCGGCGCTGAGGGCCTGGGGGAGTGGCCCGGTGTCGTGCGCGAGATTGAAGCCCCCGTTCTGCCCCACATGGGGTGGAACACGGTTGAGGTCGGCGAGGGCAGCACGCTGTTCCGCGGTATCGAAAACGAGCGGTTCTACTTTGTGCACTCCAACGCCGCACAAGACTGGTCGCTTGAGGTCATGCCGCCGTTCCCGCAGCCCAGCGTGACCTGGGCGACACACCACTCGCGTTTCATCGCGGCCGTTGAGAATGGGCCGCTTTCGGCGACCCAATTTCACCCGGAGAAGTCCGGCGAAGCCGGCATCACACTGTTGAAGAATTGGATCGGCACGCTGGGCGGGGCTACGCTCTAACTTCTGTGCCCTTTGCACGACATTTGCTTCATAGAGGACTCATGAACGACTTCACGAACACTCCCGCTTTGGCTCTTTTGCCGGCTGTCGACGTCGCGGGAGGCAAGGCTGTGCGCCTGACTCAGGGCGAGGCAGGCTCAGAAACGAACTACGGCGACCCCGTTGACGCTGCTGCCCAGTGGCAAGAGCAGGGCGCCGAATGGTTGCACCTCGTTGACCTGGACGCTGCGTTCGGTCGCGGTGCTAACACTGCGGTGATCCGCCGCGTCATCAAGCAGGTGCGCGGTCTGAACGTTGAGCTGTCTGGCGGCATCCGTGACGATGCGTCGCTCGAAGCCGCACTCGAGACCGGCGTCACCCGCATCAACCTCGGTACCGCTGCACTGGAGAACCCGGAGTGGGCTGCCAACGTCATTGGCCGCTACGGCGAGGCGATTGCCGTCGGTCTGGACGTGCGCGGAACCACGCTGGCGGCTCGCGGATGGACGCAGGACGCAGGCGACATTTGGGAAGTTCTCGCCCGACTCGAAGACGCCGGTTGTTCGCGCTACGTTGTCACCGACGTGACGAAGGATGGCACGCTGCGCGGGCCGAACCTCGAATTGCTCCGCGAAGTGTGCTCGCGCACCGTCAAGCCCGTTGTTGCGTCGGGTGGTATTTCTTCGCTTGACGACATCGCTGATCTTCGCGACCTGGTTCCGCTCGGTGTTGAAGGCGCAATCATCGGTAAGGCACTGTATTCCGGTGCGTTCACGCTGGCAGAGGCCCTGGATGTCGCAGGAGACAACTAACACTGGCGATTCGGCTGGCGTTCCCTGGGAAGGCCGCCGATTCGAACCCAACCCGGCTGCTGGCGATGACGGCTCTGCCGACTCGGCACTGTATGCCGCACTCACCAACTTCCGTGATGGTTCCGGCGATCAAATCACCATTGTCGAAGCCCTGCGCACCGCGCGCGTTCTCATCCCGTTGATCGCTGAAAAGGGTGACGAGGGGGTCGGACCGACGGGCCTTGCGGTCGATAAGACGCAAGAGCTGTCGATCGTGACGGTTGCCGCACCCGATGGCCGCACGGTGTTGCCGATCTTTTCGAGCGTTGACTCGATGCGCACGTGGGATCCACTAGCCCGGCCGATTCCGGTGGCGGGCGTTCGTGCGGCTCTGTCGGCAGCCTCCGACCAGACCGACCTGCTTGTTGTTGACCCGACAGCTGAGACCGAGTTCGTCGTGCGCCGCCCCGCGGTCTGGGCGCTCGCGCAAGACGAGGCGTGGGTGCCGAGCCACGAGTCGCCTGAGGTTTTCCAAGCGTTGCAAGAGTCGGTCGGCACGGAGCTTGCCGTCATCGATCTCACTGTCGCTTCCGGCGACCCCGACGCGCGCCTGCGCGGCCCCGAGCTCATCGTGACGCTTCAGCTCGTCGACGGACTCGACCAGACGCAGCTCGATGCCGTGTTGCAGCGACTCGCGCAGCGGTGGGCGGCGGACGACCGCATTGCGGTGCTTGTCGACTCGCTGTCAGTCAAGCTCCAGCGCGCGAACTAGCGCCACCCGCGGCCCAATACGAGGCCGCCCACAACGCAAAGCGGGCGCCGGTGCCGTGCACCAACGCCCGCTTGTGGCTGTTGTGATTAGTTGACCGGACCGGTCCACTTTTCGCCCGGTCCCTTGCCGATCGGGTCGGGGATTGCCGATGCCTCACGGAAAGCGAGCTGCACCGAGCGCAGGCCATCGCGCAACGAGCGCGCGTGCATGTCGCTGACCGCGGGTGCACCCGCGGTGATGAGGCCCGCGAGAGCGTCGATGAGCTTGCGTGCCTCATCGAGGTCGATCTGCTGTGCCGCATTCGGGTCGTCGGCAAGACCGAGTTTCACAGCAGCAGCGCTCAGCAGGTGAACTGCGGCGGTCGTAATGACCTCGACCGCGGGAACATCGGCAATATCGCGTGCAGCTTCAGACGCTGCCTGGTCCGCTTTTTCCCACTGCGCCAGGCGCTCAGGGTCGTGTTCGTGGCTGTTTTCTGCCGGAATCGTGTTCACGTCTAACTCTCTGCTAAACTAATGCGGGCTCTGGAGCATTACGCTCCAGTACGAAAGTGGATCACATCCCACCCGCGCTTGCCGTTCTAGGCTACCGGGTCTGCGCTCCGCCTCCGAATCTGTCGGGGGTAGTTAGGGTGCATAGCCGACGTCTCACGTCGTGCGGGTGGAGTGATCATACCTTCGCCCGCGGTACGAACCCTCGTATTGCGGTGGCCATGAACCACGCATCCAGAGGAGTTCCGCATCAGCGATCCCCGCACCAACGAGCGCATTCGCGTTCCGGAGGTTCGACTCGTCGGCCCCGGTGGCGAACAGATTGGCGTTGTCGCCATTCAGGTCGCGCTCCGCCTCGCACAGGAAGCAGACCTTGACCTTGTTGAGGTTGCTCCCAACTCGAAGCCTCCCGTCGTCAAGATCATGGACTACGGGAAGTTCAAGTACGAAGCTGCTCAGAAGGCTAAGGAAGCTCGCCGCAACCAGGCGAACACCGTCCTCAAGGAGGTGCGTTTCCGCCTGAAGATCGATGCACACGACTACGAGACCAAGCGCAAGCGCGCTGAGGGCTTCCTCAAGACTGGCGACAAGGTCAAGGCAATGATCCTGTTCCGCGGTCGTGAGCAGTCGCGTCCCGATCAGGGCGTTCGTCTGCTGAAGAAATTCGCAGAAGACGTCGCAGAGTTCGGAACCGTCGAGTCGAACCCGACGATCGACGGCCGCAACATGGTGATGGTGATCGGACCGCACAAGAACAAGTCTGAGACGAAGGCTGAGCAGAACGCTGTCCGTGCAGCGTCGAAGCAGGCAGCACGCGACGCTCGTACCGAGAAGCCGTCTGCTCCCGAAGCAGCCGAGTCCGCAATGGACTCTGCCGAATAGGCACATAAGCCTCGCCCCCGGGCGAACCAGACGCCCCCAGGGCGAAACATTAAGGAAGAGAAGATGCCGAAGCAGAAGACCCACTCGGGCAGCAAGAAGCGCTTCAAGGTCACCGGTAGCGGCAAGATCATGAAGCAGCAGGCAGGTATGCGCCACAACCTCGAGGTGAAGGCCAGCAAGCGTAAGCGTCGCCTGAACGCCGACCAGGTTGTATCTGGCAACGACTTCAAGGTCATCAAGAAGCTCCTCGGCCGCTAATAGCGCCCGTTTGAAGATTAGGAAACACCAGAAATGGCACGTGTAAAGCGGGCGGTTAACGCCCACAAGAAGCGCCGCGTTATTCTCGAGCGCGCATCCGGTTACCGCGGACAGCGTTCGCGTCTCTACCGCAAGGCCAAGGAGCAGGTCACCCACTCCCTCGTCTACGCATACCGCGACCGTCGCAAGAACAAGGGCAACTTCCGTCGCCTGTGGATCCAGCGCATCAACGCTGCGACCCGTGCAAACGGCATGACGTACAACCGCTTCATCCAGGGCCTCGGCCTTGCTGGCATCCAGGTTGACCGTCGTATGCTCGCTGACCTCGCGGTCAACGACGCGGCTACGTTCACGAAGCTCGTTGCTGCTGCTAAGGCTGCTCTGCCTGCAGACGTCAACGCACCGAAGTCGGCTGCGTAAGCACTTCGCTTTTTCCAAGGGCGTCCTCCACTGCGGAGGGCGCCCTTGGTGCATTGTTGGTGCGGTGAATTCCTGTGCCGTTCCGCGGCCGGACGATGCCGTCACCCTAGACTGAAGACGTGCTCGAGAACCCACGGTCCCCGCGTGTCCGCGCTGTTGCCAAGCTGACGAAGCGCAGTGCGCGTAACGAGTCTGGCCTCTTCCTCCTGGAGGGCCCGCAGGCCGTGCGAGAGGCATTGCAGTACCGCGCTGACAGCATCGTTGATCTTTACGCGACACCCAGTGCGTGGGAGAGGCACACCGACCTCCGCGACGGTGCCGAAAAGCACGGGATTTACGTCACGCTCGCGAGTGAGGCTGTCGTTGACGCGATGGCAGACACGGTCACGCCACAGGGTGTTGTCGCGGTCGCGAAGCAATGGCCGGCTAGCCTCGATGATGTTTTCGCGGCCAAGCCCGTTTTGCTTGCGGTGTGCGAGCAGGTGCGTGACCCCGGAAACCTCGGAACCATCATTCGCGCCGCAGATGCGGCTGGCGCTGATGGGGTGATCCTGACCGGCAAGACGGTCGATCCGTACAACCCCAAGGTCGTGCGCTCGACGACCGGTTCACTCTTTCATGTGCCGATCGTTGTGGGTGCCGATGTCGTCGACGTTATGGAGCGTTGCCGTCAGGCCGGGCTCGCGGTGATCGCGGCTGATGTTAAGGGGGAGGACCTCCTGGAGGCCCGGTCGGCTGGCGTGCTGGCGAGGCCGACGGCCTGGCTGTTCGGCAACGAGGCGCGTGGTCTGGAGGACGAGGTTCTCGCGATGACAGATCGGGCGTTGAAGCTCCCGATCTATGGTCGTGCCGAGTCTCTCAACCTGGCGACGGCAGCGAGCGTGTGCCTGTACGAATCGGCATTCGCGCAGCGCACCGCGGGCTAGTGCGTATACCGCAAGACCTACCCCAAAAAACAACCAAGCGCTCGTTTGTTTCAGTCGAGTAGCAGGGCTCATGCCCAAAACCGTCATCGTGCACAAAATGACGGTCGATTTCGTCATCCCATGCGCGAAATAGCGTGACGCCGAGATAATCACCGAAATCTACGGATTTGATTGTTACGACTACGTAACCGTCGCGCGCGCAGGTGGCTGAAATGCCCCTCAGGCTTCTAGTGTCGAGGCATGACAGAGAGCGGACAGCCCCTTGTCGTGGTCAAAGACGTACAGAAGCACTATGGCGACTTCCACGCACTCAAAGATGTAAACCTCACCGTGAACAAGGGAGAGGTCGTTGTCGTTATCGGCCCGTCTGGTTCCGGTAAGTCGACACTGTGCCGCACGATTAACCGTCTTGAGACGATCACGAGCGGTTCGATCACGATCGACGGCACAGAACTCCCCGCCGAGGGTAAAGCTCTCGCGCACCTGCGCGCGGAAGTGGGAATGGTCTTCCAGTCGTTCAACCTCTTCGCGCACAAGACGATCCTGCAGAATGTGACCCTCGGGCCCATTCAGGTGCTGGGCAAGAAGAAGGCTGAGGCAGAAGCCGAAGCCATGAAGCTGCTCGAACGCGTTGGCGTTGCCCACCAGGCACAGAAGATGCCGGCCCAGCTCTCCGGTGGCCAACAGCAGCGTGTTGCCATTGCGCGCGCACTCGCGATGCACCCCAAGGTCATGCTGTTCGATGAGCCGACGTCGGCTCTCGACCCTGAAATGATCAACGAGGTTCTCGACGTCATGATCGAGCTCGCGGCCGAGGGCATGACGATGATCGTCGTCACCCACGAAATGGGCTTCGCACGCAAGGCCGCGAACCGCGTCGTCTTCATGGCCGACGGCCAGATCGTCGAAGAAGCGACTCCTGACGAGTTCTTCACGAACCCCAAGAGCGCTCGCGCCAAAGACTTCCTTTCTAAGCTCCTCACGCACTGACGTGAGAAAAAGTAACCCTACCAAGGAGGAAAACATGCGTAAGTCACGCACCCTGACCGGCATCGGTATTGCAGCCGCTGCTCTGCTTGCTCTCACGGGTTGCCAGAGCGGCACCCCGGGCGACGGCGGAACCGGTGGCGACGGCGGCGACGCTGGCGCCGGCTCGGAGAACCCGTGGACGGTAGCCACCGACGTCAAGCTTGAAGGCTCGCCCACGTTCGACAAGATGACCGCTGACGGCAAGGTCATCGTCGGTGTCAAGGAAGACCAGCCCGGTCTCGGCTACCTTGACGTCACCACCAACGAGCGCACTGGTTTCGATGTTGACATCGCTCGCTGGGTCGCAGCTTCGCTCGGCTTCGATGAGGACGCCATCGAGTTCAAGGCCATCCCGTCGGCAAACCGCGAGCAGGCCATTGTCAACGGCGACATCGACTACTACGTCGGTACCTACTCGATCAACGACAAGCGCAAGGAACAGATCGACTTCGCTGGTCCGTACTTCATCACCGGCCAGGGTCTGCTCGTCGCGAAGGACAGCGAGATCACCGGTGAGGCAGACCTGAACAAGGACACCACGGTGTGCTCCGCAACGGGTTCGACGCCGATCCAGAACATCAAGGAGAACTTCCCTGAGGTTCCGACCAAGGAGTACGACCTGTACTCGCTCTGTGTCGAAGACCTGATCAGCGGCAAGGTGCAGGCAGTCACCACCGACCAGGCCATCCTCATCGGCTACGCCGCCAAGGACCCGGACCTGATCAAGGTTGTTGGCGAGCCCTTCTCGGTTGAGAAGTACGGCATCGGTCTCCCCAAGGGTGACGACGCTCTGCGCGAGCACATCAACACCATGCTGACCGATGGTGGCGACGTCTGGCAGGGTATCTTCGACAAGAACCTGGGTGACTCGGGTATCGAGGTCGAGCAGCCCGCGGTCGACAACTACTAAAAAGTCGAAGGGGGGGCGGAACCGTTCGTTCCGCCCCCCTCATCTGTTGCAGAGAGGAGGAACATGGACGCCATTACCGGCAACCTCGATCTATGGGGTGAAGCGATCGGTAACACGCTGATCCTGTTCTTCGGTGGTGCAGTTCTCGCACTTGTCTTGGGTACACTCGTCGGCGCTATGCGCGTTTCACCGGTGCCCATTGCCCGCGCCGTAGGAACGGTTTACGTCAACTGGATCCGAAACACGCCACTGACTCTCGTCTTCTTCTTCTTCGTCTTCGCTTACCCCCAGTTGGGTCTGCCGAAGATTGACTACGTGCCGACGGCAGTCATTGCCCTCGGTGTGTACACGGCGACATATGTCGCCGAGGCGATTCGTGCTGGCATCAACACTGTTCCAGTTGGTCAGGCAGAAGCGTCGCGTGCGATTGGCCTCAACTACGGTCAGGTCATGTCGCTGGTGGTCTTGCCGCAGGCCTTCCGTGCCGTGGTTCCGCCCATGCTTTCCGTGCTGATTGCACTCCTGAAGAACACCACCGTCGCTGCTGGCTTCTCGGTTGCTGAGCTCGCCGCCGTTCGTGCGGCCATCGCTGACAGCGCCGGACGCCCCGGAACCATGCTCGAAGTTCTCCTGTGGGTTGCCCTCATCTTCGTGGTCCTGGTCTTGCTCCTGAGCTGGCTCCAGCGCTTCCTTGAGAACAAGTGGAGGATCGCACGATGACTTCTGTTCTTTACGACGTTCCCGGCCCCAAGGCCATTCGTCGCAACCGCATCCTCGGTGCTATCACCGTCCTGGTACTGATTGCCATTATCGGGTTCGTGATCTGGCGTCTCATTGAGACCGGACAGTTCACCGCGCGCAAGTGGGCGGTCTTCACGTACGCCAGCGTGTGGACCGATCTGGTGCTGCCAGCGCTCGCCAACACGCTCATCGCGTTTGCCGTGGCAGCCGTGGGCTCGCTCATCTTCGGCATCCTGTTGGTCATCGGCCGCCTCAGCGACCACCGCGTCGTGAGCGTCGTTGTCACCTGGATCACTGAGATCCTCCGTGCCGTTCCGGTGCTCGTCATGATGATGCTGGTGTACTTCGGTTTGCCGGTGCTCGGGCTCAAGACGACCCCCTTCATTGCTGTTGTTGCTGCTCTCATTGCGTACAACGGTTCCGTTCTCGCCGAAGTTTTCCGTGCGGGTATTGAATCGCTGCCACGCGGTCAGGGTGAAGCGGGTTACGCGATCGGCCTCCGTAAGAGCGGTGTTATGGCGTTCATCCTGTTCCCGCAGGCTATTCGCGTCATGATGCCGGTCATCATTGCTCAGCTTGTTGTGACGCTGAAAGACACGTCGCTCGGCTCGATCATCACGTACGACGAGTTGTTGAAGCTCGCGAAGAACCTGATGAGCCAAGACGGCCGCCCGATCATCCCGACGACGATTGTCGTCTCGGTGATTTACATTTCGATGTGTTTGCTGCTGTCGTGGGTTGCCCACATCGTGCAGAAGCGCGTCTCCGCATCGCCGAAGGCTATTCGCCTCGAAGCTGACGAGACGGCCGTTATGCACGAAGGCACGGTGACCGAGGTCATCGCCGCGCAGACGACGCCGAAGAAGCCAAAGCGGTAAAACAACCCCGCGCCAAGACATGGTGCCCGCCGGTGAGTATTCCCGGCGGGCACCATCGGCGTTTCTGGGGGAGCGGAACCAGGGGAGCGGAACTACGGAACCGGGGGTGCGGAAATAAGGGGCGTGACGGCCGGTAGACTCGGTTATTGTGTCTGACTCACCAAACATCACTCCGGAAGCGGTCGCCGCAGCCGTGCAGGATGCCCTGGCCGCGTTCGCCGCAGCTGAGGATACTGCCGCGCTGAAGGCGGCTCGAGCCGCGCACTCTGCAGAAGGTTCGCCCCTTGCGAAGCTCAATGCATCGTTGCGCTCTGTCGCCCCCGAAAACAAGGCCGAATTCGGCAAGCTTGTGGGGCAAGCCCGAGGTGAGGTGAACAAGGCCTTTACGCAGCGCGAGGAAGAACTCGCGCAGGCAGAAACGGCCGCTCGCCTGGAGGCAGAGCGCGTCGACATCACCGCAATCGCTTCGCGCACGCGCGTGGGTGCTCGCCACCCGCTGACGTTGTTGCAGGAGCAGATCAGCGACATCTTTGTCGGCATGGGGTGGGAAATCGCCGAAGGCCCCGAGCTTGAGCACGAGTGGTTCAACTTCGACGCCCTGAACTTCG
Organism: Microbacterium daqui; assembly: GCF_050408675.1. NCBI lineage: Bacteria > Bacillati > Actinomycetota > Actinomycetes > Micrococcales > Microbacteriaceae > Microbacterium > Microbacterium daqui. The sequence continues at coordinate 52,548 of NZ_JBNTKF010000006.1, read as the reverse complement.
ACGAAGACCACCCGGCACGCCAGATGCAGGACACGTTCTTCGTTGACCCGGTCGCTCGTCACCTCGTGATGCGCACGCACACGTCACCGGTACAAATGCGCTCGATGCTCGAGCGTGATGTTCCGATCTACGTGTTGTGCCCGGGGCGTGTGTATCGCACCGATGAGTTCGACGCGACGCACCTGCCCGTCTTCAGCCAGTTCGAGGGTCTGGTCGTTGACAAGGGCATCACGATGGCGCACCTCAAGGGCACGCTTGACCACGCCGCCAAGGTGCTGTTCGGACCCGAAGCGAAGACGCGGTTCCGCACCAACTACTTCCCGTTCACGGAACCGTCGGCGGAGCTGGATCTCTGGCACCCCACCTTCAAGGGTGGCGCCCGGTGGATCGAGTGGGGTGGCTGCGGCATGGTGAACCCCAACGTTTTGCGTGCCGCGGGGCTTGACCCCGAGGTGTACTCAGGATTCGCGTTCGGTATGGGCATTGAGCGCACGCTCATGTTCCGTAGCGACGTTCAAGATATGCGCGACATGGCCGAAGGCGATGTTCGCTTCAGTGAGCAGTTCGGAATGGTGGTCTGATGCGCGTCCCGCTTTCGTGGCTTCGCGAATACGTTGACATTCCGGCGGAAGCAACGCCCGAAGACATTCTCGCGTCGCTGGTTTCCGTCGGCTTTGAAGAAGAAGACGTTCACACGTTCGAGCTGACCGGCCCGATCGTTGTGGGTCAGGTTCTCGACTTTGTCGAAGAGCCGCAGTCCAACGGCAAGACGATCCGCTGGTGCCAGGTGCAGGTTGCTCCCGAGGGAGAAACCGCCGCTGACGGCGGCGAAGCCATTCACGGCATCGTGTGTGGTGCGTCGAACTTCCTCAAGGGCGACAAAGTCGTTGTGACGCTTCCGGGTGCCGTGCTGCCCGGCCCGTTCCCGATCGCCGCGCGCAAGACCTACGGTCACGTCTCCGACGGCATGATGGCCTCGGCGAAGGAACTCGGTCTCGGCACCGACCACGCCGGCATCATCCGTCTCGCCGAGTTCGGCGTTGACGGCCCGATCGGTTCTGACGCGCTCGCGTTGCTCGGTCTCGATGACGTTGCCGTTGAAATCAACGTCACGCCTGACCGCGGCTACGCCATGAGCCTGCGCGGTGTCGCGCGCGAATACGCGCTGGCTACCGGTGCTGAATTCCGCGACCCGGCAGATGTTGACTTCGCCGCTCTCGAGCAGGGCACCGGCTTCCCGCTGACCGTGCAAGACGACAACCCGATCCGTGGCAAGGCCGCGGTCAACGAGTTCGTCGTGCGCGTTGTTCGTGACGTTGACCCGTCGCGCCCGACGCCGCCATGGATGGTCGCGCGCCTCACGCTCGCGGGCATCCGCTCGCTCGGCATCCTGATCGACATCACGAACTACGTGATGCTCGAGCTCGGCAACCCGCTGCACGGCTACGACCTCGACACGCTCACCGGTGGCATCACCGTGCGCCGCGCGCACGAGGGTGAAACCTTCGAGACCCTTGACGGACAGAAGCGTAACCTCCACGTCGAAGACCTCCTCATCACCGATGACAAGGGTCCAATTGGTCTTGCCGGCGTGATGGGTGGCCTGCACTCGGAGATGAGCGGAACCACGAAGAACGTCCTCATTGAGGCGGCAAACTTCGACACGGTTTCGATTGCGCGCTCGGCTCGCCGTCACAAGCTGCCGTCCGAAGCGTCGAAGCGCTTCGAGCGTGGCGTTGACCCGCTCATCGGCTTCGTTGCCGCTCGCCGCGTGGCCGACCTCATGGTCGAACTTGCCGGTGGTACGCACGACACCACCGGTGGCGCCCTGTTCACCGAGGTCTTCACCGAGGCCATCGCGCTACCGCACGGTTTCGTGTCTGGCCTGATCGGCGTTGACTACACGTCAGAAGAGGTCGTTGACGCACTCACGCGTATCGGCTGCGACGTCACCGACGAGGCTGACTCGTACGAGGTCGTACCGCCGACGTGGCGCCCCGACCTCACCGACAAGTGGACGCTCGCCGAAGAGGTTGCGCGCGTACACGGCCTCGACCGCATTCCGTCGGTGCTGCCGACGCCGCCGTCGGGCCGTGGTTTCACCGCTGCCCAGCAGGCTCGCCGCCGTGTGTCCAACGCGCTGGCCGCAGCAGGCTTCGTCGAGACCCCGTCGTTCCCGTTCACGACGGCTGAGGCGAACAACCTGCACGGTTCCGCCGCCGGCGACGAGCTGCCCAGCATTAAGCTGGCCAACGCTCTCGACGGTCAGGCGCCGTTCTTGCGCCGCTCCCTGGTTCCGGGTCTCCTCGCCGTTGCTCACCGCAACGCCTCGCGCGGACTCACCGACCTGTCGCTGTTTGAAACCGGTGCGGTCTTCCTGCCCGAACCGGGTGTCGAATACGGCACCGTCGACGTTCCGCCGCTGGGGGAGCGCCCGAGCGAAGAGACGCTGAACGCGCTGTTCGCGGCCATCCCGCCGCAGCCGCGCCACGTTGCGGTGCTCCTCGCCGGCAATATCGCGCCGAAGCAGCCGGGCCGTGCCGCCGAGGCTGCCGGTCTTGCCGAAGCCCTCGACGCCGTGCGCGTCATCGCTGCTGCCGCCGGCGTTCAGATTGACGTGGTTCAGGGACAGCGCGCGGCGCTGCACCCAGGGCGCACGGGTCTGCTGAGCATCAACGGAACCACGGTGGGCTACGTGGGTGAAGTTCTGCCCGCGGTTGCCGAAGAAGCAGATCTGCACGGCCGCGTTGTCGTCGCCGAGCTCGACCTCGACGCTGTGATTGACGCTGTCGGTGCCCTCCAGGTCGCCGAGAACCTGAGCAGCTTCCCCGCGGCAACGCAGGATGTGTCGCTCATTGTTCCGGCGGAGGTTCCGGCGGTCGAGGTTGCCGCGGCGCTCGTTGCGGGTGCTGGCGATCTGCTGGAGTCAACGCGTCTGGTTGACGACTACCGCGGACAGGGCGTAGACGAGGGTTCCAAGAGCCTCACGTTTGCACTGCGCTTCCGCGCCGGAGACCGCACGCTCACGGCCGCTGAGGCGACCGAAGCGAAGCTCGCCGGTGTGACTGTCGCCGCCGAGAAGTTCGGCGCGCAGATCCGCGACTAAGAATTAACGAAAAGACCTCCGGGCGCGCACATGCGCTCCGGAGGTCTTTTCGTTGTGCTGGCAGCCAGCCCGCTGGTTCCGCAGCCCTATTCGGCAGACTTTGCCTGCTCAAGGTACGAGTACGCGGTCACGCGCGAAATACCGAGACGTTTCGCGATGGCCTCGACCGACTTGCGCATTTGGGTCGCGCCGCGCTGATCCAGACGCTGCAACACGAGGATCTTGTCGTCACGCGTCATCTGGGTGACCGGAACCCCAATGTCAGTGATGACTTCGGTAATCATGGCGTCCATGACCGTGACGAGGTCGGTTCCGAAGTGCTCGCGCGGAGAGGCGCCGGTGCGCTCGTCGGGCATGAGGGCCTGGAGCGCGAGCTTGGCGTTCTGCAGGGGGCTGAGGTCGACGTTGACGCACAGTGACGCGATGATGCTGCCCTCGTCGTTGCGGAAGTACATCGATGAACAGCGCAGGGGGCGACCGTCGCTCGTGGTTGCGCTGAAGCCGAACGCATTCTGCTCGCCCTGACGATCACGCATCACATCAAGACCGAGTGACGTTGACGGGCCGCCGACCTTGCGGCCGGTGACGTGACCGTTTGTAATCGCCATGATCGTGTGGTCGAGATCGACATCGCTGCCATCGAGATTGTGCAGCACGACCTCGACGTGGGGGCCGGCGGCTGACGCCAGCGTGCGCAAGACAGGGCCGTACAACTCGAGCACTTCGCCCGCGTTCTCAAACGTGCGATTGACGCTGCCGCCGGCAAACATGTCGGTGATATCGGGAACCCCTGTGTTCATGTACCCATCATGCTTTACAAAATGTCTCTACACCCTTTTACAAATTGTCTATTGCACGTACATGCTGTCTAGGTCGCAGTGGTTTATCGACAACGTACGTGGGGACGGCGTTGCTGTTCCCTCCTGTATTCACGGAGCAAGGAGGCTCACATGGCGGTTGGTGGCGATCGACTAAATCTCACCCCGAAGCAGCGCAAACCCATTGCTGGGGGTGCCATCGGCACCCTCTCCGGTGGTCTGATGGCTCCGAGCTCGACAACATCCTGGTTGAAATCGACGTGGTGGCAGCGCTTCCGCAGGCGTAATTCGCGCGACCAATGAGAGTGGCGGACGAGTGGGTAATCCACTCGCCCGTCACTTTTTGTTCACTGTCGCAATACCTATGGAAACTCTTAGTGACGATTTAGAGGTGGCTTAGGGGTGGTCTCCACGATGGAAATACCAAGACCTCAAGGAGTCATCATGGCCACGCAATCCATCATCATGCTGGGCGCGAACCTCGCCGCCGTTCTCATCCTCACACTCGCGTTGTACTACCCGCGTCATCACCGGCGTGACCTCGTTGTCGCCTTCACCGGTGTCAACATCGGTGTCTTCGCCGTCACCATCGTGCTCGGCTCAGCCGAGGTCGCGATGGGCCTGGGACTCGGACTCTTCGGCGTGCTGTCGATCATTCGCCTGCGGTCGTCAGAGATCTCGCAGCGCGAAGTCGCGTACTACTTCGCTTCTCTCGCCATCGGCCTGCTCTTTGGCCTCGGCAACGCTCAGCTGTGGGTTCCGGTCGCGCTCGCGGCATTGATTCTCACGGTCATGGCCGTCGTTGATCACCCGGCCGTATTTGCCAGCACGCGTCACCAGGTCATCAACCTCGATCGCGCCATCACGAACGACGAAGAACTGAAGTACACCCTGGAACAGCGCCTCGGTGCGACGGTGCGCTCGTTCTCGGTTGAGCGCCTCGACCTGGTGAACGACACCACCCTTGTCAACGTGTGCTTCCGGGTTCCGTCGACCAAGCGCCCCGTGGTTCCGGCACCGCCCGCGCCCCTGCGGTTCACAGCGCGTGCGCAGCAACCTGCAAGCGTGCTGACCGGTGGTGCCTGATGCGTGCCACACAGCGATTCGCCCCAATCAGTCTGCACGACCTCGTTTCCGACGCCGGGCTCATGACGAGGCTCGACCGCAAGTACCTTTTGCCGCTCGATGACGTTGCGCCGCTCCTTCACCAGCTCAACCCGGCGACGCGCGTTCTGCAAATCGATGATGAGCGCACGTTTCGCTACCGCTCGGTGTACTTCGATACGCCCGATTTGAAGAGCTATCACACCGCCGCGCAACCCCGCCGGCGCCGGTTCAAGGTGCGCACGCGTAGCTACGTTGACACCGGGGGAGCATTCATCGAAGTGAAGCTCCGCGGGCCGCGCGGCGTGACAGCAAAGAGGCGTCGCGAGATTGCTCAGACTGAGACTGATCGTCTCACTGATGACGTTCGTGCCGAGGTTGCCAACTTGCTTGAGTCCGGTGCCGTCGATGGTGCGATCGCGTGGGAGCTCCAGCCCACCGTGGCCTCCACCTACGAACGCACCACGCTGTTGGCTCACGAGGGGTACGCGAGGGCCACGATCGACACCGCGCTCGCGTGGGATGACCACGACGGTGACCGCCTGCGCATGGCCGACATGGCCATCGTTGAAACGAAGTCGTCAGCGCAACCGTCCGAGATTGATCGTCGACTGTGGCGCATGGGCTACCGCCCGCAATCGATGAGCAAATACGGCACCGGTATGGCGGCGCTGCGGCCGCATTTGCCGTCGAACCGCTGGACGCGATTGGTACGCGGGCCGTTCTCCGGCCACTGAATTTCGGCTTCATAACGGGGCGGCAGATTGCGAACGCGATTTGCCGCCCTCTGCCTTGGAAGAGTAACCTCACACCATGCCTTGCGCTCAGCCGTCGACCACGCTCGCTTCGAGCGTCTCTGTCGTGCGCCGACGCCGCGGCGGCCGCCGAATTTAGGCGACCCGCGTTCAGCGCTGCGTATGCAGAGGAATGCCGGTGTCGCCGCCTTGGGCCCCCATTCCGCTGAATTAAGGTAGAGATATGACGTATTCGGTCGCCGTATCCGGCGCATCCGGTTATGCGGGCGGCGAGATTCTGCGCCTCCTGGCAAACCACCCCGACGTTGAGATTCGCACGGTTACTGCGCACTCGAACGCCGGTCAGCCACTCGTGCAGCACCAGCCGCACTTGCGTTCGCTCACGCACCTGGAGCTGCAAGACACGACGCCGGAGATTCTCGCCGGGCACGATGTTGTCTTCTTGGCGTTGCCGCACGGTCAGTCGGGTCAGTACACCGACGCCCTCGGCGACACGCCTCTTGTGATTGACGCGGGCGCCGACCACCGCCTCACCGACCCCGCGTCGTGGGAGGCCTTCTATGGTGGTCACTTCAACGACCCGTGGACGTACGGCGTGCCCGAGCTCCTCGTCGGCGACGGTCGCAAGCAGCGCGAGAACCTCGTCGGGGCGAGCCGTATTGCCGCACCCGGCTGCAACGCATCGACCGTCAGTTTGAGCCTCGTACCCGGTATTGCTGCCGGCGTGATCGAGTCTGAAGACATCGTCACGGTGCTCGCAGTGGGCCCGTCGGGTGCTGGCAAGAGCGCAAAGACCAACCTTCTCGCCAGCGAGATCCTTGGTTCTGCTAATCCTTATGCCGTGGGCGGAACACACCGCCACATTCCCGAGATTCAGCAGGCGCTGAAGAACGCGGGTGCCGGAACCGTGACGCTGTCGTTCACGCCGGTGCTGGTTCCGATGTCTCGCGGAATCCTCGCGACCTCGACCGCGAAGATCGCCGATGGCGTCACCGACGCGCAGATTCGTGATGCGTGGGAGAGCGCGTACGGCAACGAAACGTTTGTGCAGTTGCTGCCCGAGGGGCAGTTCCCGCGCACCGCAGATGTCGTGGGCGCGAACACCGCGCTCATGGGCCTGGCTATTGACCATGCCGCTAACCGCGTCATCGTGGTGACCGCCGTCGACAACCTGGCCAAGGGCACCGCTGGTGCCGCAATTCAATCAATGAACATTGCGCTGGGGCTCAACGAGAGCACCGGCTTAAGCGTGAATGGAGTAGCACCGTGAGTGTCACGGCAGCACAAGGATTCGAAGCCGCAGGCGTTGCGGTCGGCTTGAAGTCGACCGGCAATCGAGATGTTGCTGTCGTCGTGAACCGCGGGCCGCTCAAGGTGGGTGCTGCCGTGTTCACGTCGAACCGCGCGCAGGCCAACCCCATCATTTGGTCGAAGCAGGTGTTGCAAGACGGCGTTGTTGAAGCTGTCGTGCTGAACTCGGGTGGCGCAAACTGCTTCACCGGTTCGTTTGGATTTCAGACCACGCACCAGACCGCTGAGAAGGCCGCCGAACTGCTGGGCGTGAGCGCAGGCGACATCGTGGTGTGCTCCACGGGCCTCATTGGGTTCGGTGACGAAGGCTTCCGTGCCAAGGTTCTCACCGGCGTTGAGCAGGGTATTGCCGAGCTGTCGACCGACGGCGGCGAAAACGCCTCGCTCGCGATCATGACGACCGACTCGAAGCCGAAGCGTGCTGTTGCCGAGGGCGACGGCTGGACGATCGGCGGCATGGCTAAGGGTGCCGGCATGCTGGCTCCGGGCCTCGCCACGATGCTCGTCGTCATCACGACCGACGCGGTGCTGACCGCTGAGCAAGCCGACCAGGCGTTGCGCGCAGCGACCAACGTCACGTTCGACCGCCTCGACTCCGACGGCTGCATGTCGACCAACGACCAGGTCACCCTGATGGTTTCAGGCGCTTCGGGCGTCACGCCTGACCTCGACGCTTTCACCGCCGCGCTGCGCGACGTGAGCGACAACCTCGCCGCACAGCTGCAGAGCGACGCCGAGGGCGCCAGCCACGACATCACGATCGACGTGCAGAACGCTGCGACCGAAGCCGACGCTGTTGAGGTGGGTCGCTCGGTTGCCCGCAACAACCTGTTTAAGGCCGCGATCTTCGGCAACGACCCGAACTGGGGTCGTGTGCTCGCCGCGATCGGAACCACGCAGGCAGCGTTTGACCCGTACGACGTTGACGTCTTCATGAACGGCGTGCGCGTCTGCACCGCCGGCGGCCCCGACCGCCCGCGCGAAGAGGTCGACCTGACTCCTCGCGCCACGAGCCTCGTGATCGACCTCAAGGTCGGCACCGCTGAAGCTCGCATTCGCACCAACGACCTCACGCACGACTACGTCCACGAGAACAGCGCCTACGCCTCATGACAGATAAAGAACTCCAGGTCACTGACCCCATCGCCGCGTCAGACCGCGCCGCGACGCTGATCGAATCCCTGCCGTGGCTGAAGCGCTACCAGGGTGCGATCATCGTCGTAAAGTACGGCGGCAACGCGATGGTCTCCGAAGACTTGCAAGACGCGTTCGCCGCTGACATCGCGTACCTCCGCTACGTCGGCATTCAGCCCGTCGTCGTGCACGGCGGCGGCCCCCAGATCTCGAACATGCTCGATCGACTCGCGATTCCGAGCGAGTTCAAGGGCGGCTACCGCGTCACGTCCACCGAAGCGATTTCGGTCGTGCGCATGGTGCTGACCGGCCAGATCAACCCGCAGCTGGTTGCCAAGATCAACGCCCACGGCCCGATCGCGACCGGTCTGTCTGGTGAAGACGCCGGCCTCTTCGGTGGCCGCCGTCGCGGTGTCGTTGTCGACGGCATTGAGGCCGACCTCGGCCGCGTGGGTGACGTCGTTCAGGTTGACGCGACCCCGGTGCTTGACCACCTCGCGGCTGGCCGCATTCCGGTCGTCTCGTCGATCGCACCCGACCTGGATCACCCCGGTCAGTCGCTCAACGTCAACGCCGATGCCGCGGCCGCAGCGCTCGCCGTGGCGCTCGGCGCCCAGAAGCTTGTCGTGCTCACCGACGTCGCCGGCCTCTACGCTGACTGGCCGAACCGCGATTCGCTGGTTTCGCACCTGAAGGCGTCGGAACTGCGCGAAATCATGCCGAGCCTGCAGTCGGGAATGATCCCCAAGATGCAGGCGTGCCTCGATGCTGTCGACGGCGGTGTTGGTTCCGCCGCCATCATCGACGGCCGCGTGCCGCACTCGGTACTCGTCGAACTATTTACCAGTAACGGAATCGGTACAGAGGTGGTTGCAGGATGACCTGGCAAGATGACGCAGCACGCGACTTGACGAGCCTGGGCGGACGCCTCGCGCTTCTCGAGCGCGGTGAGGGCTCAGCTGTCTGGGACGCCGACGGCCAGCGCTACCTCGACTTCCTCGGCGGTATCGCAGTGAACTCGCTCGGCCACTCGCACCCGGCATTTGTGAAGGCCGTGAGCGCGCAGGCAGCCGTGCTGTCGCACGTGTCGAACTACTTCGCCACGCAACAGCAGCTCGACATGGCCGCACGCCTCAAGCGCCTTGCAGAGACGGGGGAGTCGGGCCGCGTGTTCTTCGCGAACTCGGGCTCCGAAGCGAACGAGACCGCGATCAAGCTCGCTCGCCTGCACGGCGGCAAGTACGGCAAGTCAACGATCCTGAGCCTGAACCACGCCTTCCACGGCCGCTCCACGGGTTCGCTCGCGCTCACGCCGAAGCCGATGTACCAAGACCCGTTCCGTCCGCTGCTGCCGGGCGTGCAGCACATCGACAACACGATCGAGGCGCTCGAAGCAGCGTTCACCGATGATGTCGCGGCGATCTTCATCGAACCCATTCAGGGCGAGGCGGGCGTCGTTGAGCACCCCGAGGGCTTCCTCAAGCGTGCCCGCGAACTGGCCACCGAGCACAACGCGCTGCTCATCGTTGATGAGGTGCAGACCGGAACCGGCCGCACCGGCGCGTGGTTCGCGCACCAGCTGTACGGCGTGGTTCCGGACGCTATGACGCTCGCCAAGGGCATCGCCGGTGGCTTCCCGCTCGCCGCAATGGTGACGTGGGGCGACGCTAGTGACTTGTTCTACCCGGGCACTCACAACTCCACCTTCGGCGGCAACCCGCTCGCGACCGCCGTCGGCAACGCCGTGCTCGGTCACATCGAAGATGAAGACCTGCTCGCCAACGTGCGTGCCCGCGGTGCTGAGCTGCGTGCAGCCGTCGCGTCGCTGCCGCTGGTGACCGGAACCACGGGGCAGGGGCTGCTGATTGGTATTCACCTGTCGGCACCGGTTGCCGGAGAGGTTCGTGCTGCGGCACACGAGCTTGGTCTCATCATTAACGCGCCGACCGACGATGTCATTCGCATCGCGCCGGCCTTCACCATTGGCGACGCCGAGGTAGCGGAGTTCACTGACCTGTTTGGTCAGGCTCTTGCCGCTGTCGTTGCCGCCCACCCCGAACTTCGCACTGAGGAGAACAACTCGTGACCCGCCACTTCTTGCGTGACGACGACATCACGCCCGCCGAGCAGGCAGAAATTCTTGACCTTGCTGTCTCGCTGAAGGCAGACCGCTGGTCGCAGCAGCCGCTCGAAGGCCCGCAGACCGTCGCCGTGATTTTCGACAAGTCGTCGACCCGCACGCGCGTCTCGTTTGCCGTTGGTATCGCTGATCTGGGCGGCTCGCCGCTGATCATTTCGACTGCCAACAGCCAGCTCGGTGGCAAGGAGACCCCGGCTGACACCGCACGTGTGCTCGAGCGCCAGGTCGCTGCGATCGTGTGGCGCACCTACGCACAGGCAGGCCTCGAAGAGATGGCGGCTGGCACCCGTGTGCCCGTTGTCAACGCACTGTCGGATGACTTCCACCCCTGCCAGCTGCTCGCCGACCTGCTCACGATCAAGGAGCACAAGGGTGAGCTTGCCGGTCTCACGCTGTCGTTCTTCGGCGACGGCCAGTCCAACATGGCGCACTCCTACGCCCTGGCTGGCGCGATGGCAGGTATGCACGTGCGTGTCGCGTCGCCCGTCGACTACGCACCGCGCGAAGACATTGTCGCAGACGCTGACCGCATTGCTGCCGCAACCGGTGGTTCCATCACCCTGATGACCGATGTCAACGAGGCTGCCGCCGGCGCCGACATCATCGTCACCGACACATGGGTGTCGATGGGTAAGGAAGAAGAAAAGCTCGCACGCCTGCGCGACCTCGGCGCGTACAAGGTCACCCAGGAGCTCATGTCGCTGGCCGACGGTGAAGCGATCTTCATCCACTGCCTCCCCGCTGACCGCGGCTACGAAGTCGACGCTGACGTGATCGACGGCCCGCAGTCGGTTATTTGGGACGAGGCAGAAAACCGCCTCCACGCGCAGAAGGCCCTGCTGGTCTGGCTGCTCGCGAAGCAGGGAGAAGCAGCGTGACCGAAGAGCACGGAACCAATGAAGGCGCCCTGTGGGGTGCTCGCTTTGCGGGTGGACCGTCGGCAGCGCTCGCCGCGCTGAGTAAGTCGACGCACTTTGACTGGGCACTCGCCGACTACGACATCGCCGGTTCGCGTGCCCACGCGACGGCGCTGAACGCTGCCGGATACCTGACCGACGACGAACTCGTGGGCATGAAGAACGCCCTCGACCAGCTGCAGGCTGACGTTACCTCGGGTGCCTTCGTTGCCGCAGAGTCAGACGAAGACGTTCACGGCGCTCTCGAGCGTGGCCTGATCGAACGCGCTGGTGCTGAGCTCGGCGGGCGTTTGCGCGCTGGTCGCAGCCGCAACGACCAGATCGCGACGCTCGTGCGCCTCTACCTGCTTGACCACGCCGCGGTTATCGCGGGCGAGGTCGCTGGTCTTATCGACGCGCTCGCTGTGCAGGCTGACGCGCACCCGGGCGCCATCATGCCGGGCCGTACGCACCTGCAGCACGCACAGCCCGTGCTGCTCGCACACCACCTGCTGGCACACACCTGGCCGCTCGTGCGTGACCTGGAGCGTCTCCGTGACTGGCGTGAGCGTGCCAGTGTCTCGCCGTACGGTGGCGGAGCGCTCGCGGGCTCGACGCTGGGTCTTGACCCGCAGCTGGTTGCTCGTGAGTTGGGCCTCGCTCGCCCGAGCGAAAACTCGATGGACGGCACGGCCGCCCGCGACGTTGTCGCTGAGTTCGCGTTCATCGCGACGATGATCTCGATCAACCTGTCGCGTCTGGCAGAAGAGGTCATCATGTGGAACACCCGCGAGTTCGGCTTCGTCACGCTTGACGACGCCTTCTCGACCGGTTCCAGCATCATGCCGCAGAAGAAGAACCCCGACATTGCCGAGCTTGCCCGAGGCAAGGCTGGTCGCGTGTTGGGTAACCTCACCGGCCTGCTCGCCACGCTCAAGGCGCTGCCGCTCGCGTACAACCGCGACCTGCAGGAAGACAAGGAGCCTGTCTTCGACTCTGTCACGACGCTTGAGGTGCTGCTGCCTGCCTTCACCGGCATGATCGCGACGCTCACGTTTGATACCGACCGCATGGCCGAGCTGGCGCCGCAGGGCTTCTCGCTCGCGACGGACGTTGCCGAGTGGCTCGTCAAGCAGGGCGTGCCGTTCCGTGTGGCGCACGAGGTTTCGGGCTCGCTCGTACGCGCGTGCGAGATTCGTGGCATTGGCCTCGAAGACGCCGACGACGCGCTGCTTGCTCAGGTCTCCGAGCACCTGACACCCGAGGTTCGCAGCGTGCTGTCGATTGCTGGTTCGGTAGCCAGCCGCAACGGAACCGGTGGTACTTCGCCCGCACAGGTCGCGATCCAGCGTGAAGCGCTCGCAGAGCGCCTCGGCGATCTCGTAGCGGTGTGGTCATAGCCACACAATGATGGCAGAAGAACCACTGCGCGAGTGGCGCTTCTCAGGCGCTCTACGTGCCTCCCAACAACAGTTGCTTCAGGCGGTGACTGTTGTGCCCGGCGAGCCCGTGCACATCGTGTCACCGCCCGGAAGTGGCAAGACCCTGATGGGTCTGTTGCTGGCGATGCGACAGGGCGCTCGCACCGTGGTGTTTGCACCCACGACAACTATTGCCGGGCAGTGGGCGCGACAAGCGCGCACCCTCGCGCCCAGCGATAGGGCCGTGTCGATTGATGGTGAGTATCCCGCCGATCTGACGGTACTGACCTACCAACGAATCAGTACGACCGAACGCGGCGGCGCGTTCGATGAGCTGGCACGTCGCGCATGGCAGCAGGAGCTTGTCGATGGCGGCCGCGACACCGCTCACGCGAACGCATGGCTCGCTTCGCTTTCGACGAGCAACGAGAAGGCGTACACGCGTGGCATCGCGCGGCGTGCACGCGCTGTCAGAAAAGCCATGGCACGGCTCAGCCCTGACGAGTTGGCGGCGGGCCTGCACCCCAACGCGCGTGACCTCGTCGACAGGCTGGTCGCGCACGGCGTTAAGACGATTGTGCTTGACGAATGCCACCACCTGCTCGATCACTGGGCTCTCGTGATCGCCTATCTCGAGGCGCGGCTACGAGCGGCAGCAGTGCAACCCACACTCATCGGGCTGACCGCAACCGCGCCGTCGCCGCAAGATGCGACCGGATTTGAGAACTATTCCGCTCTCCTCGGAGAGGTTGACTTCGAGCAACCCACACCCGCCGTCGTAAAAGAAGGCAATCTCGCGCCCTACCGCGACCTGGTGTGGTTTACGGAACCCACCGCTCCCGAACGCGTGTTTCTGATGCGCAACGATGAGCTCCTCACCGCACTCATCGTGAACACGATCGGCTCGGCTGACGGTATCTCGAGCCTCCGATCCATCCTGTTGCCGCCGCTTTCCGAAACCAACGACACCGATGGTTCCGCTCGTCCTGTCGGCGCTGTCGTCACAACAGATGCCGACGTTTCGACCACGACGGCACGAATCGCAGCAGCATTTGCCGCCGACTTTCCGTTGGCGATCGCGGCGACATCCCTGCTGCGCAAAGTCGCGCCTCACGACGATCTCTTGCCCATGTTGCCACCCACCACCGGTGCGATTGACGACGCCGAAATTCGTGTGCTTGCGCGTTACCTGATGCAACGTGTGCTTCCCGACCCCGCACGTGAGCAGGATTGGAACCGCGCGCGAAGCCTGCTCGCGGACTTCGGGTACGCACTCACTGATCGGGGGATTCGAAAGACCCGCGACCCCATCGACACCCTGCTCGCCAGCACTATCGCCAAGGATCGGGCTGTCGCTGACATTCTGGCGTGGGAGTATGAGCACGGTGTCGGCGACCGGTTGCGTGCGGTCGTGGTGACCGACTTCGCCAAGCACGGCAACCGGGCCGGCAACCGTGCCTCGTCTGCTGGTGCCCTCCGCACTTTCTCCGTCATCGTCGCCGACGATAGATCGGCAGGAATGATGCCGGTGCTGGTCACCGCGCGACACTTGCGGATTGCTGCGCGCGATCTTTCTATGCTCCTCCCGCGCCTGGCTGAGATCACCGGCGTCGTTCCGGAAATCGTGCCAACAGATGACGACGATCAGGTTATCGAGCTGAAAATACCGGGCGTGAGCGCGGCGCACACCGTCGCGGCCGTGTCCAAGCTACTGGCGCGCGGGTTTGTTCGTGTCATCGTCGGAACCCGTGGCCTGTTGGGAGAGGGATGGGACAGTCCCGCAGCAAACACGCTCATCGACATCACCACGGCGAGTACCTCAACGGCGACGCAACAGTTGCGCGGCCGCACCATGCGGTTGGATCACGAGTGGCCAGACAAAGTCGCGCACAACTGGACTGTCGTCGCGATTCTGCCCGAAGCACGCACCGCGATTGCGCACAGCGATGTGCGCAGATTGCGCCGCAAACTCGACGCGCTCTGGGGCGTGCAGGTTGAGGGGCCGCCCCGGGTCGTACGGGGGGAAGCGATGGCATTGACACGCGCACAGAGCGAGAGTCTGCAGCGCCTCGGAACCACAATGGTGCGGGCGCAGACGCTGACAGCGGCAACGCTGGACACGGTTCTTCCCCGCAGCATGACCGCCCAGCGGTGGCGTGTTGGCGAGCCATTCACGGGCGTGGTTCGACGCGCGAGTCTATTTCCCACGACGACGTCGCCGCAAAGTGTGCTGATCTCGACCCGGCACCAGGACGGCATCGCGATGCGCGCTGGTGCGTACCTCGCTGGCGCGGTCGTCACGATCGGGGCAGGAGTGTGGACGCAAGTGGGGCTGGTAGCACCCATCATGGCCCTCATGCTCGCCGTAGCGGGCATCCTCCTGGGGGTGGGCGGCGTGCGCGGGATGCGTGTTTGGTGCGCGATGCGCGCCGTTCGCGCCGACGCGCTGGCCGGTCACGCGCAGATCGCCGACGTTGTCGCGACTGTTCTTCGTATGATCGGCGCGATTTCGGAGGGCGACCCTGAGGTTCACACCGTTGACGGTGGTGTGGCTGTCAGCCTGGCCAACGCCTCCGATGCCGACGCGCAGGTGTTCCGGCAGGCGGTGCAGGAGTTGTACGGACCGATCACAACGCCGCGGTTCTTGCTCGACGTGGATCCGGACCATAACCGCGCCGCACAATCCGAGGCTTCGCCCATCACCGCAGTGGCGGTTCCGTCCGTCATCGGTAAGCGCCGGCAATGGGCTGACATGTTCGCAGCTCATTGGGCGGAGACGGTGGCGCCGGCACAGCTGCGCGCCCTGGCCGCGGCGGAGGACGTCGCCATTTTGGTTTCGGCACGTGCCCAGCCTCGGGAAGACACACTCTCGGCGATCGCACGAGACGTCTGGTCCTGACCTCGTCATGCGTCACGGCCGCATGCGTACCCGCTGATAACCTGGAGGGTATGTCAACTCAACCGGTTAACACGGCCGCGGTGATGAACGACTCGACGTTTGAAAACGTCTGGGACGAAATCATCTGGCGCGGGCTCGTGCATATGTCCACAGATCAGGATGCGCTGCGTGCGTTGCTTGCTGGGCCGCCGGTTACGTATTACTGCGGTTTCGACCCGACAGCTCCCAGCCTGCACCTCGGCAACCTGGTTCAGCTCCTGCTGCTGCGCCGCCTCCAGCTCGCCGGCCACAAGCCCCTCGGCCTTGTCGGTGGTTCCACTGGTCTCATCGGTGACCCGCGCCCGACCGCGGAGCGCACGCTCAACACACGCGAGACGGTCGAAGAGTGGGTCGCGAAGCTACGCGGTCAGGTCGAGCGCTTCTTGAGCTTTGAGGGCGACAACGCCGCTCGCATGGTCAACAACCTGGACTGGACGGCACCGCTCAGCGCCATCGACTTCTTGCGTGAAGTCGGCAAGAACTTCCGCGTCGGTACGATGCTGAAGAAGGACGCCGTTTCGGCGCGCTTGAACTCCGACGAGGGCATCAGCTACACCGAGTTCAGCTACCAGGTGCTGCAGGGCATGGACTTCCTCGAGCTCTACCGCCAGTACGACTGCGTGCTGCAGACCGGTGGCTCTGATCAGTGGGGCAACCTCACGAGCGGTACCGATCTCATTCGCAAGAGCGAGGGTGTTTCGGTGCACGCGATCGGCACGCCGCTCATCACGAACAGTGACGGAACCAAGTTTGGTAAGAGCGAGGGCAACGCGATTTGGCTGGACGCCGATATGTGCAGCCCGTACCGCATGTACCAGTTCTGGTTGAACACCGACGACGCTGACGTGATCGCTCGCCTCAAGGTCTTTACGTTCTTGACGCGCGCGGAGATCGAAGAGTACGCGCAGAAGGTTGCTGACGAGCCGTTCCGTCGTGAGGCGCAGAAGCGTCTCGCGCTCGAGGTCACGGCATACGTTCACGGTGCAGAGACGGCCGCTCAGGTCATCGCTGCCTCCGAAGCGCTGTTCGGCCAGGGTGACCTCGCGTCGCTCGACGCCGGCACGCTGCGGGTATCGCTCGACGAGCTGCCGAACGCGACCCTCGCCGCTGGCACGACCGTCGTGCAGGCACTCGTCGACACCGGCCTCGTTTCGAGCGTCAGCGAAGCGCGTCGTGCGATTTCGCAGGGCGGCGTGTCGATCGACGGCGAGAAGGTCGCTGCTGATGACGCCGTCGTCGCCTTCACACTGCCGGGTGACGTGAGCGTGCTCCGCCGCGGCAAGAAGGCCCTCGCGGGTCTCTTCCGCGCCTAACACCGACACTGCAGACTCCCTGTGCCCTTCACCGCTAGCCATGCCGTTGTCGCATTACCGTTCCTTCGGACTCCGCTGATTCCAGCGGCAATCGCCGTGGGGGCCATGGCACCTGACCTTCCGCTGTTTGTGCGGCAGGTGGTTCCGTCGTATTCCACGACCCATGACCTCACGGCGATTGCGCTGACCACGGTCATCGCGCTGGCACTATTTCTGCTGTGGCGGTGCCTGCTGCGGCCCGCCGCCGCCCACCTGCTGCCCGGTTTCATTGGCGAGCGGTTGCCTGAGGCCTGGCAGCAGTCGACGGGGGCGACCCTGCGGGAGACGTTTGTCGGCTCCCGTGGCGCTACGTCTGGCGTCGCCCGCGTAACCGTTACCACGCTGACCCTCTTGCTCTCGCTGGCGCTGGGGATCGTCTCGCACGTCGTGTGGGACTCATTCACGCACGAAGGGCGACTGGCATCTGCGTGGCTCGCGGCGGATTGGGGCCCGTTGCCCGCGTTCAAATGGCTGCAGCACGGCTCGAGCCTCCTCGGACTCATCATTCTCGCGATCTGGGGAATCCGGTGGCTGAGGCGACACGAACGGGTTGCCGTTGCTGAGCGGCTACCCGGATGGGTGCGCACGTGGTGGATCATCGCGCTCCCGGTGTGTCTCATCGCCGCGACCGTGTGGGGCTTCATCACGTATGGCCCGCTCACTGCTGACTGGACGATCGCGCACCTGGCATACCGGGTACTCCCACCCGCCTGCGCTGTCTGGGCGGTGCTGACCGTGGGGCTGTGTGTCGTCGCCGTGGCGCGGTCGTCGCAACGCGCGCACGCATAGCCCTGTCATGGTTGTCGGTAGCGACGCTTCTGATCAATGCGGTTGGCTATGTCGGAGTCGTGCTCGGCTTCGGTTGGGGCCGCATCGTGTACAGCGTGGCCGGCAGGGGGCGCCTCCCACATTCTGAGTTCCCCCCTGCCCTGACTGGACGCGATTAGACTGGCGTCCGGTCTGAGGGGGAGTGCTTGTTAGTGACGTCGGAAGCAAACCGTGTGCCTGATGAGCGACCCGTTGATGCGGTCGACTCCCCGTCGCGCCCGCAGTACACACCGATGTGGCGCGCCCTGGCAGGAATGCTGGAGAAGCTCGAGAACTATTCGCGCCGCGTGGGCTCGATCAACCTGCGCGCGCCGATCATCATCGTCTTCGCGCTCATCAGCATCGTGCTCGGTGCGATGGCGATCGCGCCAGGCAACGCGTCGATCGATTGGCGTGGTGGTGGCGAAAGCCACAGCATCGCGACTTCCTGATCTCGCGCGAAGAGGACAAGAAACGCGGGCTCACGCGCTCGCGCGTCGGCATTTTGCTCGACCTCTTCATCGGCAGCACCGTCGTACTGATGCTCGCACAGCTGGCCATTATTCGTCAGCTCGCGTTGTCAGGCTCTTCGTCGCGCTGGCGGCTGCGGTGCTCGCGGCGGCCATCGGCGCTCTGGTGCTCGTTCAGCGGCACCCGCGCTGGGCGAACCGATTGGCAGGCTTCGCGGTATTCGCAGGGCTGGCGCTGCTCGTCGTACTCATCGTGGTCACCATTGGCCTCGTCGACCGCGGACCAGAGTATGCACCCACCCCGCTCGGTCCGAGCGCCTGGGCATGCATCGTTGCCATCATCACGGGCATCGTTGGCCTCGTGAAAGTCGCCAACCGATACAAGCGCGCCGAGCGCCCCCGCTCAACCCGCTGGCAACAGTGAGGGAGCGACTGACGCGCCCGGAAGAACCCCGCCCGATCAGCGAAATATGCATATCCCTGCCACTGCTCAGATACCGGTGATAGCATGGAAGCCCGTGGCGGATAATTTCTCTGGTAACGGCTCATCTTCTTCTTCGGCACCCCAGGCTTCGGCCAAGGTCACCAAACATATTTTCGTGACCGGAGGTGTTGTTTCCTCCCTGGGCAAGGGCCTCACCGCCGCCAGCCTTGGCAATCTGCTGACGGCCCGCGGCCTCCACGTGGTCATGCAAAAGCTCGACCCGTACCTCAACGTCGACCCGGGCACCATGAACCCGTTCGAGCACGGCGAGGTCTTCGTAACCGACGACGGCGCCGAGACCGACCTCGACATCGGACACTACGAGCGCTTCCTCGGCATCAACCTGTCGCGCGCCGCAAACGTTACGACCGGTCAGATCTACTCCGACGTCATCGCCAAGGAGCGCCGCGGCGACTACCTCGGCGCCACCGTTCAGGTCATCCCGCACATCACTGACGAAATCAAGCGCCGCATGCGCCTGCAGGCCTCGAACGACCCGCAGCCCGACGTCATCATCACCGAAGTTGGTGGCACCGTCGGTGACATTGAGTCCCAGCCCTTCCTCGAGGCGGCGCGCCAGATCCGCCACGAGCTCGGCCGCAACAATGTCTTCTTCACCCACGTCTCCCTGGTTCCGTTCATGGGCGCCTCGGGTGAGCAGAAGACCAAGCCGACGCAGCACTCCGTCGCTGCCCTCCGCTCCATCGGCATCCAGCCCGACGCGCTCGTGCTGCGCTCGGACCGCCCCGTCACCGAGTCGAACAAGCGCAAGATTGCGCTGATGTGTGACGTTGACGAAGACGCCGTCGTCAACGCCGTTGACGTGCCGTCGATCTACGACATCCCCAGCATGCTCAACAACCAGGGCCTCGACGAGTACATCGTTCGCGCCTTCGGTCTCACCGAGAAGGCGACCGACGTTGACTGGTCGCGCTGGCAGAAGGTGCTGAACGCCGTTCACAACCCGAAGAACGAGGTCACGATCGGTCTCGTCGGCAAGTACATCGACCTGCCTGACGCCTACCTGTCGGTCACCGAGGCGCTGCGCGCCGGTGGTTTCGCTCACGAAACCAAGGTCAACATCAACTGGATCGCCTCCGACCTCTGCGAGACTCCGGAAGGCGCCGAAAAGCACCTTGCCGCTCTCGACGGCATCGTGGTTCCGGGCGGCTTCGGCATCCGTGGCATCGAAGGCAAACTGGGTGCACTGAAGTTCGCCCGCGAGCAGGGCATCCCGACGCTCGGTATCTGCCTCGGCCTGCAGTCGATGGTCATTGAGTACGCACGCAACGTGGCCGGCATCGCCGGGGCGTCGTCGACCGAGTTCGACCCCGAGACTGCCGCTCCCGTCATCGCGACGATGGCGGAGCAGATCGACATCATCGCCGGTGGCGACTTGGGCGGAACCATGCGCCTCGGTCTGCAAGAAGCGAACCTCCTCGAGGGCTCGCTTGCCGCTGAGGTTTACGGTGCAACGACTGCTTCTGAGCGTCACCGTCACCGCTACGAGGTCAACAACGCGTACCGCGCTCAGCTCGCTGAAGCCGGTCTCGTGTTCTCCGGCACCAACCCCGACCACGGTCTGGTCGAGTACGTTGAGCTTCCTCGCGAGGTGCACCCGTACTACATCTCGACGCAGGCTCACCCGGAGCTGCGCTCGCGTCCGACCCAGGCAAACCCGCTGTTTGCCGGTCTGATTGGTGCTTCGCTTGACCGCCACAAGTCCAGCGAGCTCTTCCAGGACGACAACCAGGATGACTGAATTCCGCGACGAGCCCGCGGACGTGACGATCCAGAACACGGATCGTCCGTTCCGCGGGCGCGTGTGGGACGTGCATAACGACACGATCCTGTTCGGTGACGAGACCCTGCACCGCCACTACATCGCGCACCCCGGTGCGGCCGCTGTCGTGGCGCTCGATGAGAACGACCAGATGCTCATCCTGCAGCAGTACCGCCACCCGATTCGCGAACGCGATTGGGAGGTTCCGGCCGGACTCCTCGACGTGCCCGGCGAAGACCCGATTCTTGCGGCTCAGCGCGAGCTGGCCGAAGAGGTCGACCTCCAAGCTACGAAGTGGGATCACCTCGTTTCGTTCACCCCGACCCCGGGTTCAAGCAGCGAGGTCATTCACCTGTACCTCGCTCGCGAGCTTTCGCACGTTGTCACCGACTACGTGCGCGAGGGCGAAGAGGCGGAGATTGAGCCGCACTGGGTGAGCCTTGACGACGCGGTGTCGGCGGCGCTGACCGGGCAGTTCCGCAACGGAACCTTGGTGCTGGGTGCGCTGGCAACGGCTGAGTTTTTGAGGCGTGAGCGCGCCGTCTGAGCGCGTCACGCGTGTCTCTCGTGACGCGCCGGTAGCGTGGTGGCATGACTCCCGAGCGTGCTGTTGACCAGTATTTGCGTCACATCACGATTGAGCGCGGGCTGTCATCCCACACCATCGCGGCGTACCAGCGTGACCTGGCGCAGTATCTCGAATGGCTCGCCGAGCGTGACATCACTGACATCGCCGCGTTGACGCCTGAGCTCGTTGCCGAGTTCGGTGCCGAGCGCGCGAGCGCCGAACCGCCCCCCGCCGCGACGTCGCTCGCGCGCCTGCAGTCTTCCGTGCGTGGCCTGCACCGGTTCTTGGTGCGCGAAGGCCACACAACGGACGACCCCACCGGCCGGCTCAAACCGCCGAAGGCCCCGCAGCGGCTGCCGAAGGCGCTCACGATCACGCAGGTCGAAGAGCTGCTTGCCGCGCCGAGCCCGGAAGAGCCGCTCGGCATTCGCGACCGTGCGCTTCTTGAACTGCTGTACGCCACTGGTGCCCGCGTATCTGAAGCGATCGGCCTGGATGTCGACGATCTCGCTCACGGTGACATCCTGCGCTTGCGCGGTAAAGGTTCCAAAGAGCGCATTGTTCCGCTCGGATCGTTTGCTCGCGCCGCCGTCGACGCCTACCTCACGCGCGTGCGCCCGACACTCGCCATGCGGGGGAGCGCGACGCCGAAGCTCTTTCTCGGCGCGCGCGGTGCCCCGCTGTCGCGACAGAGCGCGTGGCTTGTCATTCAGGCCGCAGCCGAACGGGCGCATCTGACCGCCCACGTGTCACCGCACACGCTCCGACACTCGTTTGCCACGCACCTGTTGCAGGGCGGTGCCGATGTGCGGGTCGTGCAGGAATTGCTGGGGCATGCGTCGGTAGCCACGACGCAGATTTACACGCACGTTTCGGTCGATGCTCTGCGGGATGTTTATGTCACCGCACACCCTCGCGCACGAAAGTAATTTTCACAAACTTGGCCCGAGCTCTTCCCGGGCGGCGCTCGCCATTGTGTGACGGGCGAGTGGAACCGCGGGGGCGGTGCTGAGAGAATGGGTTCGTGATTGACGCCCCCACGATTCCCCTCATCGGCATTACGACCTACCGTCAAGACGCGCAGTGGCGTGGTGGCGAAGACAGCATTGCTGACGTACTGCCGGCGGAATATGCCCGGGCCATTGAAGCGGCGGGCGGCGCGGCCGTACTGTTGCCGCCGGTTGATTCCGTGCAACGCGCCGCCGTTATTGCCGCGCGACTGGACGGCATCGTTATTGCGGGTGGCGCTGACGTCAACCCAGCGCGGTACGGCGAAGAGCCCGACCGTCACGTCACGACCTGGTACGACGACCGTGACGAGAGCGAACTGATCTACATTGCCCAGGCCGACGAGCGCGGACTGCCGGTTCTCGGCGTCTGCCGGGGCATGCAGTTGCTTGCGGTTTCACGTGGCGGAAAACTTGTGCAACACCTGCCCGATGTCACCGGCACCGAAGTGCACACGGGTGGCGAGTACACCGGCAATGCCAACGGGTTCAGTTCGGTGACCGTTCACGTTGAGCCGGGTCACAAACTGAGCGACCTGGCACCTGAAAAGCTGACCGTAGCCTGCTACCACCACCAGTCCGTCAAGTCACACCCCGGTTTCGTGGGGACCGCCTTCAGCGCCGACGGCGTGCTGCACGCGATGGAGGCTGAGGGGGAGAGGTTCGTGGTCGGCGTGCAGTGGCACCCTGAGGTCATGATGCAGCAGTCACTGTTCCGCGGCTTTATCGAGGCCGCGCGCGTGCCCGCTGCGGTGTCAGCCTTCTAAAACTGGCCCTTCTGCGCAGTAATCTGCGTGGTTCCGCATGCCGAAACGCCCATGACCCTCGGCTATCGATACAATTTCGTGAGCGAGTACGAAAGCAGGTTCATCCGTGGCGGAAAATAAGGGCACACGCGGCGCAAAGGTCGACGATACGCCCATCGGACCAACAGGTCGTCCGTACAACGGTTTTGAGGTTCCTGCGAAGCTCGATAGTCACGGCCCCGCGCGCATCATTGCGCTGTGCAACCAGAAGGGTGGCGTCGGCAAGACGACCACCACGATCAACCTGGCTGCGTCTCTCGCCGAGTACGGTCGTCGCGTGCTCGCCGTCGACTTTGACCCGCAGGGCGCGCTTTCTGCCGGTCTCGGCATTCAGACGCACGATGGTGCCACCATCTACGATCTGCTGCTCGACCCGAAGCGCGACACGCGTGAGGTCATTCAGCACTCCGGCGTTGAGGGGCTCGACGTCCTGCCCGCGAACATTGACCTGTCGGCCGCCGAGGTTCACCTCGTCAACGAGGTCGCTCGCGAGACGATTCTGGCCCGCGTGCTGCGTCAGGTCGCTGACGACTATGACGTCATTCTGATCGACTGCCAGCCGTCGCTGGGCCTGCTCACCGTGAACGCGTTGACGGCGAGCCACGGCGTGCTGATCCCGCTGGAGTGCGAGTTCTTTGCCCTGCGCGGTGTCGCTCTCCTCATCGAAACCATCGACAAGGTGCGCGACCGTCTGAACCCGGCGATTCAGCTCGACGGCGTGCTCGCGACGATGTACGACCCCCGCACGTTGCACTCGCGCGAGGTGCTGGAGCGCGTTGTCGAGGCCTTCGGCGATGACGTACTGGAGACCGTGATCGGCCGCACCGTGAAGTTCCCGGACGCGTCGGTTGCCGGTATGCCGATTACGGAATTTGCTCCGGAGCACGCCGCCGCCCAGGCATACCTGCGACTTGCGCGAGAGTTGGTCTCTCGTGGTGCCGTCGCCTGACGCGAGCCTCTCAGAGGCTGCGAGTGACGCACCGGTCGCCGCGGCTGAGGGTATAGACGGCGCAGCGGAACCATCAGTGACGCCCGAAACGGCGGGTGCTGAGTCGGGGTTCCGGGTTTCGCTGTCGAACTTTGATGGTCCGTTTGACCTGCTGCTGACGCTGATTTCCAAGCATGAGCTGGACATCACCGAGGTGTCGCTGAGCGCGGTCACCGACGAGTTCTTGGTGTACTTGCGCGCCGCAGAGCACGCTGACGAAATGGATGAAGCGAGCGAGTTTCTCGTCGTCGCAGTCACGCTGCTCGACATGAAGATCGCCGGGCTCTTGCCGCAGGGCGAACTTGTCGACGCCGAATCGGTCGCGCTTCTGGAAGCCCGTGACCTGCTGTTTGCTCGCCTGCTGCAGTACCGCGCCTTCAAAGAGGTGTCGGTGTGGTTCCACACCAATACCGATCGCGAAGCGCGGCGCATGGTGCGCAGCGTACGGCTCGATGAGAAGTACCGCGCCCGCGTTCCTGAGCTGGTGTGGACGCACACCGCCGACGACTTTGCTGCGCTCGCACTCCTCGCGTTCACGCCGAAGGCGATTCCGACCGTTGGCCTTGACCACCTGCACGCGCCGCTCATCAGCATTCGTGAGCAGGCCGCGATCGTGGTGTCGATGCTGCGCACATCAGAGCAGTTGACGTTTAGAGAGCTCATTGTGGGCGTTAACGGGCCCGGCATTATCGTGGCGCGGTTTCTGTCGATTCTCGAGCTCTACCGTCACGCCGCCATTTCGTTCGAACAGCTCGAGCCGCTCGGCGAACTCACGCTGAGGTGGACGGCCGACCACTGGTCAGAAGACACCCTCGCAACCCTCGGAGCCGACTATGACCGCTGAGATCGTGACCGACATCGACGAGACGCCGGTACAGCTGACCGATGAAGAATTGGGTCGACGCCTCGAAGCCATTCTGCTGATCGTTGAAGAGCCGCAGAGCATCGTGGCACTGGCAACGGCCGTCAGCGCACCCGTCGCTGCGGTGCGCCGCGTCATTGCCGCACTTGTCGACGACTACGACGGCAATGGTTCCGGCCCCCAGCGTGGCTTCGAATTGCGTGAAGTGGGCGGCGGCTGGCGTCTGTACGTGCGCGAAAACCTCGACAATCTGGTGGCCGAATACGTCAACGCGCAGGCGCCGTCGAAGCTGTCACAGGCCGCAATGGAGACCCTCGCGGTCATCGCCTATAAGCAACCTGTCACCCGCAGCCAGGTAGCCTCGATTCGTGCCGTTAACGTGGACTCGGTCGTTCGAACCCTGTTGGGGCGCGGTCTCATCACTGAGCTGTTCCAAGATTCGGAGACCGGCGCCATTAACTACGGCACAACAGATCTCTTGCTTCAAAACCTCGGCATCAATTCGCTTGACGAGCTGCCGCCGATTTCCCCGCTTCTCGATGACGGCGCCGACGGCTTCGACGACTCATTGATTCGCTAATAATCCACCTCTCGCACTGATGGGAATCATTGCCGCAATGATTGACAATACAAACCAAGAACCCGAAGGCGTGCGCCTGCAGAAGGTGCTCGCCCACGCCGGCGTCGCCTCGCGCCGCGTCGTTGAAGACATGATCGTGCAGGGCCGCATTCGCGTGAACGGCGAAATCGTTTACGAACTCGGCCGCCGCATCGACCCCGATGTCGACCTCGTCGACGTTGACGGCACCGCCGTGCAGCTTGACGTCTCCAAGCGCTACGTCATGCTGAACAAGCCCACCGGCATTGTCAGCACGATGAAAGATGAGCAGGGCCGCCCCGACCTCCG
This sequence comes from Microbacterium daqui, assembly GCF_050408675.1. Lineage (NCBI taxonomy): Bacteria > Bacillati > Actinomycetota > Actinomycetes > Micrococcales > Microbacteriaceae > Microbacterium > Microbacterium daqui. The sequence continues at coordinate 26,891 of NZ_JBNTKF010000006.1, read as the reverse complement.
CGAATTCACCGACGAGTACGAGGAGCGCCTCTACAACGTTGGCCGTCTCGACGCAGAGACCTCGGGCCTGCTGATTCTCACGAACGACGGCGAGCTCGCTCACGTGCTCGCGCACCCCAAGTTTGGTGTTACAAAGGTCTACATCGCACGCGTTGAGGGCAAGGTTTTGCCGCAGACGATCGCGAAGCTCACGAAGGGCATCGAGCTCGAAGACGGCCCAATCAAGGCTGACAAGGCACGCTTGCTCGACACGTCGGGCAACACGAGCCTCGTTGAACTCACCCTGCACTCGGGCAAGAACCGCATCGTGCGTCGCATGATGGCCGCGGTTGGTCACCCGGTGCGTGACCTGGTTCGTCGCCAGTTTGGGCCGCTTCATTTGGGAACATTGCCCGTCGGTCGCTCCCGCGAACTCACTAAAGTGGAACGCGGCGAACTGCTCACGCTGTCGCGTGCTGCGCAGGATAAGACGCCCGGTTTGGGAGAGAAGTGACCGATACTGCAGGTGCTCGTAGCGTTGCTGCACGACTGAACGGAACCGTTCGCATCGTTGGCGCCGGATTGCTCGGTGCCAGCATTGGTCACGGCTTGCGCCGCAAGGGTATCGATGTCGTCTTGACCGACACGTCACCGGCTCAGTTGCGCTTGGCTATCGACTACGGCGCCGGACGCGAGGCTGCACCGGACGATGCCCCCGTACTCATCGTCGTCGCGGTTCCGCCCGACGTCACGGCCGACGTGATCCAGGCCGAACTTGCCGCCTTCCCGAACGCCGTCGTGACCGACGTCGCCAGCGTGAAGCTGCAGCCGCTGATGGTGCTGCGCGAGCGCGGGGTTGACCTGACGCACTACATTGGCTCGCACCCGCTCGCCGGTCGCGAGCGTGGCGGCGCTATTTCTGCGCGCGCCGACATCTTCGTCGGTCGCCCGTGGGTCGTGTGCCGCGACGAAGAGACGCCGGCAAACGATCTCGCCCTCGTTGAAATGCTCGCGCTCGAGCTTGAGGCGATGCCGGTTGAGATGTCGCCGGAGGAGCACGACCGCTCGGTCGCCCTCGTTTCGCACGTGCCGCAGCTCGTGGCGTCGCTCCTCGCGAGCCGCTTCGCAGACGTCGACGAAGGGCTGCTGCGCCTCGCCGGCCAGGGCGTGCGTGACACGACGCGCATTGCGGCTTCTGCTCCGGAACTCTGGGTGCAGATTCTGGGGGCGAACGCGGAACCAGTGGCTGAGGTGCTCGATGCGCTCGCCGCCGACTTGGCTCAGGTTTCTGATGCACTTCGTTCTCCCGAAGCACCCGGCGCCCGGCGCACCGTGGCCGAGACGATTGCCCGCGGCAACGAAGGCGTTTCTCGCCTGCCGGGTAAGCATGGTCAGTTCCGCCAGTTTGAGAAGGTCGTTGTCATGGTTGATGACACGTCTGGTCAGCTTGGACGCTTGTTCGGCGACCTCGGTGAACTCAACATCAACGTGGAAGACCTGCGCTTGGAGCACTCGCCCGGCGCACAGTTCGGTCTTGCCGAGATCAGCGTGGTTCCGTCCATCGTGGGTCGAGCGCGCGAAGATCTGCAGGCGCGCGGCTGGCAGATTGCGAGCATGAATGACTGACCCGACAACGGCTGTGCCCCAGGAGGACACCCCCATGCCCGAAACCTTCATCGTCGCCATTGATGGGCCCGCCGGCTCCGGCAAGTCGAGCGTCTCAAAAGAGGTTGCTCGTCGCCGTGGCTACGGCTACCTCGACACGGGGGCTGCCTACCGCGCGCTGGCCTGGCACGTGCTGAACCACGACGCCGATACGTCAGACTCGACGGCCGTGCTCGACACGATCGGTGACTTCGAACTGCGTCTCGGCATGGACCCCGATGAGCGCCGAGTGCTCGTGGGGGAGCGCGATGTCACGGCAGAGATTCGTGAACCGCGCGTGTCTGACGCAGTGTCTGGTGTGGCCCGTGTGCCGGCGGTTCGGCAGTTCTTGAACAGCACCTTCCACGAGCTGGTTTCGCAAAGCGGCCGGGAAGCTGTCATTATTGAAGGTCGCGACATCACAACCGTTGTCGCACCGGAGGCTCCTGTTCGACTGCTGCTCACCGCAGCGCCCGAGGTTCGTGCTGCTAGGCGCAGTGCCGAACTGACCGGACACGACGCTTCTGCGGTTGCCGCCGCCATGCACAAGCGTGACGCGGCAGACTCCCAAGTGGTTGACTTTCTTGAAGCGGCCGAGGGCGTCACCGTCGTAGATTCGACGGATCTTAATTTTGAGCAGACGATTGCTGCGGTCCTCGCGGAGATCGATCGTGCGACAGGAGAATCCCATGCATGAAGATGACGAATACGACGACCAAGACAAGCTTCTGGAGCGTCTGGCCGGAGTAGACGACGAACTCGCTGACATCCGCGCCGCGGCGCTGCGCGACAGCCTCAACGAGTACGAACTCGATGACGAAGACGCCGAGCTGCTCGCCGGTGTCGTCGTTGGCGAAGACGGCATCACCTACTCGCCGGCACTTCCCGTGCTCGCGATCGTCGGTCGTCCGAACGTCGGCAAGTCTGCCCTCGTGAACCGTATTCTCGGTCGCCGCGAGGCTGTCGTGGAAGACACCCCCGGTGTCACCCGCGACCGCGTCACGTACAAGGCTGAGTGGAACGACCGCCGCTTCTCGCTCGTCGACACCGGTGGTTGGGAGCCCGACGCCAAGGGCATCGACGCTTCGGTCGCCGCGCAGGCTGAGGTCGCTATCGACCTGAGCGACGCGGTGCTGTTCGTCGTTGACGCCAAGGTTGGCGCGACGGCAACGGACGAGCACGTCGTGAAGCTGCTGCGCAAGACGAAGAAGCCTGTCTTCCTCGTTGCCAACAAGATCGATGACGCCCGTCAGGAGCCTGAAGCTGCGGCGCTGTGGAACCTGGGTCTCGGTGAGCCGTACCCGGTTTCGGCTATTCACGGTCGTGGAGTTGCAGACCTGCTCGACATGGTCATGAAGAAGCTGCCCGAGGTTTCGGCAGTTGCGAAGCACGAAATCGGCGGCCCGCGCCGCGTTGCGATTCTCGGGCGCCCCAACGTCGGTAAGTCGTCGCTGCTGAACAAGGCTGCGGGTGAGGAGCGCGTTGTCGTCAACGAGCTCGCCGGAACCACGCGCGACCCGGTCGACGAGATCGTTGAGCTCGGTGGCAAGATGTGGACCCTGGTTGACACGGCCGGTATTCGCCGCCGCGTTCACCTGCAGCAGGGTGCTGACTTCTACGCGTCACTGCGTACGTCGGCCGCGCTCGAAAAGAGTGAGGTTGCGGTTGTCGTTCTCGACGTGACGCAGCCCATCAGCGTGCAAGACCTGAACATCATCGACCTGGTGCTGGAGTCGGGCCGCTCGCTCGTGCTCGCCTACAACAAGTGGGACCTCCTCGACGATGACCGCCGCAAGTACCTCGAGCGTGAGATCGAGCAAGACCTCGCGCACGTTGCGTGGGCGCCGCGCGTCAACATCTCGGCCCGTACCGGTCGTCACCTCGACAAGCTGGTGCCGGCGCTTGAGCAGGCACTCGAGTCGTGGGATACCCGTATCCCGACCGGCAAGTTCAACGCCTTCATCACCGAGCTTGTTGCCGAGCACCCGCACCCGCTTCGTGGTGGCAAGCAGCCGCGCATCCTGTTCGGTACGCAGGCCGCGACGCGTCCGCCGACGTTCGTGTTGTTCACGACCGGCTTCCTTGACCCGGGTTACCGCCGCTTCATCACGCGCCGTCTGCGCGAGGTTTGGGGCTTCGAAGGTACTCCGATCAACGTGAACATGCGTGTGCGTGAGCGTCGTCAGCGCTAATTTCTGAACGTACTGATGCCCCGAGGTGAGCCCATGGTTCCGCCTCGGGGCATCTGTGTTTGGCGTGTCGTGTGTCGCGATGTGGCACATTTCGCCGCGGTGCCGACATGGTGTGACAATCTGGATAGGTGAGTATCGTCGAGCCGGCACCTGGTGAACCGCGTCGCCCGCAGGGGCCGCGGGATCCTGGGGACGCGTGGGTCGTGACGGAAGACGGAACCAAATACTGGGGTCGCTTCGGAGCCGCCGGTCTGCTGGCGGTGGATGATGCACGCGGTGTGCTGTTGCAGCAACGCGTTGGGTGGAGCCACTTTGGTGGCACGTGGGGGATTCCCGGTGGTGCGATGCACCAGGGTGAGACAGCCGTCGACGGTGCCATGCGCGAATCGCAGGAAGAAGCGGGCGTGCCGGATGGTTCCGTTCGCCCCCTGTTCACAGCCGTCTACGACATTGAGATTTGGTCGTACACAACGCTCGTTGCCGTTGTAGAGACACCCTTTGAGCCGGCGATTACTGACCCGGAGAGCCTGGCACTGGAGTGGGTGCCCGCGGCTGGCGTGACTGATCTGACCCTGCACCCGGGGTTTGCGGCGTCGTGGCCGATACTGCGCGACGCGATGACGGTGCGACCGGTGATCGTTGTTGACGTCGCAAACGTGATGGGCTCGACGCCCAACGGGTGGTGGAAAGACCGGGCTGGCGCTGCCGGCAAGGTTTTGTCGTCGTTTGCTGATGTCGCTTCTGGTGGCGTTGCGGCTGCTGAGCTGGAGCTGCCGGGGGCTGTGTGGTTTCCGCGCGTTGTTGCCGTGCTGGAGGGCGAAGCGAAGGCCGCGCCGGATGTTTCTGGCGTTGTCGTAGAGCGCGCTTCGGGCTCCGGCGATGACGAGATTGTTGCCGTTGTCACTCGTGAGGCTGAGCGGCCCGGTGCCGTCGTGCACGTCGTGACGAGTGACCGTGATTTGCGGTCGCGTGTTGATGCGCTCGGTGCGGTAACGCACGGCGCACGCTGGCTGACCGGCGCGTAGGGCTTACTCGTACCCGGCTACTCGTACGGCGTGAACTCGTCGCGGCCGCGGAGTTTGTCGATGTCGCGGCGTTCGCGCTTCGTGGGGCGTCCGGCCCCGCGGTCGCGCACAGCGTGCATGGCCATGTGTTCGCGGGGTGGGGGAGCAGGCGTGCGGTCTTCCATCGCGGCCGCGGCGATTGGTGCGCCGACGCGCTTCGTGAGGAGTTCTTTCACGACGAGGATGCGGTCAAAGCCCGCGATGCGCACTCGCAGTTCATCGCCGGGTTTCACCGCTTGTGCGGCCTTGGCCTTTTCGCCGTTGACTCGAACGTGGCCGGCACGGCAGGCGGTTGTTGCGGCTGAGCGCGTTTTGTAGACGCGGACGGCCCAGAGCCAACTATCGACTCGTACCGACATCTGCCTGCTTTCTGACGTGTGCGAGCACTCCGAATGCAATGAGGCCCTGTCCGAGAGTGTACGTGAGCATGACGGCGGGGCTCGTCCAGTCGCCGACAATCTCCGACATGAACAGCTGGAACGCAAGGATCGTGTCGGAGACCAGGAAGAACACGCCACCGAGCAGCACGATGAGGTTGCCGCGGGTTGCCGTTGCCGCGGTGAGGCCGAGGACAATGCCGTAGATCGCGACCGCGATGAGGAGTCCGCCGGTGTGCGGGCCGATGACTGCGACCATGGCGCCCCACCACAGGATGTACACGACTGCGGCCTTGGGTAGACGCCGGAGCGCGACGTGGCGCGTGAACAGCAGAATATAGGCCAGGTGGGCGATGCCGAAGAAGACGAGCATCATCGGAACTGCCGGCAAGAACGGCACGAAAGTTCCGGCACCGTCACCTAGCCACGAGAAGAAGATCGCGAACAGCAGGATCGCGATGGGCGCCGTTCGGGTGATGCGTCGGGAGTTCAGCACGACCGCGATTGCGAGCAGAGGCATGAGCCCGAGTTTGGTGGGAGCGGCGAGTGCCATGTTCTGCGTGAACAGCGCGACAACGTGCGCGATCGACAGAATCACGTATGGCACGAACGTAAGCCAGAGCACGCGGGTTCGTGCGGGCGCGATGGTGGGCACGGCGACACTCCTTCGAGTCGGGTAGACCTATCGTAGGGTTTGCCGTTGCGGGGTTCGGGGATGCGCGCCGCTACACCGTGAGCGCGACCACCGCCCGCGTGGGTTTTGGGTGATCCACGACGTCAAAGCCTGCGTCGACGAACGTGGAGAGCGCACCGAGAAACAGGTCGTTGTTCGATGTCTTACCGGCCGATGTGTCGACGGGGTAGCCTTCGATGACGCGTGCTCCGTGCTCTTTCGCATACGTGACGGCGGCGTCGAGAAGTGCTCTCGTGGTTCCGGAACCACGGTGCTCGCGGCGCACCACAAAGCAGGTAATTGCCCACACGGACTCGTCGTCGAAAGATTCTTTTGACGAGCCGGTGATCATTTTGGTGCGGGCGATTCTCGCCTGCCTCGTGCGTGGGCCGACGCGCACCCAGCCGGAGGGGGAGTCATCGATGTAGGCGATGAGTGCGGGTGGTGGGCCGGCCGTGATCTCAGCTTCGAGATAGTCTTTGCGCTGGTCGGCCGAGGAATTGTTGAACTCGGTGTTCGTGAGCGTCCACCACTGGCACTGGCAGCTTTTGCCGTCGCTACGACCAGAGAGGGCGTGTTGTGCGTCGGCGAAGCGGTCTGGGGTCGCCGGATTAATCGTGACGGTTGACATGCGGCGACGGTACATCGGGCCACCGACACGGCGCCAGGGTGGTTCGAAACACCCGTTTTTCGTGGGTAAGATAGGGGAGTTGCCTTCGCGGCAGCGATAACCAAATAACGGGCTGTGGCGCAGCTTGGTAGCGCACTTGACTGGGGGTTAAGGGGTTTACCCCGCTCCGGTCGGCCCGAACAACTGAAAATCCATGCCACGGGCTGTGGCGCAGCTTGGTAGCGCACCTGACTGGGGGTCAGGGGGTCGCAGGTTCAAATCCTGTCAGCCCGACGTAAAAGCCCAGGTGAGAGTAGGTTTCTCGCCTGGGCTTCATCATGTCCAGGGGTCGTTTTCCGTGGTCCCCCTCTGGTCCCCCTGGAGCGGCGCCGGACGGTCGCCTGTGGACAGCCGGACCGCCTCGGCCCGCTCCCCTGTGGATAAGGGGACCAAAAGGGGACCAGAACGATTGCGCGGCCACTCGCGCTGTCGCGGGCGCACATCACAGGCCCCTGGCCGAGGGGCTGCTGCGCCGGGCCTGCGTGCGCTGTCCAGCGGCGGAAAGGAAGGCGTTGGCCTGCTCGGCTGCCGAGGCGAGGTGCCGGTCGTCGGGGTGCAGGTAGCCGCGGGTGGTTTCCATCGAGGCGTGCCCGAGGATGTCTTGCAGCACGTGCAGCGGGATGCCGGCGTCGGCCATCCAGGTCGCCCCGGTGTGGCGCAAGCCGTGGCGGGTGAGGTCGGGCAGTCCGAGCCCCGCGACGATGCTGTCCCAGTCGGTGGCGTCGCGGACGGTCGCGGTGGTGAGGTAGCCGCCCTTCGGTCCAACGAGTAACGAGTCTTCCGGCTGCTTGCCCTCGGTGAGACGATCCAGGACAGGACGGAGCGGTTCGAGGATCGGCACCCGGCGCTCTTTGCGGCTCTTGGTCGGCTTGGTCACCAGGCCGCCCTTGCCGGGGAAGACCTGCCTGCGGATCACGACGAGGTTCTTACCGAAGTCCACGTCCCCGACCTGCAATCCGGATACCTCCGAGGACCGTGCGGCCAGCAGCGCGGCGAGCATCACGAAGTCGCTGTAGGACTGATGCACCTTCCCACATGCGCGCGCGAGGCGGTTGAGGGTCTTCATGTCGGGGATCGCGTGCGCCCGCGGGGAGGCGTGTTCGGCGGACTGGCCGCGGAAGGCGTTGCGGTTCAGGCTCCGCTTGGCGCGGTTCTTGGCGGGGTTGATCTGGATCAGCCCGTCCCGGACCGCTTCATCGAGTACGCGGACCAGCGGTGCGATGGTGTTCTTGATGGTCGAGGCACCGTGGCGCTGTTCCCACTCGTCGATGGTGCGCTCGATGATGCCGGCGGTGATCTGGGTGACGGGCAGGTGTCCGAGCGCGGGCAGCACCCGCAGTTTCAGCCCGTAGCCGTAGGTCTCGCCGGTGGAGGTCGGGTCCAGGCCTCGCGCCCACCGGTCGCCGATGGAGGTGACGAACTCCAGCAGCGTCATCGACACGTCCATGCCCTTGGTCGATGAGTTGCGGAGCTGGTCGAAGAAGGTGTGCGCGGCTGCCTCGTCGGGCACGATCTCCGACCGGATGACACGGCGCTTGGTGGTCGGGTCGGTCCACCGGGCTCGGGCGCGGATGCCGTAGGAGCGACGCTCCATGTCGGTGGACAGCTTCACCCCGATCGGCGGCACCGGCTTGGGCGCAGCGGTCGGCTGGGGCTCAGCTCTCCGCGGCATGGTCGTGTTCCAGCTCGGCCAGCCAGCGATCCACCGCATCGAGCCGGTACCGGGCGATCCCGCCGAGGCGCAGGAACGGCGGTCCGGTCCCGGCCGAGCGCCACCGTGACAGCGTGGACTCCGAGACCTTCAAGTACGCTGCGACCTCGCGGCTGTGCATCAGGGGTGACACCACGAGTGTTCCGCTGTCGCTCATGACACTTCTCCGGTGTCGGGGTCGAGGTCGTGGTAGAACGCTTCCTCGGCCTCGCGGCGGGCGGCGAGGTCGGCCATGACGAACTCCACGAACTCGGCGTCGCGGTCGATGATCGGGATGTCCTCGATCGGTTCGGCGGGTTCTTCGCCGGGCCAGACGGTCTGCCTGGTCGGCCGGTCGTGGTCGAGCTTCGTGCCGGACGCGGCGACCCATTCGCGGAGCCGCTGGCGGGCGTCGGCGAAGTCGCGGTGCCATCCCAGCGGTGCGCTGCCGTTCTGCTCGGGGTCGTAGGCGCAGAGCCAGTGCAGATGCAACGCGGAGAGTTCCCACAGCAGCTCGGGGTGCGTGTACCAGGCCGGCGGGATGACAGAGGCGGGAAGCCCGTAGGTGTGCCTGAGCCAGTCCACCCAGCGGTTGAGCTCCAGCCACTCGACCTCGGCGTCGTCGGCGTTCAGCAGGTTCCAGTTGATCGGGTGCGGGGGCTCAGCGATCAGCGGGTCGTCGTAGCCCTCATCCGTCTCGTCCAGGTCCGGGTCGGGAACGTTGCTCGCGGTCACGTCATCGGTGGCGTCGGACATGCTGTGCTCCTGTCTGCTCACGCGAGCGGTCATCGCGGCTCGCTGTGGCAGCGAGGTGAGCCGCGAGGCGACTGGCGCGTGTTCAGTCAGTGCGGCGCAGCAGAGCCTCAATCTCGGCGCGGTCGGCGGTGAACTGGGTGGCGTCGGGGCGCTTGGGCCAGGGGTGCAGGTCGGTGACGATCGGTGGTGCGGAGCGCAGCAGCACGATCCCGGTTCCGAACGGGAGCCGGCGGATACGGTCGGGCGGGAAGATCGGCACCCGCCTGACGGACCTCTGGTTGGAGCGGGTGCCGTGATCGCCGAGGGTCACGGAGTCGGTGTACTCGTCGCGTTCCCCGACGAGCGCGGACAGGTCTTGCAGGTCGCGACTGTTGGATGCGCCGCCGAGGATCACCTTGACGATCGAGGCGTCCCAGATCGCGCCAGCCTGGTGCTCGTTCCACTTGTCCCTGGCCTGGGCGAGGCTTTGCAGCACCGGCATCGCCGTGATGCCTGACCCGCCCCCTTCCGCCATCAGCGTTGGAAGCGACGGCAACGGGCTGAGGTTAGCTATCTCATCCAGCGCCAGCAGCAAGGGCGGATCGAGTCGGGCGCCGGGTGAGCGGGCGGAGAGCCGGCGGGCGGTTTCGATGAGGTCTTCCACGAGCGCGGCCACCAGCGCTGCGGATGCGCCGGCCCCTGAGCCGGTAGCCAGCAGGAACAGGGTGCCTTTGTTCTGGATGAACTGCTCGGGGTCGAAGCCCTCGCCGGGGCCGGGTGAGACGGCATCGAGCACCCGCGGGTCGGCCAGCGAGCCGAGAGCCAGGGAGACGCCCTGCCAGATGGAGTCGCGGGTGCGCGGGTCGGAGTCGATCATTGCCTCTAACGATTCCGCCCACCCGGTCGCCGCCAGAGGGGAACTGGTCAGGATCGCTACGGCATCGGCGGCCGCGGTGGGGTCGAGGGTCCAGCGGAACAGTTCGGCCGGCGGCCGGTTGTCGATCGCCGCTGCGTGCAGCAGCGATTGCAGGGCGGCGCGGGTCTTGCCCTCCCAGAACCCGCCACCATCGACTCCGCCGGCGGACAGTCCGGTGCCGGCGGCGAGCCCGGTGGCGCGGATCATCGCCGTCTGCGGCGACTCGCATCCACGGATCGGTGACCACCGCATCCCCGCAGGTAGACCCTCCGCCAAGTGTTGGGGGTCGAAGATCGCGACCGGGCCGATCCGACGCCGGGCGCGCATCGTCGCGGTCAGGTTGTCCGGCCGGGTGCTCGTGGCCACGACTGCGCCGGGAGCGTCGAGGATCGCGGGTATCACCAGGTGCAGGCCTTTGCCGCTTCGGGGCGGGCCGATGACCATGATCGAGTCCTCCACACTCGCCCACACGCCCGCGCCCTTGGAGACACCCAGCCGGTAGCCCACGTCCTGCGGACGCGGACTGTCCAGACCGGGCCGGAGGCTCCCCGCCCGGCGCAGCAGCGCCTTCTCAGAAGCGGCAGCGTTGACCTCCGAGCGAGCAGCGATACCGGCAATCCGACGCGGGTCCTGCTCGATCCGGTGCATGTGCCGGCGCAGCCGCGACCAGGCCCAGACCCCGCCGCTGACGAGGCCGGTAAGCAGCAGGCTCGCGACGATCCAGTAGACGACCGGACTCAGACCGGGCGCGCCGAGCGCACTGGCGGGATCGCCGGGATCGAACAGCACCCCGACGCCGGAGGCAGGACCGCCGGTCGGCTGGCTCGTGCCCGTGATCCATGCCGCAACCGACCCGGCGCCACGAAGCATAAGAGCGACGCCGAACAGCACGACCAGCCCGATCATGGCCGCGTTGGTCAGCTCGTCTCCAAAGGAGCCCGTCTGCCGGCCCTGACCGTTCATCGCGCCACCCGCTGGACGACGACCGTGCCCGAGACGCGCCCGAACAGCAGCACCTCAACGACTCCACCCGAGGCGTCCGCGCTGAGCTGTGCGGGGTCGATGAGGGCGCGAGCGGCGCCGGTCCCGGCGGCCTCGGTGTGCCCGGTGATGACACCGACGGCCACATCCTCACCCGGCACGAAGCCGTCGCCCTCGACAACGAGGAACACTGGAAGCGGTGCTGGCTTCTCGGCCTCGGGCTTCGACTGGGTTGCTCGACGGCGGCGGGGAGCGATGATGTCGGTGAAGCTCGTGCCGTCCGCCTCGCGGACCTCGACCCGCACCGCTGTCGTCCGGTCGTTAGTGGCGCGGTCGATGATCTGCCCGAACGAGGATCGCCGCCACGGCGGTGCGAACGGCTCCGGGGCCAGCGGCTTGCCGTCGATGGTGACGGCGAGCGTGCCGTCCTCGCGCACGTCGAGCACGACGAGCGGAATGGACACCGGGACTGATTCGGGCTCGGGTTTCCTCATGGTCGCGAGGTGAGCCAGAAGCCTCCTGACGCCGCACGTTCAGGATTCGTGCGGGGCACCGCCGGTCATGCGGGCGGTGGTGTCGAAGGCGGCCAGTTCTGCGGGGTGGAGCTGGTGCTGCACGACGAAGGAGCGGTCCTTGATGCGCCAGAGTCCCTGCCCGGTGCCGAGTCCGGGCAAGAGGCGCTGTTCGGTGCCGGTGAGGCCGAGCGCGGCCGCAGTGGGACCGAGCTGATCGGTCTCCTGCCGGTACACGATCCGGGTCTCGGCGTTCGCCAGGAGGCTGTTCGCGAGTGCCCGGTTCGCTGAGCCCAGGTCGCCGACGTTCTCCAAATCGGTGAGCTTGTGGAACACCAGCAGATTCGCCAGCCCGTAGTGCCTGGCGAGCCGCCAGTGCGCGTCCATCCGGCGCAGCAGCGCCGGGTGGGACATGAGCCTCCACGCTTCGTCGTAGATCACCCAGCGGCGGCCGCCGTTGGGGTCGAGCAGCGCGGCTTCCATCCATGCCGATGAGCAGGTCATCAGCACCGAAATCAGGGTGCTGTTCTCCGTGACCCGCGACAGGTCGAGGCTGACCATCGGCAGCGACGGATCGAACTTCACCGTCGAGGGGCCATCGAACAGTCCGCTGAGGTCGCCAAGGACGAGGCGGCGCAGGGCATGGCCTACTTCACGGCCGTCTTCGGTGAGCCTGCCGTCCGGGTCGTCGGCAGAGTCAGGGCGCAGCAGCCGGTCGACCACCATCGGCAGGATCGGAACCTCAGCATCGCGCACCGCTCCCGCGAGTGCGGTGTCGATCGCGGTGTGTTCCAGGGGCGTCAGTGGCCGGGCCAGCACGGTCTCGGTGAGCGCGCCGAGCAGATCACGGCGCCGCGCGGCGAGGGTCGTAGCCCACTCCTGATCCGAGAGGCCGCCGGGCCGGTAGCCCTCATCCAAGGGATTGAGGCGGTTGCCCATCCCATGCCCGAGGATGATCGCCCTCCCGCCCACGGCCTCCGCGACGCCGCTGTGCTCACCTTTCGGATCGCCGGGCACATAGACGCGGTACCCGAAGGGCAAGGACCGGGTATAGAGGCTCTTGGCGAGCGAGGACTTCCCGGAGCCGACGATGCCCGCCAGGATCAGGTTCGGAGCGGTGATGATGCCCCGCTGGTAGAGCACCCACGGGTCGTAGACGAACGATGAGCCCGAGTAGAGGTCTTGGCCGATGAACATGCCGGCCGACCCCAGCCCGGCCTCGGCGAGAAACGGGTACTGCCCGGCGAGCACGGCGCTGGTGTCCTGATGCCGGGGCAGCCGGAACCGGCCGGGCGAGCGGAGCATTGCCGGACCGGGCTCACCTGCCGATGGCAGGTAGACGGTGGCGCGACGCTCGGCGCGCTCGGCCTCAGCCTTCGCACGCGACGCTTCCTCCTCCACTTGGCGTGGCTCGGCTATCAGGCGTGCGGCGGCCTCCTTCCGGGCCTTGCGTAGCCGGCGTCGCTCCGAGGCGGGAGCGACCAGGACGGCGGTGTGCAGCTTCTCGTCCCGGCTCACAGCGAGAGCCCTCGGGACTGCTTGACCGAGGCGACGCCGGGATGCTCGAACCAGCCGCCCTCACGCACGGCGCCGCGCCGTGCGGTCGTCTCGCGCGCGGGAGCCGAGCGCCGCGCCGAGACGTGCGCCTGGTCGGACGGGTCGAGGGCGTCTTCAGCCGGGATCAGGCGCCGCCGGTAGAGGGCGACGTGCCCGGCCTGCGGGTTGTAGGTCATCGCGTAGTCGCCGGTCTCGGCCTGTCGATCACCCGTGTAGACGGGTGCGGAGTCGTGGACATAGCCGCCCTCCATCGCCGCGTCGGTGGTCTCGTCGCCGTAGTCCCACTGAGACAGATGCTCGATGCCCGCCTCGGCGCCTTTGGCGTCGATGAGGTCGAGCACCTTGTGGGCTTCCTCGCCTTGGAGGAACACGATGCCGACCCATCGCTCCACGAGGCGATCCTGCGGGTTCCACACGATGCGGCCCGAGTGCGTCATCGCGGCATTGAGGCGGTCGTGGGCTTGGTCGATGAGCGTGCCGGCCTGGTGCAGCTCGTCAGCCGCGGCCACCGCCTCGACCGAGCCGCCGCCGTACTCGCGCGACTCATCGGTGACCTGGTGCTGATGGTTCAGGTGGACGGTGGCGAGCTGGTCGAGCACCTGCCTGAGCGAGCGGACGCCGCCAAGCAGGTCACCGATCACTGCGTAGGTCTCGGACGGGTCCTCGAAGGTGCGGCTGGCGTGCGCGAGCCCGCGCAACGCCTCATAGGCTTCGCCGGCATCGGCAGCAGGGTTCGTGAACGTCGGCATGACGGCCTCCATGACTTTGGTACCTGGCAGGTGCGCGCCGCCGGTCCGATGTCAGTTCCCCTCCGTAGGCTGGTATCTATGCCCTATGTCGCCACCGTGTTGCGCGTGATGATCGCCTCGCCCTCAGACGTGCCTGAGGCTCGCGACGCCGTCGAGAAGGCGGTGCATGGCTGGAACGACGCGAACGCGAGGAACAAGAGCGTGATCCTGCAGCCGTGGAGGTGGGAGACCTCGGCAGTCCCCGTCATGGGCGCTCATCCGCAGAAGCTCATCAACGCGCAGGGGGTCGATGATTCTGACATCGTGTTCGCGCTGTTCGGTGGACGACTCGGTTCACCAACGCCTGATGCCATTTCGGGAACGGCCGAGGAAGTGGACCGGGCGCTGGAGCTGGGCAAGCCGGTCCATCTGTACTTCTCGACCGCCCCGCTGCCGAACGACATCGATACCGCGCAGCTCGACGCCCTCCGTGCCTTCAAGAAGGACATGCAAGATCGCGGACTGCTCGGCGAGTTCAGCAACCCCGAGCAGCTTAATCACGAGGTCTGGAAGGCGATCGAGCACGACATCGTCACCCTGAAAATCGACTCGACCCCTGCCGCACCGTCGCAGCCCGGTGGAGTGGACTTCCTGGTGCAGCCGCATCAAGAGCGCGAGGTCTCGGGAGTGAATTCGAAGGGTGCTCCGCGCTACACGACAAAGCACTGGCTCGACATCACCAACACCGGCGACTGCGATGCGGAAGGCGTCGTGTTCGAGAGCGTCGGCGAAGACAGCGCCATGTTCGTCGCAGGGCCGGACGGAGCGACAACCATTCACCGGGGCCAGACCCGACGCCTACCCGTGATGTTCACCTTCGGAGGCTCTGGCGATCCCGTACTTCGTATCCAATGGGTTGAGGACAATGAGAACAAGCATCGAGACTTCCACGTCGGGTAGCTCCGTCACACCGTCCGGCACAGCGGCAGCGCCGCCGCCGTGAACGCCGCGGCCTGCTGACCGACGAGCCTTCGGGTCTCGCAGGACGCCTGAATCGCGGACTGCTCGATCGCCGCGGTTGCCGCTTCCAGTTCGTCGAGCGTCGGCGCGGAGACGCTGACGAGGCCCGACACTCGGAGCACCCCGTGGCCGGCGGTCAGGTCGGCTTCTTGTTGGAGCACGTCTTGGTACTCGGCGGTCTGCGCGGCGTCCTCGATCTGCCCCATCCGGGCACGTTGAGCGGCATCCGAGATGTGTTCGACCTTCTTCTTACGGATGTCGCGTGCAGCCTGGTCGGAGCGCATCGGGGTGTAGATCAGCGACACCGAGCGTTGGATGCCGGTGGACAGCAGCACCGGGGCGAGGAACCCCGGATACACCATCGACCTCGGCCACTCCGAAACCCACAGCACGGCGTGCCAGGCGGAGTCGGTGCGCAGGTTGCCCCAGGTCTCTGTCACCGCGACCGGGCCGGCGGCGGCGAGCTCCTGCCCGAGCCGTCCGTGTCGTTCCAGCGTCGCGGCGACGGCCGGGTCGTAGGCCGAGCGCAGGATCACCGCGATCTGGCCGGGGCCGAGCCAGCCGGTCGGGGTCAGGTCCGCCGAGCGCAGCGCCGTCGTGAGCGTCGCCATCTCCTGGCGGAGTACCGCGGCGGCGCCGCGGATGCCGCCGCCTGCGGTTCTGATCTGCCGGGCGGCCGCCTTCATGTCCAGGGACAGGCTGATCGTGGTCGCGTGTCGCTCTCCGGCGGGGCCGGCGCGTTCGATCAGCTCGGCGTAGGTCTGGGAGGCCCAGGTGTCGTCGGCGGTGCCGTGCTTGGCCCACCACTCGGCCAGTCCGCTGCCGGAGTCCGGCAGGGTCCGTTCGAGCACTTGCAGGGTCGCGATCCTCCCAGAGCGGCACACCGTCGCGAGCACCCGCCCCCAGGCAGTGACCCGGCGTTCCTGCTCACCGGGGTCCAGCAGCACGAACGCGGGATGGGTGACTTCGCAGATCACCGTGAGCGTGCCCTGGCGGGGGTCGTGGATCATGCACGCCCCGGTCTCGGGGTCCAGATGCTCCCGGAGCCGGGCCATGTCGCCGGGCAACGCGAGATTCCCCGCCGGGCGGGGCTTCACGATCCGTCGCCGGTAGAGCAGTTGCCCGCCGGTCGTGCGCCACAGCCACCAGCACGCGACCGGGAGCCATTCGACCATCGGCCGCCCGGCGACAGGCACCCAGGTCAGCACCGCCGCGAGCACCCACACCGGCGCGGTGTAGGCCAGCAGCATCCCTGCCCCGCCGTAGAACGCCGCAAGCACGGTCAGCCCTCCGATGCCGAGGGTGATGAGCTGCGCGACCGAGAGGCCGAGCAGCACGCCCCGGCGGGTGAGCCGGCTGAACTTCATCGGCGTCAGCTCGCTACCGGACACCTTCTGTTCGGTCGGCATGGTCGTTCACTCCTTCGCGGTCTGCGGCGGCTCGGACTTGGGGGGTGCGGGGGTCCGCGGCTGCGGAGTCGAGGGCGGTGGCGGCGTCTTCGATGGCGCGGTGCTGCCGCCGTGGACCTCGGCGCCGCTCGCGGCGGTCTCGGCTTGACCGGCGACGGCCTGGCCTGCCTTCGGTCCGGCTTCGGCGGCGCCCTTGACGACCTGCGCGCCGACGACGACGGCTGCGGCAGGTCCCGCCGCCGCGCCCGCGCCCGCACTCGTGCCGGCCCCAGCGCCCGCGCTTCCCCCGGCACTCGCTCCTGCCCCTGCGCCGCCAGCACCGCCACCGGCGGCGGGTGCAGGCGTCTTGGGCGGTGGTGCTCCGCCCGATCCGCCAGACCCGCCCCCGGAGCCACCCCCGGAACTGCCGCCGCCCTTGGGGTCATTGAGCACCTTCTTGGGCTCGCTGCCCCCCTTGGGCCTGGATGGGATCGGGAGCGGACGGTTGAGCGCGTTCTTTGCCTCCTGCTCGGTGCCCATCTGCTGGTAGAGGTCGAAGCCGATGAACGACACGAAGCGGTAGACCATGTAGGGCGCGAAAGCCGCGATGCCCATCAGGACGATGCCGGTGATCGGCTCGGTCACGGCGGCGATGTCCGCCTCGATCGGAGTGGCGATCTGGGTGATCGCCAGCAAGAAGATGACGACCAGCACCAGCTTGGAGACGATCAGCGCGATCACGAACGCCGCCCATTTGCCGATCCAGCCGCGGGTGGCGTCCCAGGACGCGCCGGCGAACGCGATCGGCGCCAGCACCACGCCGACCAGCAGCAACGCCTTGCGGATCAACAGCGAGAACCAGACGATGAAGACGGCGGCGATCATCAGCCCGGCCAGGAAGATAGTGACGATCGCCCCGACACCAGGCGCGGCGATGTTGATGCCCGCGAGTCCGGCGGCGAGCAGGATGAGCTTGTCGCCCATCGTCTCGGTGGTCTCCCCGGATGCCTGGATGATGCCGATGCAGAGCTGGTCCACGATTTCCAGTGCGAGCGCGGTCAGCGTGACCACGACGAACGCGCCGAGCACCGACTTCGCGGCACCGAGTGCGGCACGAGACAGCGCAGTCGGGTCGCGCTTGATGAGCCCGGTGATGAGTTGCAGGCAGAAGAAGATCAGGACGAGGAAGACCCCGATCCCGAAGATCAGGTTGTAGACCGCGGTGAATCCATCGGCGGTCACATCGACCAGGGTGGTCGTGTCGAACACGGCCCACATCGCCTCGATCAGCCAGCCGGCCGCGCCGCCCATCGCCTGAGCGAGCCAGTCGAACGGGGCCGCCACGACCGTCGCGGCGGCCTCGCCTGCGACATCGCAGACGGTCGAGATGATCGGCACATCGCAGACGCTCATCGCGAATCTCCTGCCGCGAAGCCCGGCGGCCTCAGACGGCCTGGCCGACGTTCCAGAAGAAGTTCACGAGCGTCACCGCCGCACCACACACCACGGCGGCGCTGCAGGAGATGAGCACGCCCAGCTTCCCGCGTCCGGCCAGGTGCGGGTTCGAGCTGTTCGAGCCGTAGGCCCACACGATCGCGGAGACGATCAGGGCGAGCACGGCCAGGATGAGGCCGATGGTCATCACGGCGCCGACGATGGTGCGGAGCTGTTCGATGCCGGGCAGTCCGGAGCTGTTGGGGTCGATGTCGATCACGGTGGTTACTCCCTCGCTGAGCAGATGGCTTGTGACGGCGAGGTGAACCAGGAAGCGACTGGCACGAGCAGGCAAGGGAACGGCCCGCCCCAGGCAGCGAGCGGGCCACACGGGATCGTCAGAGGGTCAAAGCTGGTTGCCGACGGCGATGAGCCAGTTCACCCATGCGACCCCGGCACCGGCGAGGGCGGCTGCGCCGACGCCGACCAGCACGCCGACTCTGCCCTTGGACGCGAGGGAGTGGTTGCCGTGCGAGGCGCCCAGCGCCCAGCAGATCGCCGAGACGATGACCATGAGCACGGCGACCAGCAGCACGATCGTCAGCAAGGCTCCGACGACCTGTTTCAGATCGCCGATGCCGCCGAGTCCATCGAAGTCGGGAAAGACGCCCATCACGCGCCCACCTTGACGGTCACGTGCAGGTGGTCGTAGTGCCCGCCGGTCACGTCGCCGGGGTCGTGCATCCCGCCGCCGTTGTAGGGGCGCCAGCCTTCGGCATCGCGCGACAGCGACCAGATTTGGCCTTGCCAGATCAGGTACTCGACGCCGAGAGATTCGGCGTGGTCCTTCATCCAGTTCGTGACCCGCCACCCGTCCTCGAGCTGCACAGGCGTTGGGTGCGTGCCTATCCGATTCCCAAAGGTGATGTCACAGGCCCTGCCCAGCGGATGCTCCGACCTCGTGCCAGGCCGGGGCGAGTAGCACGCCCAGGAGGTGTCGGGGAACGCGGCGCGGGCCTGAGCCATGAGGTGCGCCATCCGCGCGGTGATCTGCCCGTCGCTGGTGGGGTCATCGACCATCTGGTCGGGGTCACCGTCCATCGGTGCGGGATCGCCCGGCGTGCCGCCCGTGGTGTCGCATCCGTTCGGGCTGCCCACACTGGCTTCGGGCAGGTCTGCCGCGTTGTGGTCGTTGAGCCACTTGGCTGCATCGACCGCCTCGCCGCTCGTGCCGCCGGGCCTGACCTCGAAGTGCAGATGCGGCCCCGTTGAGTTGCCGGAGCTGCCGACATCGCCGATGTGCTGACCGGCGACCACACGGTCACCGCGTGAGACGTGGATGCCGTGCTGCCACATATGCGCGTAGGCGGTCGCCACCGTCGCGCGGTCGATCTGATGCTCGATGACGATGAGCCCGCCGTACCCGCCACTGAACTCCGCCACGGTCACGGTACCGTCTGCCGCAGCCAGGATCGGCGTGCCATCAGGGGCGGCGAAGTCCGTGCCGGTGTGGAACGAGGGCTCACCCGTGATCGGGTGGATACGCGGCCCGAACTCACTGGTCAGCACCCACGTCCCCTCCGGAAGCGGGAACACCACGCGAGCGGACTGAGCCACCGGCCCCGCGGCGAGCACGACGCTCGCCGGGCCGGCCTCGCCTGCGCCACCGGTGAGCGCGTCGAGGATGGCTTCAGCGACCGGCTCGTAGTTGCGGTAGCGATCCGGGTAGGCCGACACCTCGAGGGCTTGCGCGGCCTCGCCGGGGTCCATCTGCTGCCACCCCGGAATGTCCAACAGACCGCGCGGGCTCGGGTAGTTCGGGCCGGTCGGCCCGCCGAAGAACGCCCGCGCCTGATACTGCGGGTCCATCAGCTCCGCGACGGTGCCCCAGCCCGACTGCGGCCGCATCTGAAACAAGCCGAGCGAGTCGTGATCCGAGCCGTTGCCGTCATTCGGGTAGTTGCCGCTCTCGGGGTACGCGCTCGTGTTCGCCAGCATCCGCAGAGTGGACTCGGTGAGCGCGGCCATCAGCGCGATCGTGATTCCGGGCCGGCCGACGCCCTCGATCCCGCCACCGATAGTGATGATCGTGGCCGCGTGCGTGAGCTGGGTCTTGTTCAGCGTGAATGTGGTGCCGTCTCGGGTGGTGACGGTCAGCGAGTCGGGGACATTCGCCACAGTGACGCTGCCGCCCGGGACGACGCAGCTCGCCGCCGCCGGGTTCATCAGTACGCCGATGGCGAGCAGGATGCTGGCCGGCCCGAACAGCACGAACGCGAGCCCAAGAATGAGGAGCTTCTTCGCCATGACGACTCCCGGCTATCGGAGCGGGTTGTCGAGCTGCGACAGGCGCAGCACATGACACAAGCCGGTGCGGAACTGCGGTGCCGGCGGCGGGCAGGCCAGGAACACAGTGAAGCTCGCCGAGTGCTCCGAGGTCACCGGTTCGCCGTTCCAAACGCCCTCGCGATGGCGGGTGCCTTCGATCGTGACCGCGGTGGCACCGGGCGGGAGCTGGCCGTGCTGCGCCTGCTCGACCGCCTGATCCCACGCCTCGGGCACGAAGGAGTCGTCGATCACCAAGTGCTGAGTCGTAGCGTACTGGCGCAGCTCAACCCATGCGTCACGGGTTGGCAGGTAGGCGGCGATGTCGGAGGCGAGGCCGGCCTGCTCGTGACCGGACGGGTCCCCGACCTCCAAAATCGCGGCGGAGTAGTCCAGTGGCATCAGCCCCGAGCCGGTGTCCCAGCCAAACAGCGCCTCGGCGACGTTGCGGGCGAACGCATCCGGGTCGTGCGAGGGGATCACCTGCGGCGGCTCCGATCCACTGGGTTCGGACTCACCCGGAGCGGTGACGGTCGGAACCGGATCGGGAGAAGGATCGTTCGGCTGTCGCGGGCCGGTGATGAGCCCGTACACGCCGACGCCGATCAGGAGCAGCAGGGCGAGGCCGGCGGCGATCACGGCGATGGGTCGACCACGAGGCCAGGAGGCGAGATTCGTCTTCATGCCCGCCAGGTGAGCCCGCCCGCGACTGGCGCGTCGGCATGGCTCAGAGGGCGCGCAGCAACGGCCGATCCTGTTGTGCCTCAGTGCGGGCGGCGCGGAGCCGAGCGGCGAACTCGGTCGTGCCCTCGACCGTGGCGAAGAACGCCTCGACCTGCTCATCGGTGAGTTCGGCGGCCAGCTCGTCCACGTCGTAGTGGGTCCACCACGCCTCCAGGTCGCCCCAGGTCAGCACGAACGCGCGCACCGAGAACCGCGCCGGCCGCTCATCCGCGTCGACCGGACGGCGAGACCGTGCGGCCGGCTTCGCGGCCTTGCCGGCCTTCGCGGCGTGGACGCGAGCGAGTGCTTGGTCGGCCAGCTCGTGCAGTTGGCGGTCTCGCTCGGTGGTGTCCTCGGCGTGCGCGGCTCGGAGGCTCTGGAAGATCGGGTTGACCGGCGCGCCGGCCTCGATCTCCATCAGCCCATCGCGCGCCTGGGCGCGCATCTGCGCCGGCATGGCGGGGTCTTCTGCCAGGCGTTGCAGGAATCCGATCTGCTCCAGTCTGGTGTAGGAGGAGGAGCCGGTGACCATGCGCGCCGCCTGCGCGCGGGCGTCCCCGAGCTGACCGGGTGCCGGTGGTCCCGCCGAATCGGCGGGACCATGCTTTCCGGGCTCGTGACCGTCTCGGAACTGGGTGGCGGCCTTCCTCCGGGCGGCGTCCTCGGCCACGAGTTCCTTGATTTCCCGGTACAGGCCGGCGGCCTCGATCGGTGTCAGCGGCTTGTGAAGCTGGTTGTCGTCCTGTTCGGCCAGCAGATGCCCGAGCCGGTCGGAGATGCCCGAGCGCACCCACACGCTGACCCGCCGCTGGCCGAGCTTCTTGATCGCCGCGAGCCGGCGTGCCCCGCACACCAGCGTCCCGTCCGGGGTGATCGTCGGCGGCTGCAACAGACCGTCGCGCTCGATCGACGCGACCAGCGCGTCGAGGTCGCCCAGGTCGGTGCGATGCCGGTGACCGACGGTGATGGACTCCACCGTCCGCTCCAGCTCGATGTGCCCGGCAGGAGTGCTCATCCCGCACCCCGCGACTTCTTCGTGCCCCGGTCGTGGGTGCCCGGCACCGCCAAGGAGAGCGTGAGCACGAGGTCGTCGTCACGCAGCAGCAGCGGTAGGGTCTCGCCGATCAGCAGCCGCAGCAGCAGGCCGCGTCCCGCGCCGGTCGCCGCCAGCTCCGTTCCCGGGGTGCCGAGCAGGGCGCGCAGCAGCACCGCCCACGAGCGGCTGGGTAGATCGAGCAGCGCCCGGGCGTGCTTGTCGCGCCGCAGCGTCTCGTAGGCGGTGTGCCGGTTCCCGACACGGGTCAGCGCCGCGCAGACATGCTCCACCGCCGCTCGCGCGGTCCCGGCGGGCCAGCCCAGCAGCACCAGCAGCGTGATCGCATCCTCCACGGCCGCGGTCGCGCTCGTCACTCCTGAACTGTCGCGATCCGGCGGCGCCGTCTCGTCATCCTTGCCGTGATGCGCGTCGGTGACGTGGAAGGCCGGGTGGTAGTCGTCCAGCGGGTTCTCACGGTCGGAGAGACGCTCGGGGTCGTGGAACACCGAATAGCGGGGCCGGCGGGCCTGGTGGGTCGAGCACAGCAGACCTTGGCCGCGTTCCTCGGCGATGCAGGTGATCCGCACCGCGTGCGTGACGACCGCCCACGGATCATCGGCCGTGCGGGCGGCCTTGGTGCGCATCACGTCGAACGCCGCTGACGCGGCCTCCCACGGATCGAGGTGATGCTTGTGCGCAAGCGCTGCGTACTTCTCGGCGGCGAACGCCATCAGCGCCGCCGCCACCGGGTCTCGCTCCCAGGCACCGCGACCGGCGGCGTGGAGCCGATTCAGCAGGGCGCGCAGCCCCTCGCTGCTGCGGTAGTCCTCAGCCGATCGATCATCGCGTGCGTCGGTGGGCGTGGTGTTGTTGGTCATGGTCGGGGCACCTCCTGGCGAGCAGGTGCACCCGCAGGCGACTGCGGGTTCTACCTCGACCAAGAGGGTGTCCATGACTCATCACCACCCGGGCTACCGCATCCCGACCCCGGACCGGACCTGGCCCTGATCGGAGCCGCCGTGGCGTCCGAACGCCGATAGCGGCGGCAGGTGTCGGGCGCGCTCACCGACCCACCGCGCGCCCGCCTCGATCGGAGCCCGAACCTTGCGGCTACCGGCCGCAGTGAGGTCGATGCCTCGGCGCGACAACCCTCCACCGCTCCAGGCGAACAGGTCGGTTGGGCGCACCCAATCCACGCCCCGGCCCCGCACCTGCGCCAACTTCTCCTTCGCCGCCCTACGAGCCTCGGACTCCTTGATCGCGTCCGGCGTGCCCGCCACCTCGGCATCCTCGGCCGGGTTCGAGGTCGTCCGCACCCGCTGAGCCGGTTCGGGCTCGGGATGGCGGTTGTACTGGTCGGCCGGGTTCTTCTGGTCGTGGTCGCTCATGGTGCGGCTCCTTCCATCGCGGGCTCGGACCCGGACGGGTCCGCCTCATCGGTGTGGTGAGCACGAGCCGTACCGGCGTGCTCGGGACGGGGCAGCCACCGGCCGACCGTCGAGGGATGCACGCCCAGGTGCCGCGCGATGGCCTTGTTCGACCACTCCTGCTCACGCAGCTCGGCCGCCAGCGCCCGACGATCCGGGCCGCCGTCCTCAACCGCCTCAGCCGTGCCGGGCTCGGGATCGGGCAGGTCGGGTGGTTCCGCCTCGCTCTGTGACGACACGGCCGGGATCGGCGCAGCCGCCGGCAGATCGGTGGCTCGGGCGGCGGCGCGGGCCAGAACAACGGTGAGGTGCGTGATCGCCAGCAGCACCACCGGCGGCACCGCGGCCACCGCAGCGGCCAGCGAGCCGGGTACATCGGCGTCGGCGGCGACGACGGCATGCAGGGAGTTCGCGGTCACCGACACTGCCGCGCCGCCGATCAGCAATGTCCACGGATACCAGGCGGCCTTCTCGCCGGCGAGTGCGACCACGGCAACGGTAGACACCACGATCACGCCATCGACGATCAGCGGCCATGCCCACGCCTGGCCGGCCCCGATCCCGGAGCGGAGGGCGAGGTCAGCCAATGCGGTGAAGGACAACCAGAACGCGCCGGCCGCGACGAACACCGTCCCGGCAACCGAGGTGATGACGGTCCAGCGCCGCCCTTGAAGCCTGCTCATGCCAGCCCTCTCGATCTGGATGCCGACCGTTGCGCCGCATGACGGGTGAACCCAGCGGCCGCCCGGCTGGACGGAGCGGGGCGCTCCCGGTGTTTGGTGGCGTCGCCGACGCTGCGGTAGGCGCTGTAGACGGTTCGCGTGATTTCCCGCTCGCCGAAGTCCGGCTGCTCCGCTCGGACCAGCGCATCCAGGGCATCGGAGACGGGTACGTTGCCTTCGGCCAGGCGGCACGCGGCCCAGAACAGCTTGTAGTTGCGATCGCCCTTGACCTGACGCGCCAACCACGCAGCGAGCCGGTCCGCGTCCTCCCGCCCAGCGACTCTGCGGTTCTCGGGCATAGGACGGCGCGGCGGTGCAGGGGCGAGGAAGTTCCGTAGCCGCACAGCATCCACCGGCTTCACCAGGCCCGCGGCGACCTGCTCGACTCGGTACGGGATGCGTGCGCCGTCGAGCATGCGCACCGAGGATGGAGCGATGATGTAGCCGCCGTCACCGCGGCAGTCGACGCCGGCCTTGCCGACCGCCCACGACCGTTGCTCTTGGGCTGGGTCGGCTGGGAAGTAGGCGTGCCGCCCGCCGGTCGGCGTGGTCACTGTCGCTAGCGGCTCAGGGATCAGGCCCGCGCGAGCGGCACGCGCGTAGGAGGCGTACCCGTTCGCAC
Source organism: Microbacterium daqui (assembly GCF_050408675.1). Lineage (NCBI taxonomy): Bacteria > Bacillati > Actinomycetota > Actinomycetes > Micrococcales > Microbacteriaceae > Microbacterium > Microbacterium daqui. The sequence continues at coordinate 2,476 of NZ_JBNTKF010000006.1, read as the reverse complement.
CGTGCACATCGATGTCGATCACGACCAGCCCCGACGCGGCGCCGGTGGGGATGCCGATGTTCGCAGTTGGTTGCCATCGCCACCAGCCCTGCACCCGCCGCAGATCATCCGTCGCCTGCTGGAAACCCGAAGGCACGAGCGGCGTCTTCTCACCTGGCGCGCAGGGAAAGACTGGCACCCCAGCCCGCGCCAGTTCGCGTGCCGCATCCGGCAACGACAGACCGTTGAGCTGCTCAAAGACGGTGGCGAGTGCTCCGGGGGCGACCATCACAGCCCCCGCCCCGGCACCGCCTGCACTCTCCGCAGCTCGCGTTCGGGCAGCGGTGTTCGATCCGGTGCCCGCTCGGGTTCCGAGTGTTCGTGTCCGGCACGTTCGGGGGCGTCGATCCGCAGTGACACCGGGTTGCCGTTGCCGAGCTGGATCGTGTTCAGCTCGCCCAGGACCTCGGTGGCGGTGCGCCGGACCTTCTCGCCGGTATCGCGAATCACCTGTACCGGGTCCTTGCCGTCCACGTTCGCCGCCCACCCGGCCACATAGGGGATCGTGTAGTCGCTGGTGTCCATGCCGTGCGCGGCGGCGATCATCAGCGCCACCGACTCGGCCTCGACCTCGCCGATCCCGCGATGCTGGCGGGCCTCCTCCTGGTTCGGCCCGTGCAGGCGGACGTGACCCAGCTCGTGTGCGAGTGTCTTCACCTGCGCGGCCGGGTCCATGTCGGTGCGCACGAGCACTTGCCGGGTCTCGTAGTCGGTCATGCCGTTCGCGCCTCGGATCGCGTCACTGTCCGGCATCCGCAGCACCTCGTAGCCCAGCGACTCGACCTGGGTGGCCAGTCCTTCCCACAGTCCGGCGGGTGCTTCGCCTTCTAGGAGCTTCGGGCTCGGCAGTTCCGGCAGTTCGGCGCCGTGAGTCCGGGACACATCCCAGACATGGGCCGGCACTACGTTGACGACCCGCCGTTGCACGACTTCGCCTGGACGCGGCTTCTCGCCCTTCATCAGACGTCGCCACGAAGCCGGGTCCTTCGGCGTCGCCGTCGCGAACCTCACCCGCACCGGGCTGCGAATCTCATAGCCGCCGCCGGCCTCGGCCCAGCGGCCCATCTTCTTCCAGTCCTGAAACCCGGCCACCCACGTCGGCGTCGGCGTGGGCACTCGGCCTTGCTCGTATGCTTCGAGGTGCTGAGCCCAGATCAGCAGTGTGTTGTTGAACGAGCGGGACCGGAACCGCGCGGCGAACTCCATCGCCTGCCGCCAGTCGTCACCGGACACCAGTTCCTCGACTGAGCGCACGATGCGTTCTTCGAGAGCTTCGAGCTTCGCTTCCCGCGTCTCGTTCCTCATAGCCATCGCCTGACCTCCCTCCGCCGGGGCCGCCCGAGAGGGAGCAGCCGTGCGACCACGAGGTACGCCGGGCGGATCAGGAAGACGAGACGGACGACGGAACGATGCTGGCGACCGTCAGGCTCCGCGACGAACCCGACGAGTCTCTACCGGACTACCGGAGCGAGGGTGTCCTCGGGTGTCGCACGAGCTGATGCCGCGGTTATCGCCGGGGCAGATGCGCGTTTCCGCCGGTTGATTGCGGAACCTTCTCCGTTTCTCAAAGCCCGATAACCGGCGGGAGTCAGCCCGACGCCACGGCGGAACTGGCGCGTAGCGAAATCTGAATCGCTCCAACCCACCTCGCGAGCAATCAGAGCGATCGGCGCATCGGATTCGCGCAGAAGCGCGGCCATCCGCTCGGTGCGAAGCATCGTGAGATAGGCGATAGGAGACTTCCCGAACGCCTCCACGAACAAGCGGCCGAGCTGCGACTTTGAGAGATGTACCTCATCAGCGAGCTCAGCCGTAGACCATCGCCGCTGCGGCTCAGCACGCAGGAGATCCGCTGCCCTGCGAACTTCCGCTCGCAATGGCGCGAATCGGCGATGTCGTGGCGCGGACGGCCACGTTGTAGCGCGCTGCGTCGGCGACACTCGCACCTGCGAAGTCTTGACGAAGGGCGCGATCACATCGACCAGGCTGAACCAAAGAGCCTGCATCCGGTAGAAGTTCTTCGCGGGACGTCCTTCGATGCTTAATGCCGCCAACTCATCGAGCCAGGGCATCATCCTCTGGGTGCGATCCTCGCCGAGACGGAGCACCTGCGCAGGTTCGGTGTACATCGTCGCTGCGAAGTCCTGGGCGTCGAGACGGTGGCACAAGCTGCCGACATGCTGCCAGAACACCTGGTCGATCACATAGTCCGTGTCTGCGTAGATCGTCGTTACCGTGATGTGACCCTCGGGCTCGCTGCCACACAGAGTGTTCGCGCCCAGCAGGATCACGTCGCCGGGCCCAACGGGCTGTTCACCAAACTCGCTGAAGAGGATCGCAGAGCCATCGCGAACGATGATCACCTTCACGCAGTCGTACGCGACCGGCACCCGGGCACGGGAGATGGTTGCGGTACGAACCATGAATGGTTCGTACC
>NZ_JBNTKF010000050.1:0-670 GCF_050408675.1 Microbacterium daqui | reverse complement strand
GTGTGATGTCCAGGCAGGTTGTTGAGTCTGCTGATGGGTGCGGCTCCGACTGCGGAGTGGTGCCTGTGATGATTGTAGGTGTGTAGCCAGGCGGGTAGCGCGGCTCGGCGTTCGGATTCTGATCCGTAGAAGCGTGCGTAGGCCCAGCCGTCGGCGAGGGTGCGGTGGAACCGCTCGATCTTGCCATTGGTCTGTGGACGATAGGGGCGGGTGCGCTTGTGTCGGACGCCGAGCAGGGTGCAGGCATCTCGCCATGCGTAGGAGCGATAGGCCGACCCGTTGTCGGATAAGACGCGCTCGACTGTGACGCCGCGATCTGCGAACCAGGCGACAGCGCGTTCAAGGACACCGATCGCCGTGACGGCCTTCTCGTCGGTGCAGATCTCGGCGTAGGCAACGCGGGAGTAGTCATCGATAACGGTATGGACGAATGCGGTGCCGATGTTCGGGTGACCTTTGCTGGTTCTTCCCGTGCGGAGAGCCGTCGTCGCCTTGTGTTTGTCTCCTTGCTGCTTGCCGACGAACCGCCAGCCACCACCATCGGGGATGCTGCCGAATTTGGTCACGTCGACGTGAATCATCGATCCGGGATGGGGATGCTCGTATCGGCGGATGGGTTCGCCGGTAACCCGATCGATATGACTGAGTCTGTTGATCCGCGCGCGCACCA
>NZ_JBNTKF010000005.1:0-174067 GCF_050408675.1 Microbacterium daqui | reverse complement strand
CGGAGCCAGCCGGGCATTAGCGTGAGACACGAGAGACCTCCGTGGACTCGAGGGAACCTAGACAGCTCCAACTCGACTACGGAGGTCTCTCCTACGTCAACAACGATCCGGGTCAGTACAGCTAGCGGCCGCCGCTTCGAGATCGTCGCAGAGCTTTACCGCGTCCTGCGTCGGGGAGAGGATGAAACTTGCCCCGTCGATGGTGACAAGCGTCTGAAGTGTGATGCGCTCGCTCATCCGTTCAGGGTACGAGCCGTGCGTTTGGGGATCGAAGGGGCTTGCGCGCTGGGGTCAGGCTGGTGCACTATCCAGATCGCGTTCGAGGCGAGTGCCCTCGGCGGGTTCGGGAGTGAGGTACAGGCCCGTGGGAGAGTTGGCGGCGAAGGCGAGGGCATCGACCCACGCCCGATTGATTGCCGGTTGCCGGCCCCCGAAGTACTTGAATACCAGCGCACTTCCGGAGTGCACCCACACCGTTGGGCGGCCACCGCCCGTACCGGCATCGCCTTTCCATGTGAAGGCGAAGGGCTCACCACGGCGGAGCTTCGCCGAGATGACGAGCTGGAGGTGATTGAGTGCCCGATCTTCGATGTCGACCTTCAGTCCGCCTTCGTAGATGAACTTTCCCATGACGTGCATTCCTCGGTCGTATCGTCGCGGACACCTCTGCAAGCAGGCGAGACGAAGGGAATCGTCGTGTCGTGAATCTTCATTCTCTCACCGATCCTTGACGGCTAGTGTTCGCGTCCGACCAAGACGCTCACCGGCCGCGTTGGCGTGTTTTGACTCTCCGGCGCCCTGGCCCTCGTTGTCTCCGCGGTGCGGGAGACCCGCACGCGAAATAGTGAGACGCAAGCACCGAGTGCCGAGCAGAGAAGTATCCGGTGCCCGCGGGGGCGTGGGCACCGGATACGAGGGAGCGCGATTTGTTAGTTGTCGGACAGTGCGTCCTTGACGTTCTCGCCAGCCTTCTTCGCGCTGGCCTTGGCCTGGTCGGCGTGGCCGTCGGCTGTGGTCGACTTGTCGTTGGTTGCTTTGTCGACAGATTCCTTGGCTTTGCCTTTCAGATCTTCGGCAGTGTTCTTGATGTCATCTCCGATACCCATCGGATTCTCCTTTCAGTGGGGCTGACGGGGAGTTGTCAGGGGTCGGTGTGGGTGTCGCCCTCGAGCTCGATCTCTTCCTTGCGGACCTCTGCGCTGACCTGCTCAGTGTCGGTGTTGGTTTCTGTGCCGATGCGGACACGCTCGACCGGCACCGTCTCCTTCTCGACCACGGGGCGCTCCTCCGTGAGGACGACCTCGTGCTCTTCCTCGCTGATGTCCGGACCATCCAGGGCGTCTTCGACGTTCGCCTCCGTGATGGGTTCACGCTCGAGACGAACCTCTTCGTGGCTGACGGGGACCGTGACGGTCTCCTGCTCGGTGACGACGTACTTGCGGAGGCGGGCTCGGCCGGTCTCGACGCGCTCCGTGCCGACGTGCAGCTGCTCCTCGGACCGAGTCATCGCGTCGTCGGTCGTCGGTCCGGAGGTGTCGTAGCCGTCGGTCGATGCCACATCCCGGTCCGCGGGTGCGTTGGCGACGGGAGCGGCGCCGGTTCCGTAGTAGGTGTACAGCTCGTCCTGTTCGTTGTCGGTGAGGTCGGTGCCAGCATCGATGCGAGGTGCGTCCTTGACGAAGTCTTTCGCGTACGGGACTCGGAGATCTCCGTCGACGGCGTCGGCCTGGTCGAGCGGGACGAACGATTCCGAGGTTCCGAACAAGCCCGTCGCTACGGTTGCCCACTTCGGCCGACCGCTGGTGGGGTCGACATAGATCTGGCCGACCTTTCCGATCTTGTTGCCGTCAGTGTCCGTGACGGTGGCCCCGATGAGGCTGGCGATGTTCTGTTCGCTGATCATTGGTGTTGCCTTTCGTTCGGTCGTGCGGGTGGTGGGTGGTTGAGGAAGTCGGTGTGTCAGGGGCGACGACGGCAGGGGTTACCGGCCAAGTCCCACGCGGTCGACCCTGCGGTGGTACCGCATCCCCGCAAGGCCGCCGAGGATCGCGCCGATGAGGGCGACCACAGCGGCACCGAGGGCGGTGAGGATGCCGGTGAGAGTGGCTGTCTCGGGGGTGACGGGGATGCGCGGGAAGCTCTGCAGGTTGGCGAGGATGTCCCACTGGGAACCGGCTATCGCGGTGACGATGGCGAGGATGATCGCGATCACGATCGCCCACAGCCACACCGCGACACCCTGCTTGACTCCACTGAAGCGGGCCATCCGTCCGGCGACGTAGCCCCCGGCGTAGTAGGCGATGAGCAGGACGAGTCCGATCGCGATGGCGCTAATGATGCCGGTCGCGCCGACGTTCTCTGTCGCGGCGTCGGCGGCCTCCTCTGGGGTGGTGCCGTTGCCGAGCCCGACAGCGGCCCCGATCGCGGCGACCAGGGCGGTCAGAAGCACGGTGGTGCCCATGGCGGTCAGCCATCCGAAGAACGCGGATCCGAATTTGAACCCGCCGAATTCTGCTTTCTCACGCTCGTGGACATCGGTGCGGAGAGTGTGATTCGCATCGACGGGGACGGCTGCGTGAGAGGAGTCCTTGTCGTAGACGGGTGCGCCGGGTTCCCGGGGCTCGTGGGAATCGTTGCTGTTCATACGGCGAAAGTAGGCGCTTTCGGAACGAGCGCAGGAGGTGGTTGCCTCCGGGGTTCGAGGCGCGTACTGTATGCAGGCTTACTAACTAAGTCTCTCTGTGTGCTCGGCCTAAATACACTGTAAGTCTGTTCGGAGCAAGGGTCCTGACCGAGGCGGGGGAGACGGTGTAGAACGGATTCCACCGACTGTTCGGTCGGTCCGCGAGAGGAGCACTAATGTCGGACAACTATGAGACGTCCAGCCCGAGCGGCTCGGGCGTGAACGCCCCTGGTTCTTCGGGCAAGGTGGATGCTGTCAAGCAGGAAGCCACCGACCTGAAGGACACGGCGGCAACTCAGGCGAAGGACGTTCTTGGCACCGCCAAGGATGAGGCTGCGACCGTCGTGGGGGAGGCGAAGACGCAGGCGAAGGATCTGTATGCGCAGACGCAGCGGGAGCTGTCGGAGCAGGCGAACACCCAGCAACAGCGTCTTGCCGGTGGTCTTCGCTCTGTCAGCGACGAGCTCGGCTCCATGGCCACTAACTCGGAAGGCAGTGGCGTCGCCAGCGATCTGGTCCAGCAGGTGTCGGGGCGTTTGTCTGCTGCCGCAACCTGGCTCGGCGACCGGGACCCTGGTTCTGTGCTCACGGAGGTCAAGCGCTACGCACGTCGCAAGCCCGGCACGTTCATCCTCGCCGCCGCGATCGGCGGCATCGTTGTGGGGCGCCTCACCCGCGCCCTCGCCGCGAATGCTTCCGACGATAAAGACGCCGCTCCCGTGCCGGCACCTCCGCAGGTGCACCCTGACCCGTCCGTGCCCGTCCCCGTGGTGAACGACACGGGCGCTGGCACGCCCGTGTACTCGCAGGCGGCCGCCAGCCGTCCGGACATTCTGGGGGAGGACGGCTATGACCGCCCCGACACCGTCTGAAGCGAAAGCCGCATCGACCTCGATCGGAGATCTCCTCGGGGAAGTGTCCCGTGACATTTCGACGCTGATGCGCCAGGAGGTCGCCCTCGCCAAAGCAGAGTTGAAGGACTCGGCCACGAAGTCCGCCAAGGGTGCGGGCCTGATGGGTGCCGCCGGCTACGGCGCACTGATGGCGGTGTTCTTCCTGTCCGTCGCGCTGTGGTGGGCTCTGGGAACGCTGATGGGCGGCGGCTGGTCCGGCGTTGTCGTCGCGGTCCTGTGGGCAGTCATCGCCCTGATCCTGTTCCTGGTCGGGCGCAGCCAGATCAAGCAAGTGAAGGGCGTCCCGCAGACCGTGGACACCCTGAAAGAGATCCCCGAAACGCTGAAGAGAAATGAGGAGAACCGATGAGCGATTCACCCGACGAGATCCGCGCCGACATCGAGCGGACCCGCCACGACCTCGGCATGGACGTGGACGCCCTGGCCGATAAGGTCTCCCCGTCGAAGATCGTGGACCGACAGGTCGACAAGGTCCGTGGCGCCTTCACCTCCGTCCGTGAGCGTGTGATGGGCGCCGCGGATGACGCCGGCTCGTCGCTGTCGGATGCGGGCTCTCACGCCGGAGATCTGAAGGACCGCGCGGTCGCCAAAGCAGAAGGGAACCCGCTGGCGGTCGGACTGATCGCGTTCGGTGCCGGCCTGCTCGCGGCGTCGCTGATCCCCGCGTCATCGAAGGAGAAGGACCTCGCTGCAACCGTGAAGGAGCAGGCGCAGCCGCTGGTTGACGAGGTCACCGATGCTGCGAAAGAAGTCGGCGAGCATCTGAAGGAGCCTCTGCAGGCGTCGGTCGAATCCGTGAAGTCGTCGGCGCAGGACTCCGTCGCCACCGTTAAGGACGAAGTCCAGGGCGCGGCCAGCGACGTGAAAGACCAGGCTCAGCACGCTCGCGAGAACATCTCCGACAGCTGACCCCGCACGAATCGGGCGGGCCCGTCAGACGACGGGCCCGTCCCTTTACGAAGGAACCTGCGATGACCAGCACAGCCCCCGCCACCCCGCGCAACGCCCCGGACCCCGAAGCATCAGGCAAGCCGGATTCCCCGGACGATCTGCACAAGAGGTCCTGGAAATACGTACTGCGGAAGACTATTCGCGAGTTTTCCTCGGACCAGTGCACGGACATCGCTGCGTCGCTGACGTATTACGCTGTGCTGTCGCTCTTCCCGGGCCTGATTGCAATCTTCTCGCTGCTGGGTGTCGTCGGGCAGGGGAAAGCCGCCAGCGACGCGGTGCTGGGAATCATCGAGCAGGTCGCTCCCGGCGACACGGTCGACACGATCCGCGGACCGATCGAGCAGATCGCCGAGTCCCCGGGTGCCGGGTTCGCCCTCATCACCGGCATCCTGCTGGCGATCTGGTCAGCATCCGGGTACGTGGGAGCGTTCAGCCGTGCGATGAACCGGATCTACGAGATCGAAGAGGGCCGGCCGTTCTGGAAGCTGAAGCCCGCCCAGCTGCTGGTCACCGTCATCACCATCGTGCTGCTCGTCATCGCCGCGATCATTCTTGTCGTCTCCGGCTCGGTCACCAAGGCGATCGGCGACGCACTCGGCATCGGCGACGTACCCCAGACGATCTGGTCCATCGCCAAGTGGCCGTTGCTCATATTCATCGTGGTGTTGGTCGTCGCGATCCTCTACTACGCCACCCCAAACGCGAAGCAGCCGAAATTCCGGTGGATCAGCATGGGCGCCCTGCTGGCAATCATCGTGCTCGCTCTCGCCACCGCAGCCTTCGGGTTCTACGTCGGCAACTTCTCCAACTACGACCGCACCTACGGCTCGCTCGCGGGCGTCATCATCTTCCTGCTCTGGCTGTGGATCGCGAACCTCGCGCTGCTGTTCGGCGCGGAGTTCGATGCTGAGCTCGAGCGAGGTCGCCAGCTGCAGGCGGGCATCGCCGCCGAGGAGGACATCCAGCTACCTCCGCGCGACACCCGCAAGAGCGACAAGGCCGCCGAGAAGGAGCGGCAGGACATCGAGAAGGGCCGAGAGATCCGACAGAATGCCGACCCCGACGACACAGCCAAGGACGCGACCACCCCCGGTCCTGCCAGAGAACACTGACGGACGGCCTCGCTCGGGGCGCTCACGCCGCAGCTACTGGGACAGCTCCCCGGCGAAACGGTCGAGGAGTACTTCCAGCGATACTTCGAATTCTTCGTCGGAATGGTCCTCGCTCAGAAGAGCCCGTAGCCGACGGACCTCCCTGGAAGTGGATGCCGTCGCGTTGCACGACCCGATTCTTCGGAACAGTAAGGAGCAGCCCGTCAAGTTCTTGAAGGCTGTCGGGCATCCGCGGCAGCCAGCCGTCGGCGACCCAAGCATCTCGCGGTGAGATTCCCAGCTCGCTGTGCGTCCGGTCGTTGTAGGTCCCAATGAATTCACCAATCGCGCGGTCGAGCCCGGGAAGGTCGAGGACCGGCGTCGGTGTCCGGTTGCCGGGTGCGAGGTGTCCAGGCAGCGCGGGCAGGAGTTCGGTGTTGATGGTGCCGAAGAACCGCTCGATCTTTCCGCGCCCTTGGGGGCGGCCGACGGTCGAGTGGATCACCCGGATGTGCAGCGCGATCGCGGTGCGCTCGAGATGGTGGCTGGTGAAGTCAGAGCCGTGGTCGACGTGCAGGATGTCGGGGAGACCGCACATCGCCCAGGCGGGGTCGGTCTTTCGCCAGATCGCTTGCCGGAGCGCGAGTGCGGTGTTCAGCGCCGATGGCGCCCCGGTGAACACCGTGTATCCGCAGATCGCGCGAGAGTAGTCGTCCATCACCGTGGTCAGCCATGGTCGATCCGGCTTCCCGTCGGAGCCGACGATGAGGATGTCTAGCTCGGTGTGATCGGACTGCCAGGTTTGATTCGGTCGGTCAGCGCGGCGACGGAGGACAAGTTCGTGCCGGCCGCGATACGACGCCGGCCCCGCCAACGCCAGCGTCACGAGCGCAGGATCAAGCGCGCGCACGATCTCTCGTACCGTCGCGTAGCTCGGGACCGGTCTACCGCTGGGTTGTTTCCGCCACGGTGAGTCGATGCAGCGTCGCAAGGCTCGGGCGTGGTCTCGTCAGCGCGAGATGTTCGATGAATAGGACAGTCTCAGCAGCGGTGCGCCGGGTTCCTGCATCGACGCGGGGCTGCAGGTTCAGTCCCGCGATCCCGTCGTCCAGGTACCGGCGGTGCCAGCGCTGCAACGTGCGAGCACTGATCCCGGTGTCCCGGGCGAGGGCCGCGAGCGGAACCTGGTCTTCGACATGAAGTCGAAGTACCCGCCATCGCTCCTCGGCGTCCACTGCTCACCTACATTGCGGCGCTTCCGCGCGCAGCGTCGGCCTGCTGATGACGGTAAAGAGTGGCCCGGCTCCACCCGACCAGGCGGGCAACGTCCTCGGCGGTGCGTCCCTTCGCCAGCGCCTCCCTGGCCAGCTGAAGCTTGTCCGCGATCACCGCAGGGTCTGACACAGGCCGGCCGAACCGGGTCCCATTCTGTCGGGCTGCCGCTATCCCCGCGGTTACTCGTTCGACGATCAGTTCCCGCTCGTACTCCGCGAGGGTGGCGAGCATGTTCAACATCAGCCGCCCGGTCGAGGTCGTAGGGTCGATCCCGTCCGAAATGGACCGGACGTGCACACCGAGCCCGCGCAACAGGTTTACCGTATTCAGCACGTCGATCAGAGAACGGCCGAGACGGTCAACCCGCCAGACGACCACCGTGTCACCCTCGGCGGCATGCTCGAGAAGCTTCTTCATCCCGGGGCGTTCGATCGCTGCCCGGCTCCCCGACGTGACGTCCGCGAACACGTCGTGTTTTTGCACGCCGGCCAACACGAGTGCGTCGAGCTGCAGCTGCGCACCCTGACCGGACGTGCTCACTCGCGTGTACCCCAGAAGCCTCATACCGCCAGTGTGACTCAATAAACCCCGTCGCGCACCTGGGTAAGACAGATCACGGCAAGACAACTTTCCGAGACACACCGCTCTGCAGAATTACACGAACGCCGGCACTCACTCAGAGCACGGCTTCGATGTCTCGAAAAGCTGTAAATAAGTGAGACGGCGATACTACCGTTGAGTTCACCGCACCGACGCACCCTTCGTCGGACACGCGTCAGTGTCCTGACAGACAGCGCGGCATTGAGCTCACGCCCGAAGCGATGATGATCGGCCCCACGCGGGTTGAGGAACGGCAGTGGCGTCGTCTGGCTGACGTGTGCTGAGCGAAGCGCCCCCACCGATGTCTAGAGTGAAGGTCGGCGGCAGGTGCTCGACGAGCCGTCCATCTACAATCGCGATGATGGGTGCGGCGAAAGCATCAGCGCTCGTAGGGTGGTCGATGCCGACGCCGATTCGGAGACCAGAGCCAGTCTGAATTAACAAGCTGTCTTCGTCACACGCGCTGAGGGCGATAACCAGACCCTCCCCACGGGGGACGAGAGCAACTTGTTTATCTCCCACGATCACGTCTCCTCTACCCGCTAGCTGCACGCGAAGGTATTGCACGATCTCGTCGAACTGTTGATTCATGTGGTCACCATAGTCTCAGTAGATACCCGAGTAGAACGAAGTCTGCGACGATGTGCGCCCCGACACCAGCCCAGATTCGCCCTCGCAGGTACAACGACAAGGTGGCCGCGCCGACAGCAAAGAGCCCTGTCAGGGCCACGCCGGCCCACCCATCCGGAATCGCATAGAAGTGCACAGCCGCGAAACCCACTGACGAGATGAGCACGGCGCCGGTCGCGCCATACGCTCCACGCAATCGAGCCAGAAGGGCGCCTCGCCAGAGCGCTTCTTTCCACACAGCGTTGATGATCGACGCGATCACGATCGTCAGGAGAGCTAGAGGAGTGGAAGAGGTGAGGAAGTCCGGGAACAGCGGGACGGCGAACATTGTCTTTGTCGTCGCCCACCAGAGGACGCCGACCGCGGAGATAAACGCCAGCGCCAAACCGAAGCCAAGTCCGATCTTCGCTCTCCTAGCCGAGATGGGATGGGGCGGCGCACGGTGGCGATCTCGCACCCAGATGATGAGAATCGCGGGTCCGGCCACTAGTGGTAGGGGAACAGAGAGGATCAGCGCCATACATACGATGCACGCCAGCACGGCGTACAGCGGCTCAATCGGCGTAGAGCCCCTCATTCTGCTGCCGCTTGCCATGATCATGATGGGTACGGCGGTTGCACCGCTCTTCGAAAAAGGCACGTTCTGGAACGGCTTCCTGTCGATGATCGGTCAACCGATCTTCGCGCTCATGGTTGCCATCGCCGCCGCGATGTTCTTCCTCGGCGTTCGCCGCGGCTGGTCGGCTGCGAAGCTCGGCGAGGTCATGGAGTCGGCGCTGCCGGCCGCTGCGGTCATCATCCTGGTCACCGGTGCCGGTGGCGCGTTCGGTCGCATCCTGACCGAGACCGGAATCGGTGGCGCTGTCGCGAACGTGCTCGCTGACTCGGGCATGCCGCTGCTGCTGGCTGCGTTCCTCATCTCGCTCATCATGCGTGCGGCGCAGGGGTCGGCAACCGTCGCGATCACGACGACCGCGGGTCTCCTGCTGCCGTCGGTTTCGGTGCTCGGCCTCGACACGATTCACGTCGCCCTCGACACGATTCACGTCGCCCTCGTCGCCGTTGCGATCGGCTACGGCGCGCTGGGCCTGAGCCACGTCAACGACTCCGGCTTCTGGGTTGTCACGCGCTACCTCGGCCTCTCGGTCAAGGATGGCCTCCGCACCTGGACGCCGCTCACGACGATCCTTGGTGTTTCCGGCTTCCTGCTCACCTGGATTCTGTACACCGCCATTCCGATGGCGTAACCGGCATACGAAAGCGGCCCCGGGGTTCCGATTCTGGAACCCCGGGGCCGCTTTCGTTTACGGCTTTAGTCCGTGAGGTACTTTGAGTACGCCACCGTCGTGAGGAACGTCGGGAAGTCATCGCCCGTTGCCACCTCGCGGAAGACGTCGGCTGCGTCGTCGAAGCGGTCGCCGTCGGTGCGCGGAACCTCGGCGAGGGTCTGCTGGATCAACTGCTCGATGTACTCGCGGGTGATGGCGGTGCCATCTTCAGTGGTGCGGTCCTGGTGGATCCACTGCCACACCTGCGAGCGGGAGATCTCGGCGGTTGCCGCGTCTTCCATCAGATTGTCGATGGCAACGGCGCCAACGCCGCGCAGCCAGGCCTCAACGTAGCGGATCGCGACCGACACGTTGTCGTGCACACCCTGCGCCGTGATCGGACGACCGATGTGAACGTCGAGCAGGTCAACAGCCTTCACCTTGACGTCGTCACGCTGACGGTCGAGCTGGTTCGGGCGGTCGCCGAGCACGGCATCGAATTCAGCCTGAGCGGCGGGGATCAGGTCGGGGTGAGCCACCCAGGTGCCGTCGAAGCCGTCGCCAGCCTCGCGGTTCTTGTCTGCCGAAACCTTCTCCAGTGCACGCGCCGTTGCTTCGGGGTCGCGGCGGTTCGGGATGAACGCGCTCATGCCGCCGATCGCGTGTGCGCCACGCTTGTGGCACGTCTTGACGAGCAATTCGGTGTACGCACGCATGAACGGAACCGTCATCGTCACTTCGCTGCGGTCTGGCATCACGAAGCGTGCGCCGCGGCCACGGTAGTTCTTGATGATCGAGAAGATGTAGTCCCAGCGGCCGGCGTTGAGGCCAGCGCAGTGGTCGCGCAGCTCGAACAGAATCTCGTCCATTTCGAACGCGGCCGGCAGCGTCTCAATCAGCACGGTTGCGCGGATGGTTCCGTGCTTGATGCCGAGGGCTTCCTCGCTGTAGCTGAAGACGTCGTCCCACAGGCGAGCTTCTTCGCTCGACTCGATCTTCGGGAGGTAGAAGTAAGGACCACGACCCGAGTCGATCAGGGCGTGCGCGTTGTGGAAGAAGTACAGGCCGAAGTCAACGAGCGAGGCACTCATGGCCATGTGGCGACCGAGGCGGTCGGTGAAGCGCAGGTGCTTCTCCACCAGGTGCCAGCCGCGTGGGCGCATCACGATCGTGGGCGTCTCGGTCGCGGTGACCTCGTAGCGCTTGCCCTCGGGGCTCGTGTAGGTGAGTTCGCCCCGGATTGCGTCGCGCAGCGACAACTGGCCTTCGATGACGTTCTTCCAGGTCGGGCTGGTGGCGTCTTCCTGGTCAGCCAGCCAAACCTTGGCGCCCGAGTTGAGGGCGTTGATTGTCATCTTCGGGTCGGTCGGACCGGTGATCTCAACGCGGCGGTCTTCGAGGCCGGGGCCAGCGCCAGCAACGCGCCAGCGGGAGTCCTCGCGGATGTGCGCGGTGTCCTTGCGAAACTTCGGGTCGCGGCCGTTACCGATCTCGAAGCGACGGCGCATGCGGTCGGCGAGGCGGTCGTGGCGGCGGCCAGCGAAACGGTGGTGGAGCTCCGCGACGAAGCGAATGGCCTCGGGGGTAAGGATCTCTTCGTAACGTTCACGGATCTCGCCGGCGATCTCTACGTCTTGACCAGCCGTCGGAATCGAACCGGTAGCCGGTCGGGTCGTCGTGTCGTCGAGGAATGCGGTGCTCATGGTGTTCTCCTCATTTGGGGAAGCGGGGGATCCGCTGTGGTCTGGTTCCACTCTGGGAGAAGAACAACCCGTGGTGAGACCAATTTCAAGGAGAACTTTTCAAATATTTCTGTTCTTGTGACAGAATGGCCCGCATGACACTCGCAGATGAGTCAGAAGAGCTGGACGTCCTCACACTTGGGCGCCGAATTCGTCAGGTACGCACCTCCGCCGGTATCACGCTCGAGCAGCTCGCCGCGGCCGTGGATCGCGCGCCGAGTCAGATCTCAATGATCGAGAACGGCAAGCGCGAGCCCAAGCTCACGCTGCTGCGATCGATTGCGAAGGCCCTGGGTGTGACGCTGGAGACGCTGTGGGAGTCCGAGACGCTCGATGAGCGCGCCACGATGGAGATCGCCCTCGAACGTGCGATGGGCGGGCAGACCTTCCGCGCGTTGGGTATTGATTCGTTCCGCATCTCCAAGACGGTGCCGACCGACGTGCTGCGTGCGATGCTTGCGCTGCACGGTGAGATTGACCGGTTGCGTGATGAGCGGGCGGCAACGCCGGAGGAGGCGCGACGCGCGAACGTTGAGTTGCGTCACCTGATGCGCGACCAAGACAACTACTTCGCCGAGCTCGAGACGAAGGCGCGCGAGCTGCTCGCCGCCGTGCGGCACCCGGGTGGCCCCATCACGCAGCGCACGGCTGCCGACATCGCCGGTCACCTGGGCTTCACGCTGCACTACGTGGGCGACCTGCCGCAGTCGACGCGATCCGTCGCCGACCTCAAGAACGGACGCCTGTACCTATCGCGCTCGCTCACCGCGAAGGGTGACCCGCGCACGGCGCTGTTGCAGGCGCTGTCGTCGCGCATCTTGGGCCACGCTGAGCCGACGAGCTACGCCGACTTCTTGCGTCAGCGCGTGGAGACGAACTACCTCACGGGTGCGATTCTGATTCCCGAAGACCACGCGGCGGGCTTTTTACAAGACGCCAAGCAGCATCGCGCCATCTCGATTGAAGACCTCCGCGACACGTACGCGGTGTCGTACGAGACCGCGGCGCACCGTTTCACGAACCTTGCCACTCGTCATCTCGACATTCCGGTGCACTTTTTGAAGGTGCACGAATCCGGAACCATCACGAAGGCCTATGAGAACGACGATGTGAACTTTCCGACGGATCGTCTGGGCTCGATCGAAGGCCAGATGTGCTGCCGTAAGTGGACGAGCCGTGAAGTCTTCGAGGTGGAAGACAAGTTCAACCCGTACTACCAGTACACGGATACCGGCAATGGCACGTACTGGTGCACGGCCCGCGTCGAGCAGTCCAGCGAGGGCGTGCACTCGGTGAGCGTTGGTGTGCGATTCGATGACACCAAGTGGTTCGTGGGACGTGACACTCAGAATCGTGGGGTCTCGCGACACGGTGTTGAGGTCTGCTGCCGTCGCGCGCCAGCGGAGCTGGAGAACGAATGGCGGGAGCACTCGTGGCCGAACGTGCGCACCCCGCGCACGTTGTTGGCGACCCTCCCGACCGGCGCGTTCCCCGGCGTCGACACGACCGACGTCTACGAGTTCTTGGCCGCCCACGCCCCGCAGTAGCGCTTCGGCGGCGGCCGCTGGCGCCGCGCTACCCGAGCAGGCGCACGCGGGCGATCGCCGCCTCTGCGACGTCGACGATGTCGCCGTCATGTAGTTGGCGGCCGCGACGAGTCTCGACTTCGCCGTTGACGAATACGAGTCCATCAGCGAGGACGGCCTTGGCGTCGCCACCGGTGTCAACCAGGCTGGCGTACTTCAAGAACTGTCCGAGGCGAATCATGTCGCCTTCGACTTCGACCTCGGGAATCTCGGAACTCACGCTCCCAGGATACTGCTCCGGGGTTCCGTCATGTTCCAGTCAGTGAGAAGCAATCTAATTTGATCTTGCTTAGTCAATCTTGACTATGTTACCTTCGCAGAGCCATCAATGATGAACGGCCGAGAAGGGACCACCATGGCTACTTCCTTTTCAGGAATGACTCGACGCCGAGTCGCCACCCTGACGAGCGTGTTCGCTGCCAGCTTGCTGCTGGCCGCTTGCGCAGGAACCCCCGCTGACAGCAACACGGGCGCAGAATCCTCCAGCGATTTCTGTGAACGGAATAAGGCTGTCGGCACGATCACGTACATTTCCGGATACGGCTATTCCGCTAGCGCCGGCCAGCTTGACGTCTTCCTTGCTGAAGAGCTGGGCTACTTTGACGAGCTGTGCCTCGACGTTGAAATCAACGCGTCGGGCGCTAACGGTCAGCAGCTCGTCGCTTCGGGTCAGGCGCAGTTCACGGCTCTCGGCTCGGCATCTGACGTGATGCTGGCCGCCGCGAACAGCAAGAACCTGACGGCGGTTGCCACCTACGGCACCACCCCGCCGTTCTCGATCTTCGGCAACGAGAAGCTCGACAGCC
This sequence comes from Microbacterium daqui, assembly GCF_050408675.1. Classification (NCBI taxonomy): domain Bacteria; kingdom Bacillati; phylum Actinomycetota; class Actinomycetes; order Micrococcales; family Microbacteriaceae; genus Microbacterium; species Microbacterium daqui. The sequence goes on along the minus strand of NZ_JBNTKF010000005.1, from coordinate 160,518 downwards.
TGAAAGACCTTGAGGGCGGATCCCTCGGTTACTTCATCAACCTGACGCCCATCGCGTCGGCGATGCTGGACGAGGCTGGCGTTGACACCTCCAAGGTCGAAATGGTCAAGATGACCAACTACGACCCGACCGTTGTCGTGCGTGACCAGGTCAACGCCATCGTTGGCTACGCATCGAACCAGCCTGAAGCGCTCAAGGCCGCAGGTGAGCCGTTCGTGCAGTTCCTTCCGTCCGAGTACGACGTCAAGGGCACGTACAACGTGATGGAGGTCAACTCGCGCTTCCTCGCTGAGAACCGCGAGGTTGCCGCTGACTTCATGCGCGCAACGCTCAAGGCCCTCGACTTCTGCCTCACCGATGACGAAAAGTGCATCGACATGATCGCCGAGCTGGCTGAAGAAAACGGCCAGGGCGCGGCCTTCCCGCGTGAGCAGCTTGCTCGCACGTGGGCTGTTGAGTCCGAGTGGGTGCGTACCTCAGAGGGTGGACACCCCGGCGTGCAGACCGTTGAGATGTGGGAGCCGGAGTACGAACTCGTCAAGAAGTACGGCAACGTCAAGAGCCTCCCCGCGATCGAAGAGATGATGGACACCGACCTCGTCGCTGACCTCTATGACGGAGACGCGCTGGTATGGCCGAGCAAGTAACAGTTGCCAGCTCGGGCGTTGAGGTCCGTGGCGTCAGCAAGGCATTCGGTAAGCCGGGCTCGCGCGTCACGGTTCTCAGCGACATCAACCTGACCATTGGCGCTGGCGAGTTCGTCTCGGTCATTGGCCCCTCGGGCTGCGGTAAGTCGACGCTGCTGAAGGTGGTGGCTGGCCTCGTCGAGCAAGACGAAGGCACCGTCACCGTCGGTGGCAAGTCGGTGAAAGAGGCTTCGCGAGACAAGCTCATTGGGCTCGTGCCGCAGTCTCCCGCCCTACTACCGTGGAAGTCCGTGATCGACAACGTCAAGGTTCCGCTCAAGGTCAACCGCAAGGGCAACGCCGGTCGCCAGCTGCGCGACCCCGCCGAACTGCTGCAGTCGTTTGGCCTGGGTCAGGCGATGAACAAGTTCCCGGGCCAGCTCAGTGGGGGTATGCAGCAGCGCGCTGCCATCGCCCGCGGCTTCGTGTTCGACCCGACCATCATGCTGATGGACGAGCCGTTCTCGGCGCTCGATGAGATCAACCGCGACCAGCAGCGCATCGCCCTGCTCGACTTCTGGCAGTCGAACCAAAAGTCCGTGATGTTCGTCACCCACTCGGTGCCCGAGGCCATCGTGCTATCGGACCGCATCGTGGTGATGGCCGCTCACCCCGGCCGCATCGCTGAAATTATCGACGTCAACCTGCCCCGCCCGCGCACGGCTGAGTCGTACGCCACCGATGAGTTCCGTGAGCTCGAGGGCATCGTTCGACGTTCGCTGCACGCGCAGATGGAGAAGGCATATGCCTGAAATCGGAACCGCAACGGCAACTCTTGCATCGCAAGAGCGTGCCGCGCAGCCCAAGGCGATCCCGTCGTGGCTGAAGTGGACCAACTGGGTCCCGACGCTCATCACCTTCTTCATCGCGGGCGCGCTGTGGCAGATCGTGGCGTGGACGAACCCGTACGTTATCCCGTCGCTCGAGGCGATCGCGACCACGCTCATCGAAGACGCGGGCATGTACTGGCAGAACTTCCTGGTCACGCTGCTCGAAGTTGTCGTCGGTGCGAGCGGTGGCATCATCGCGGGCTTCTTGGTCGCGGTCATCATGGCCGAGTTCCAGATCATTGAACGCGCCGTGATGCCGCTCGTGATCATCATCATGGTGACCCCGATCGTGGCCATCGCGCCGGCACTCGTTGTGGCGTTCGGCTTCGGCATGATCCCGAAGTTCATCGTCACCGGTCTCGTGGTGTTCTTCCCGATGCTGGTCAACTCCCTCGCGGGTCTCCGCGACGTTGACCCACGGGCGCTCGACGTCTTCCAGACGTTGCACGCCAGCCGCTGGGAGATCTTCCGCGACCTGCGCCTGCCCGGCTGCATGCCGTTCGTCTTCGCGGGCCTCCGCATCGCGCTGCCGCTCGCCGTCGTTGGTGCTGCCGTCGCCGAGTTCGTCGCGGCTGGCCAGCAGGCCGGTCTCGGATCCCTCGTCACGACGTCGGCTGCCCAAGCAAACTTGCCCGTCACGTGGGGCGCTATCACCCTGCTGTGTGTCATGGGTGTCGCTCTGATCGCTGTGCTCGCCCTGGTACGCAAGCGCGTGCTGTGGTGGGCCGAAGGCGACATCGTCGCCAAGGGCTAAAAGATCCAGCGGGCCGTCAACCGACGGCCGCCTGAAGGTAAGGAAATATCCATGGTCAAGCAGCTTCGTCTCGGACTGTTTGAGAACGCGCAGGCGAATGACTCGGGAACGTCGACGTGGCGTCACCCCGACAACCAGCGCTACCTCTTTGATCGTCTCGACTACTGGGGTCAGACGGCCAAGCTGGCTGAAGATGCCGGATTCGACTTCCTCTTCCTCGCTGACGCGTGGGGTTGGGCAGAGGTCAACGGCACCCGGCCTGACATCGCTACGACCGAGGGGCTCGACCTCCCGCGTCTGGACCCGGCGATCGTCCTCGCGGCACTCATCCCGCAGACGACCCGCCTCGGTCTCGTTGCCACTGGTTCCGTTCTTCTCGAGCCGCCGTACTCCTTCGCTCGTCGCATGGCGACTCTCGACATCCTGTCGGGTGGTCGCATCGGTTGGAACATTGTGACGACCGGAACCGCAGACACCGCCGTGCAGGCATTTGGCGTTGACATGGTTGGTCACGACGAGCGCTACGTCATGGCTGACGAGTTCATGCAGGTTGTCTACAAGCTGTGGGAAGAGGCGTGGGAGCGCGACGCACTCGTGCGTGACAAGAATGGCGTTTTCGCCGACGCCAGCAAGGTGCACCGCATCGCACACGAGGGCAAGTACTTCCGCTCGCACGGTTACGGCAACACGCAGCGCTCGCCGCAGGGTGCGCCGGTACTCTTCCAGGCTGGTGCATCGCCGGCCGGTCGCGAATTCGGCGGCAAGCACGGTGAGGCGATCTTCGTGGGCTCCGGAACCGCAGAGCAGTTGCTGGGGCACTCGTCGGCTATTCGTGCGGAGGCTGTCAAGAACGGCCGTCGCGCAGACGAGGTCAAGGTGATGTGGGCCATGGCCGCGATTGTCGGTTCGACCGAGGAAGAGGCCAAGGCGAAGTACGCCTCCGTTGCTGACGCGCAGGACCCGGCATTGACCGTGGCATCGTACGCGTGGTTCACCGGACTCGACCTGTCGAGCTTCGACCGCGACACGCCCATGAAGGAACTGCACACCGAGCTGTCGCAGACGCAGGTCGCGCGATTCGCAGACAAGACGGTCGGCAACGTTCTGGACGACTGGCACGCCCACGGCGTGGGCGCTCGCCCGATCGTAGGTACGCCGGAGCAGGTCGCCGACAAGATGATTGAGCTCGCTGATGGCGGCGATCTCGATGGCTTCCTGTTTGCTCCGACTATTCCGCCGGCATCGACGAAGGACTTCGTCGAGCACGTGCTGCCGATTCTGCGTGAGCGCGGACGCATCGGTCCCATGAGCGATGAGACCTCGACGCTGCGTGAGCGCCTGCTGGGCACCAACAGCCCAGACCTGGCAGATTCACACCCCGGCTCGGCTTACCGACGTAGCTAGGCCGTAAGCAAATGCCCCGGACGATTTCGTCCGGGGCATTTGTGATGTCTGGGGGCGCTAGCTCCGGGTGTTGCTAGGCGCGGGCGATGCTATTCACCCGAGAAATGGTATTCGCCAGCCTTGAGGCGCTCCAGGAGGGCGCTGATCCACTGCTTTTCGGCGACCAGACGAGCGGTCGAAAGGTCGAAGATCTCGCGCACGTACTTCGGCGTCGTCGGGGAGGTGAGGGTGTCTTGCACCTGGAAACCGTTGGTGAGCACGAGGGCATCGATCTTGGTGAGGCGGTTCTCCAGCCCCGCGATGACCTCCTGGCGCGACAGCACGAACATGAACGACGCGATCGTCATGATGCCCTGGGTGTCGAACGGGGCGACGTTCCAGAGGTTCTCGCGCAGCATGCGCTGCAGTTCGACCTCGCCGGCAGCGGAGATTTGGTATGTCGTGCGCGCCGGACGTTTGCCGTCGACCTCAACACCGCACTCTTCGATGTAGCCATCGACTTCAAGGGCGCGCAGAGCGTTGTAGATCGAGCCGGGCTGAATGTGCGCCCACTCGTCGATGTGCCACGTCATGAGCTCGCGCCGCAAGAAGTAGCCGTGGACAGGCTGAAACTGCTTGACCGCACCAAGCACAATGAGTCGCGTCGTTGACATGCGTCCATCGTATAGGCGCACTTTGCCTAATTTCAGGTTGTGAAGACCAGAAATAATTCGTACACTTCAAACTAGTCAATGTTGACTATATGAACGGGAGTGCCCATGTCTACTGCAACCTCTGAAAACGCATCGCGCAGCCACGACCTGCGCCGGGCTTTCTCGGTGTACCCCACCGGTGTCATGGCACTGGCCGCCATCGCTGAGGGGCGCCCCGTCGGCATGGCCGTCAACTCTTTTACCTCCATCTCGCTGGACCCGGCACTCGTCGCCGTGAGCGCCGCAAAGACGTCGCGCACCTGGCCGGTACTGTCGGCCCTTCCCGAGCTCGGCATGAGCGTCCTGACCAATTCGCAAGAGCCGCTCAGTCGTCTGCTGTCGTCGCGTGACGCCGAAGACCGTTTCGCACACCACGTATGGAACACCTCCGAGGGTGGCGCCGTTCTGCTCGAAGGTGCCGCACTCTGGCTCACGTGCCGTCCGTACAACACCGTGGACGCCGGTGACCACGTCATTGGTCTGTACGAAATCCTCGACGTGACGGTCTTCGAAGACGTCGAGCCGCTGCTGTTCCACCAGAGCCGCTACCGCGCGATTCGTTCCGACGATGACCGCGCTTGACACACTGATGCGCGTGCGAGGGCGGGTCGTCCCGGGTGACGGCCGTGGTCGTGTCTTGGGCTTCCCCACGGCCAACCTGCAACTCGCGCGCCACGAGGTTCCGCAAGACGGCGTGTATGTCGCCATCGCGACCGTCGAGGGTATCGAAGGCGAGTTCGACGCGACCGTCTCGGTCGGCACGAACCCGACATTCGGTGGTGAGCGGGCGCCGCGCGTCGAGGTGTACCTGCACGACGTCACGATCGACCTGTACGGGCAGATCATGGCGGTAGAAATTCTCGATCTGCTGCGCACGACCGTGGCCTTCGCGACCGTCGATAAGCTCATCGCGCAGACCGAGCGTGACGTTGAAACGTCACGCGGTGTGCATGCGGCCCGGCGCGGGCGCTAGCCTGGCTGGGACGAAGGAGAATCGATGTCGCGTGACGTTGTTGTCGTAGGCAGTGCCAACCTTGACCTCGTTGTCGGTGTTGCCCGGCCCCCTCAGGTGGGCGAGACGCTCCTCGGTGACGCGCTCGGTCGGCACGCGGGCGGCAAGGGGCTCAATCAAGCGATCGCTGCGGCGCGCGCGGGCGCATCGACCCGATTCAGCGCCATGGTCGGTGCCGACGATGCCGGAGTATTCCTCCAGCAGACGCTGGAGACGGCCGGGGTGGTCGGAACCATGCTGACGACCGCAGACGCGCCGACGGGAGTCGCGCACATCTTCTCGTACCCCGACGGCGACAACTCGATCGTGGTCGCGGCGGGTGCCAATTCGCACCTCACGGGCGATCATGTTGAGGCAGCCGTCGCGGGGGCCGCCGTCGTGCTCGCGCAGTTGGAGGTTCCGCTGGAAACGGTCGCTTCCGCACTCGCGGCGGCCGCCGAGGCCGACGCTTTTTCGATCGTGAACGCGGCGCCAGCAAACCGTGAAGCGCTCACCCTGCTTTCGCTCGCCGACGCCGTCATTGTGAATGAGACCGAGTGCGAGGAGTTTGGTGGCGTAGACGCGCTTCAACACCTGGGTGTCGAAATGGTCGTGGTGACCCGCGGCGGCGACGGCGTCGATGGATACCGCGTCGGCGCCGATCCGATTCACATCGATGCCTTCGCGATCACCCCGGTTGACACCACGGGCGCCGGTGATGCGTTTTGCGGAGCGTTCGCTGCGGCTATCGCAACCGGTGCGGACTTTGAGGCGGCCCTGCGTCGTGGTTCCGCTGCGGGCGCGATTGTCGCTCAGCACTCGGGCGCCAACACCCCCGCGCTGACGCCCGTAGCCATCGACGCGCTGGTGGCCTAACGCCTGAGCGGGTCGCCTCTATGCCTCGGTGCGGGTGGGCGACGCGTCAGCGAGCGCGGGAAGCGTTCGCGTGGCCTCAATGACGTTCGCTTCGCTACGGATTCGCTGAGACTCGGCTTCAGCGAGACGGCCCTTGAGGTCGGTCGTGACCGGCATCTTGTCGATCCAAGCGAGGGCCAGCGCGGAGAAGATGAAGGTCATGTGAATGACAACCTGCCACATGGCGCCCTCGGCCGTGACGCCGGCGCCGTGCCCGCCGCCTTCGATGCCGGCAGCGTCGCCGTCGTGCATGTTGGTCACTTCGATGAACGTCTTGAGGAGGTGAATCGACGAGATGCCAATAATCGCCATCGCCAGTTTGACCTTGAGAACGTTGGCATTCACGTGGCTGAGCCACTCGGGCTGATCAGGATGCTTCCAGGTTGATCTTGGAGACGAACGTCTCATAGCCGCCGACGATCACCATGATCAACAGGTTGGCGATCATGGCGACGTCGATGAGGCCCAGCACCCCGAGCATGATCGTCGACTCGTTAGGGTGGTGACCCTCCATGAGCGGAGTGATGACGTCGTCGCCGACGAGGCCGACGAGGTCGATGACGAAGACCACAACATAGATGAGCTGCGCCAGGATGAGGCCGACATAGATGGGAGCCTGCAGCCACCGACTCGCGAAGATGAAAGCGCCGAGCGCCTTCGCGCTCGGCCTTTCGCTGTAGATCAGTGCGCCCGTCGCGTTTGTCTTAGCCATGTGTCCCTCTGCGAATGCTCGCCGTGAAAAGTCGGTGATCAGAACATCGCCCGCTGCGCGAGAAACCTGATGGTGCGCCGTGCTCGTGCGGGCGCAGGCAGATGACGGCGTTGCTAGGGGAGGACGTTGGCGAGACCCCATTCGAAGGCTTCGTCGACATTGCCGCCCGAGCGGAAGGCTCCGGCCTGCTCGAGCGAGCAGAATCCGAACAGCCACGCGGTGAGGTTGCGCGCAATCGGGAGCGGATCGCCCGCGGTCGCGCGCGCGACGGCGGCGAGGAGGCGATCAAGGAGCTCGCGGATCGGCCCCGTGGTTCCGGCGGGGTGCGTGAAGAGTAGTGATATCGCGCGCGGGGAGTCGGCGGCGACGGCTCGGTAGGCGCGGGCATACCCGGCCAGGGCGTCTCGTGGGGCCAGGGACTCGGTCGCGATGGCGTCAAGCGCCGTGAGTACGTCGGTGGCGACCGCGTCGCCGATGAGTGCCACGAGCCCGGTGCGGTCGCGCACCTTCTTATAGAGGGACGGTGGGCGGATGTTGAGCGCGGCGGCGACGGCGCTCATGGTCACGCCATCGAGACCGTCGCGTTCGAGCAGGTCACGCGCGGCGCGAATCATCTCGGCTTCCGAGGCGCGAATGGGTGCGGGCATGACCTCATCATAAGGCTATTGACATTAGCCTTCAAGGCTACGTAGTGTAGCCATCATGAACGTTGAGATTCTTCGGATCGGTGATGACAAGGTCGCGTTTCACGCGGTCGTGACGGAACAGGGCGTCACACTCATTGATGCTGGGCTGCGTGGTGACCGCCGCGCGCTCGATGAAGCGTTGCGCGCCGTGGGGCGTTCGGTATCGGACATCCGCGGAATCGTGTTGACACACGGCGACAGCGACCACATTGGCTTAGCCGAGGAGCTCCGCATTGAGTGTGGCATCGATGTTTTCGTTCACGAAGGCGATGCCGATCGAGCGCGGGGCGGCGCGAAGCCGAAGCCGGCCCCGTCGGCGTATCGCATCGCGCCGTCGATCGGATTTTTGCTGTCGGCCATCCGCCGCGGAGCATGGCGAACACGGTTTTTGACGCACGTGGTTCCGGTTGCCTCCGGGGCGGTTCTTGCGCTGCCTGGCGATCCCGAAATCCTCGCGGTTCCGGGGCACTCTGCGGGCAGCGTCGCCGTGCGGGTTGCGAGCGCCAACGCTCTCTTCCTGGGCGACGCGGTCACCACGCGCGATGTTCTGACGGGGCGAGCGGGGGTGGCGGTTTCTCCCTTCACCGATGAGCCCGAACGTGCTCGTCGGAGCTTGGAATCGCTCGCCCACCTCCCCGAATCGAGGATCTTTCCCGGTCACGGCCCCGAATTCGCCGGAACCATGGCTGACCTGCTCGCGGAGCTCGTCGTCGAGCAGTAGTCCTGCTCCAGGGGGGCATCCGTCCGCCAGGGCCGATGGTGGAAGGGAAGATGGCGGCTCAATGACCGGGCATATCGACGGCCAGAAATGCAGCCCAGATTTCGGCGCGCGCCGCAAACGTGTCCAGTTGCACCCCGAGTGCGCGCTCGGCGGTCTTGATTCGGGCACGCACCGTGTGTCGATGCACGCCCAGCGCTGAAGCCGTTGATTCGGCGGAACCATTGCATTCGAGATACATGCGCAGGGTGCGAACGAGGTCGCTCGCGCCACGCCGATCGGCTGCGTACAGCGGTTCCAACACCGTGCTCGCCACGACGCGCGACTCGGCGCCGAGCGTGCCGAGCACGCCCGACGAATGAGTCTCGGCGAAAGCCGTGACCGCTGACGTACCCCGGTCTCGAGCGAGGCGCGCTTGCCCGAGTGCCTCCGCAAAGGTGTCGTAATCGGCCGCATCGGAATGCCCAACGGTGAGGTCAAACCGAGACGCCAGTTGGCCGAGGCGGTCGTGATCGGTTGCGCGAACAATGACAACGAGGTCGCCTTCATGTCGCCCAAAAAACACCGACCCACGGGTCTCCGCGGCCTGAAGCTCGAGCCACTCCGTGACGGCGTCGAGGCGTGAGGAGACCTTGGTAGCCGCGACGATGACCGGCGCCGATGGCAACGTGTCACCCGACGATCGCACAACTCGCCGAACGAAAGAAGCATGGTTGGCATGCAGGGCATCGATGAGCCCGGCGCGCAGCGCAGCGCGTGACCGGCCCAAGGATTGGTGTTGCTCCAGCGCGAGCCCGGCCATCGCGATCACCGAGGTGATGACGCTCCGACCCTCTTGGTCAAGCTCCGCCGCCGCGATGGCGATCACGCCGCGCAGGTGCCCACCGCGGCCTAATGTTTGCAATGTAAACGGCTGACCCGCGATCGTCAGCGCTGAGCCCGCGCGCGCTCCACGCCGAAGAACAGAGGCGACTTCGGTGTTGAGCGCGCCGCGCATGTCAGCGGTCAACGCGCCGCTCGGGGATTCGCGTGTCATGGTTCCGGCGGCGTCAAACAGCGCCACCCACGCCCCGAGTTGCTTTGCGAGCTCGGCCACCGTTGCGCCGAGCCCGTCGGGGCGCAACGCGGCGAGGGAGATGGCTCGTTGCGCATCCAGTGCCCAACTGCGGCGCGCGTAGGTCTGGGCGGCAACGGCCTCGGCGTTCGCGCGCGCGATGGCGATGAACGGTGTGCGGTACGGAACCTCGAACAGAGGGAGCCCGGATTCCGCGCACGCCAGGGCGAGGTCGGGAGGAACGCCGTCACGCACCACTTCGGTGCCGAAGCCCAGCCCGGCGACGCCGCGGGAGGCAATTCGTTGCACGTACTCCCGCGCCTCATTCACGGTGCTCCCGGTGAACTGCGTCCCCGTGGTGAGCAGAAGCAGATCGTCGGCAAGAAACGGCGTGGGGTCGGCCAGGTCGGTGGAGTGAACCCAGCGCAGGGCTCGATCGAGGGCACCCGCGGGGAGTGCACTCTCGTCTCCCACCAGCCGTAAGTGCAAGCCCGGGCGACTCAGCAGCGCGCGCAGGGTGGGAGTCACGTCGGAGGGGGTGGTGGCCACGAGTGTCCATTTCGTATAACTGGTGTACTCCAACTATACGTGCGGGATAGTGCGGTTCGATGGGGTTCGGCATACAGTCACGGTATGAGCACCATCGATGCAACAGTCCAGACCCCCGTCGGCGGACCGACTCTCCCGCAGGAGCGCCGCGTCGTCACCGCTATTCCCGGCCCGCGTTCGCAGGAACTGCTGGACCGCAAGGCTGCAGCCGTTCCCGCCGGTGTCGGCCACACTGTTCCGATCGCCGCAGTCGCAGCCGGCGGCGGAGTCGTCGTCGATGCTGACGGCAACTCGTTCATCGACCTCGGTGCCGGCATTGCTGTCACTACTGTCGGCAACGCGCACCCCAAGGTTGTCGCCGCCGTACAGGCACAGGTCGCGCAGTTCACCCACACGTGCTTCATGATTGCGCCGTACGAGGGTTACGTTGCCGTCGCGGAGAAGCTCAACGAACTCACCCCCGGCGACCACGAGAAGCGCACCGCGCTGTTCAACTCGGGCGCAGAAGCCGTCGAAAACGCGATCAAGATCGCTCGCAAGTTCACCGGTCGTCAGGCCGTCGTCGCCTTCGACCACGGCTACCACGGCCGCACCAACCTCACCATGGCACTGACCGCGAAGGCGATGCCGTACAAGAGCGGCTTCGGCCCGTTTGCTCCCGAGGTCTACCGCGCACCCGCGTCGTACCCGTTCCGCGATGGCCTGACCGGCCCGGAGGCCGCCGCCAAGACGATCTCGATGATTGAAAAGCAGATCGGCGCCGAGAACACTGCAGCCGTCATCATCGAACCTATTCAGGGTGAGGGTGGCTTCATTGTTCCGGCCGACGGCTACCTGCAGACGGTTGTTGACTGGTGCCGCGCGAACGGCATCGTCTTCATCGCTGACGAGGTGCAGACGGGCTTCGCCCGCACCGGTGCGTGGTTCGCCTCCGAAATCTTCGGTATCGTTCCTGACCTCATCACGACGGCCAAGGGCATCGCCGGCGGCCTCCCGCTCGCGGGCGTGACCGGTCGCGCCGACATCATGGACGCCTCGCACGGTGGCGGCCTCGGCGGCACCTACGGCGGCAACCCGATCGCGTGTGCTGCGGCGCTCGCCACGATCGAAGCCTACGAAGAAGACAATATGGCAGCCCGCGCCCGTGAGATCGGTGAAACCCTCATCGCTCGCTTCACGGCACTCGCCGAAACCGACAAGCGCATCGGCGACATCCGCGGTCACGGTGCCATGATCGGCATCGAGTTCGTTGACGAGAACGGTGCCCCCAACGCGGCGCTCACCGGCGCGATCGCCAAGCAGGCGATGAGCGAAGGTGTCATCGTGCTCACGTGCGGCACCTACGGAAACGTCATTCGCTTCTTGCCGCCGCTGTCGATCGACGACGCGCTGCTGAACGATGGCCTCGACGTCATCGCAGCAGCTCTCGCCGCTAACTAAAAAGCCACCGAGGATCCGTCAACTCGTGGGGAGGGGGCGGATCCTCGGCATATCGTGACCGGCCGCACAGGCGCCGGTGATTGCAAAGGAGCAACGTCTATGACTGATATCACTCGTGATGTCGTAATTATCGGCGCAGGACCGGCCGGAACCACCGCAGCGAACCAGCTCAAGAAGGCTGGGTTGTCGGTTGCGGTTCTTGAAGCACGCGACCGCGTTGGCGGCCGCACCTGGACCGACGTTATCGACGGTGCGATGTTGGAGATTGGCGGCCAGTGGGTTTCGCCCGACCAGGAAGCCCTCATCGAGACGATCGAAGAGCTGGGCCTGGAGACCTATTCCCGCTACCGCGATGGTGAGTCGGTTTACGTGGGCGCTGACGGCGTTGCCCGCCGCTACACCGGCGACATCTTCCCGGTTGCCGACGGCACGAAGGCAGCGATGCTCGCCCTCATCGACCAGCTCGACGCCCTCGTCGCCGAGGTCGACGCCGACCAGCCGTGGGCGCACCCCCAGGCCGAAGAGTACGACGAAATCACATTCGCTGACTGGCTCGCACAGCAGACCGATGACGTTGAGGCGCAAGACAATATTGCCCTCTTCATCGCGGGTGCCATGCTCACCAAGCCCGCGAAGGCCTTCTCGCTTCTGCAGGCACTGCTCATGGCCGCCAGCGCGGGGAGCTTCTCGAACCTCGTTGACGAAGACTTCATTCTCGACAAGCGCGTCGTCGGTGGCCTCCAGCAGGTCTCGATCCACCTCGCCGAGCGTCTCGGCGACGACGTCTTCCTGAACGCCCCCGTGCGCACCCTCGAGTGGGGCGACGACGGTGTTGTCGCTCACGCCGATGGCGACGTCACGGTGCGCGCCCGCTACGCGATCCTCGCGCACGCCCCCGTGCTTTACGAGCGCATCTCGTTTGTTCCGCCGCTCCCGCGCCGCCAGCACCAAATGCACCAGCACCTGTCGATGGGCTTCGTCATCAAGGTGCACGCCGTGTATGACCGTCCGTTCTGGCGCGAGCAGGGCCTGTCGGGCACCGCGTTCGGCCCGTACGAGCTGTCGCACGAGGCCTACGACAACACCAACCACGACGACCCGCGCGGCACCCTCGTCGGCTTTGTGAGCGACAAGAACGCCGACGGTGTGTTTGAGCTTTCGGCCGAAGAGCGCAAGGCGCGCATTCTCGAATCGCTTTCGCACTACTACGGTGAAGAAGCGAAGAACCCGGTCGTGTACTACGAATCCGACTGGGGCAGCGAAGAGTGGACCCGCGGCGCGTACGCGGCCAGCTTCGACTTCGGTGGTCTGCACCGCTACGGCAAGGACGTTCGCGCAGCCGTCGGCCCAATCAACTTCGCATGCTCCGATATCGCCGGCGCCGGTTACCAGCACGTCGACGGTGCGATCCGCATGGGCCGTCTGGTCGCTGACCAGATCATTGAAAAGGCACGCACATGACCCGCCCGATTGTCGTCGGCTACACCGCGACTCCGGCAGGCGCCGACGCGATCGCCGTCGCTTCGCGCTTGGCGGCGGCACTCAGCACGTCGCTCGAACTCATCATGGTGGCCCCGCTCACCGCCCGCGGCGGCGTGGTTCCGCCCCTCGACGGCTATACCGATCACATCCGCGAGCAGTCTCGGCAGTGGCTGCGTGAAGCGAGCGCATTCGTCCCCGAGGGAATCCCCACCGCGGCACACGTGCGCCCGGCCGAGTCGTTCGCCGAGGGGCTCTCGAATGCGGCGGCCGAATTCGGCGCCAGCCACATCGTGATTGGCGCGGCAAATAGCGGAACCTTTGGTCGCCACCGTCTCGGATCGGTCGCCAACGACCTGTTGCACTCGAGCGACGTTCCCGTCGTCCTGGCTCCCGCCGGATACGCCGGCGTCACCACCCCGATCACGCGCTTCACGGCGGCGCTGGGGGAGCGCATCGGCGCTGACGTGTTGCTCGACGAAGCAGTCGGCCTCGCGAAGGCGACGGGTGCTGAACTGCGCCTGCTGTCGCTCGTCGCGATCGATATGCCCGCAAGCCTCGACACGCAGGCCCTGCACCTTGCCGGCACGTCACACGCCGACGAAATTCTGCAGCAGGCGCAGCAGGCACTGCCCGCAGATGTCAAGACCGAGGCGATCATCGCGAGCGGCAGCAGCGTGGAAGATGCGGTCGCGCGCCTCGACTGGAGCGACGGCGAAGTCGTCATCGTTGGTTCCAGCCGACTCGCGCAGCCTCGCCGCCTCTTCCTTGGTTCCACCGCCAGCAAAATGCTGCGCGTTCTCCCCGTCCCGATGATCGTGGTTCCTCGAACCCGTAACGAAAGAAACTGACATGTCGAACACCCACAATGAGGTGGATCCGGTCACGACTGGGATTTCCCAGAAGGGATTGAGCACCGGAACCGTTGGCTTAATTGGTGCTGTTGTCGTTGGTATTTCCTGCATCGCGCCGGCATATACCTTCACCGCCGGTGTCGGCGGGGCGGCAACCTCCGTCGGCACACAGATTCCCGCGATTCTGCTGGTCGGCTTTATTCCGATGCTGCTGGTGGCGTTTGGCTACCGTGAGCTCAACCGCGTGATGCCAGACTCCGGAACCTCGTTCACGTGGGCTGCGCGTGCTTTCGGCCCGTGGGTGGGTTGGATGGCAGGGTGGGGCCTGATCGCTGCGACCGTGCTCGTGCTATCGAACCTCGCCGGTATTGCCGTTGATTTCTTGTTCCTACTGATCGCCCAGATCACGGGCAACAGCGCGATCGCCGATTTGACGCTCAACCCGTTGATCAACGTCGCGGTGTGTCTGGTGTTCGTCGCGGTCGCCGCCTGGATTTCGTACCGCGACATGCAGACGTCGCAGAAGCTGCAGTACTGGCTCGTGGGCTTCCAGCTGCTCGTACTCGTGGCCTTCTCGGTGACCGCGATCGTGCGGGCATCGCAGGGCGACGCGTACGACGCCACCCCGTTTGACTGGAGCTGGTTCAACCCGTTCGCCGTGCCCGACATGATGATGATCGTCGCCGGCCTCTCGGTCTCGATCTTCATGTTCTGGGGCTGGGATGTCACGCTCACGATGAACGAAGAAACGAAAGACCCGGAGCGCACGCCCGGCCGTGCCGCAGCGCTCACGATCGTGTCGATCATCATCGTGTACCTGCTCCTCACGATCGGCATGACGATGTTTGCCGGCATGGGTGAAGAGGGTCTCGGTCTCAAGAACGAAGACATCAGTGGCAACGTGTTCTTCTACCTGTCGGGTGAGATCTTCGGACCCCTCGCCTTCCTGGTGTCGCTTGCCGTGCTGACGTCCTCGGCATCATCGCTGCAGTCCACCATGGTGGGCCCGGCGCGTACGCTATTGGCTATGGGTCACTACGGCGCACTACCCAAGAAGTACGCACAGGTGACGCCGCGGTTCTTCACCCCGGGGTACGCCACGATTGCGTCGGCTGTTGCTGCCGGTGGCTTCTACGCCATCATGCGCTTCGTGAGCGAAGACGCCCTGTGGGACACGATCGCTGCCCTCGGCATCATGATCTGCTTCTACTACGGCGTGACCGCGTTCGCCTGCGTCTGGTACTTCCGTCACCAGTGGTTCGACTCCGTTCGCAACACCTTCTTTACCTTCCTGTTCCCGCTCATCGGTGGCATCATGCTCCTCGGCCTCTTCATCCTCTCCATGGGTGAAGCCTGGCGCGGCGAGCTCGGTAGCGATGCTGAGCTGCTCGGCATGAGCCTCGTGTTCGTGCTGGGAATGGGTGTCATTCTGCTGGGCGTCGTCATCATGATCATCCAGTACGTCCGCGCCCCGGACTTCTTCCGTGGCAAGACTCTGGACGTGTACGCACCGCCCAGCGAGCGCGCAAGCGTTCGTCGCTAACCCCCCAATCCGACAAGGAGAAATAATGAGCGACCGCGAAACTCAGTTGCTGGCAGGCGTCAAGTCTGGCTTGTACATCAACGGAGCGTGGGTAGAGTCCGAGTCGGGCGCGACCTTCGACGTGCGCGACCCCGCGACGAACAGCGTCATCGCCTCGATCGCTGACGCGACGCCCGCCGACGGTATCCGTGCCCTCGACGCCGCCGTGGCAGCACAAGACGCCTGGGCGGCAACCGCACCGCGTACCCGCAGCGACATTTTGCGCCGCGCTTTCGACCTGGTGCAGGAGCGCAAGGAAGATCTCGCGCTGTTGATGACCCTCGAAATGGGTAAGCCGCTCGGTGAAGCTCGCGGCGAAGTCAACTACGGCGGCGAGTTCCTCCGCTGGTTCAGTGAAGAAGCCGTGCGCATTGCGGGTCGCTACGGAACCAACCCCGAAGGCACCGGACACATGGTGGTTTCGCAGCGCCCGGTCGGCCCGTGCTTCTTCGTGACGCCGTGGAACTTCCCGTTCGCAATGGCAACCCGCAAGATCGCTCCGGCGCTCGCGGCGGGTTGCACTGTCGTCATCAAGCCACCGGCACTCACGCCGCTCACGACGATCTTCTTCACGCAGCTGCTGGAAGAAGCCGGTGTTCCCGCTGGTGTCGTCAACGTCGTGCAGACGTCGCGGTCGTCGGCGCTGTCGGCCCCGATCATCGCCGACCCGCGTCTGCGTAAGCTCTCCTTCACCGGCTCGACCGAAGTGGGCCGCAAGCTCATCGCTCAGGCCGCCGAGGGCGTGCTGCGCGTTTCGATGGAGCTCGGCGGCAACGCCCCGTTCGTCGTCTTCGAAGACGCCGACCTCGACAAGGCTGTGACCGGTGCGATGGCGGCGAAGTTCCGCAACATTGGCCAGGCCTGCACTGCGGCCAACCGTTTCATCGTGCACTCCTCGGTCAAGGACGAGTTCGCTCGTCGCGTCACCGAAAAGGTCAACGCCATGAAGATCGGTCGCGGCACCGAAGAGGGCGTCGAGATCGGCCCGCTCATCGATGACGACGCCGTCGCCAAGGCAAACGAGCTCGTGCAGGATGCCGTGACGCGCGGTGCCACTGTCACCACCGGAGGCAAGGTTGTTGTCGGCGACGGCTCGTTCTACGAGCCCACCGTCCTCACCGACGTTGCTGATGGTTCCGCCATTCTCCGTGAGGAGATCTTCGGACCGGTGCTGGCGATCGCCACCTTCGACACCGAAGACGAAGCCGTGCGCCTCGCGAACAACACCGAGTATGGCCTGGTGTCGTACGTCTTCACCGAAGACCTCGCTCGCGGACACCGCATGATTGACGCCCTGGAGACCGGCATGATGGGTCTCAACGTTGGTGTCGTTTCGAACGCTGCCGCCCCGTTTGGTGGCGTCAAGCAGTCGGGTGTCGGCCGCGAAGGCGGCCTTGAGGGCATCCACGAATACCTGTCGACGAAGTACACGCTGATCCCCGTCAGCTGATCTGAAAGGACCAGAGATGAGTGACTACACCGTCATCAACCCGGCAACCGGTGAGACCGTTGCCAGCTACCCCGTCGCCACGGACGCAGAGATTGAGAGCGCCGTTACGCTCAGCCACTCCGCGTACACCGGGTGGTCGCGCGCTTCGACCGTGACTGAGCGTGCGGCGCTACTGCGCCGTGTCGCAGAGTTGCACCGCGAGCGTCGCGACGAGCTCGCCGACATCATCGTGCGTGAAATGGGTAAGACCCGCGAAGGCGGTCTCGGTGAGGTGGACTTTGCCGCCGACATCATCGAGTACTACGCCGATAACGCGGAGAAGTTCACGGCAGACCAGCCGATCGACATTCTGGGCGAGGGTACGGCCGTTGTCCGCCGTGCGCCGCTCGGCGTGCTGCTCGGCATCATGCCGTGGAACTTCCCGTACTACCAGGTTGCTCGCTTCGCAGCGCCGAACATTGTCAACGGCAACACGATCATCCTCAAGCACGCATCGCAGTGCCCGGAGTCGGCAGCGGCGATCGAGAAAATCTTCCTCGACGCAGGCTTCCCGGCCGGTGCCTACGTCAACGTGTACGCGACGAACGAGCAGGCAGCGACGATCATCGCCGACCCGCGCGTGCAGGGCGTCTCGCTGACCGGATCGGAGCGTGCAGGTGCGGCTGTTGCCGAGGTCGCTGGCCGTCACCTCAAGAAGGTGGCGCTCGAGCTCGGTGGCTCTGACCCGTTCATCGTGCTCTCGACCGACGACCTCGATGCTGTCGCGCAGATGGCAACCGATGCGCGTCTGGACAACACCGGCCAGTCGTGCAACGGCGCGAAGCGCTTCATCGTTGTCGACGAGCTGTACGACGAGTTCCTCGAAAAGTTCACCGCGAAGATGGCTGCCGCCACCGTTGGTGACCCGCTCGAAGAAGACACCGTGCTCGGCCCGCTGTCGTCCCTCATCGCGGCTGAGCGACTCCAGGAGCAGATCGACACGGCTGTTTCGCAGGGTGCGCGCGTTGTGACCGGCGGTAAGCGTGACGGCGCGTTCTTCGAACCGACCGTCCTGACCGATGTCACGAGTGACATGAACGTGTACGGCGAAGAGCTCTTCGGGCCGGCCGGTGTCGTGTACCGCGTCGCCGACGAGAACGAGGCCGTCGCTCTCGCGAACGACACCACATTCGGCCTCGGCTCGTACGTCTTCACGACCGACCCGGAGCAGGCCGACCGCGTCGCCAACAAGATGGACGCGGGCATGGTCTACGTCAACATCGTGCTGGCTGACTCGCCCGAACTGCCCTTCGGAGGCGTGAAGCGCTCCGGCACCGCCCGCGAAATGGGTTCGCTCGCGACGGAAGAGTTCGTCAACAAGAAGCTCATCCGCGTCGCTTAACGCGCATACGCAAGCAAGAAGCGGGGCGGAACCACATGGTTCCGCCCCGCTTCTTTGTGCGCTTGGTGCGGAGCCGTTGGCGGATGCGCCCGAACGGGCCCCTTCGCGCAGAGTTATGCATCAAGAAAATACGTTAAGCCGCACAAAATCGGCCGGCCGCTCAGGAATGACGGGCATCAGTGTTGCATAACGCCGGGCTCGCGCCCGCGACTACTCGTCGAGCGCGGTGCGTACCTCGGCGGCTTCGCCGTGGCGGCCGAGCGTCGTCAGGAGGTTGCCGAGTTCGAGTGCTGCGACCTGGTGCACCGGGGTGCCGGTGATCGGGCGTGCGAGCAGGGTGCGGTAGATGCTGATGGCGGCGTCCAGGCGATCGGAACCAGCAAGCACGCGAGCGGCGAAGAGTTCGGCTCCGCCAGCGGATTGGGCATCGTCTTCGGCGTCGTAGCTGTCGGCGGCGCGCAGCGCCATCGCGATCGCGTCATCGAGCTGACCCATCGCACCCAGCGCACGGGCGCGGGAGTCGGTGACATCAGCGATCAGCCACGGGGCGTTGTTGTCGCGAGCGAGCTGCTCGGTTTCGTCGAGCACCGCGAGGGCACGCTCATCACCAACAGCCCCGAGCGTCTGCGCGAGCAGGTGCAGTGAGCGGCTGAGCAGCACGACGTTGTCGGGCTCGTGACGGGCCAGGTCAATGGCTTGCTCGAGCAACGCCACTGATTCTTCGGTCTCGCCAAACTGGCCGAGAATGCGGCCCTGCATCGACAGCGCGTGAGCGCGGCCGGCCAGGCTTTCGGCCTGCTCGAACAGATCGGCGGCGTAGCCCCACGCACCGACGGCGTTGCCGTACTGCTCGTCAACCTCGAACGCTTCGGCGAGGAGCGCCACCGTTTCGGCACGGCTCGCGGCCGGGGCATCCGCCGCGGCCTCCTCTTCGTGAACGGCTGAGAGCAGTTCGGCTGCTTCGCCAGCGTTGCCTGCGGAAAGGAGCGCGCGCGCAAGGCGGAACCGCACGGCGGCCGTGTCGTCGCCGTCACGCTCGACCTGACGAAGCGTCACGCGGTAGCGGGTCGCGGCTTCGCTGGGCATGCCGGCGTCTTCGTACATCGCGCCCGCCAGAACCGAGACGCGAGCAGCGCCCCACGTCGCACCGATCAGCGCGATGAGACGCGACGCCTCATCAGCGTCGGCCGCGCCCTCGACGAACTCACCTTCGCCGCCACGAATACGGCCGCGAATCTCGAGCAATGACGCCCGCTGGCCCTGGGAGGCCGCGGGCATCTCGAGGCCCTGATCGGCCGCCGTGCGAGCCACGGCTGCGTCACCGGCGATGCCGGCGTAGAACGCGACGTTGGCGAGCGCATCAACGATGTCTTCGGCGTCTCCGTGAATCACAAAGGCTTCAAGCGACAGCTGCGCCATGTCGAGCGCCTCCTGCACCTTGCCGTCGCGCAAGTACGCACTCGCGATACCGCTCAGCGTGACGGCGCGAACGCCGGGAGACACGGCGGCCTCGGCCGCCTGCATCATGCGCGGAACCGACGCTTCGCCCTCGACGCCGAACAGTGTGAGCCCGAGGTCGTCGATGAGACGAGCGAGTTCTTCGTGGCCGTCGGCGCGACTGGCCGCAGCGTATGCCGCGAGGTGCGGGGCGGTGTCATCCTGTCGGTCCGAAGCCAACAGTGCACCCACCATGAGGCCGTGCAGATCGGCCGCGTGCTTCGGATCGTTGTCATCGAGCGCCGCCTGTAGCGCGGCGAGCGCGCCCGCGGCGTCGCCCCAGTCGCTCAGCTCGATCGCGCGGGTGAAGCGCTCCGCTGCAGTCTGCGGAACCAGGGCTACCGGCTCGGGAGTGAAGGCTTCAGAGAGAATGGGCACATCAAAGCGCGACTCAGCCACGCGTTTATCGCGAGCCAGCGCATCGGCGAAAGCCGTGGTTCCGTTGCGCGCATCGAAGCGTGCACCAATCTCTGCGGCCCGTGCCCACACGACCGGTGCGAGTTCGGCGGCTGTCCATGCGCCATCGTGCTCGCCGAAGAATCGCACGAGTTCGGCGGCATCCGTGCCGCGAACGACGCTCGTGCCGTGGCCGGAGCGCGTGACGGCGTCGAGGGCGATGCCGAAGGCACGGAGCGCCCGGGCGTGCCCGGCGACGTTGAGGGCATCGTGGGCGAGCCAGCGCACGTGGCGCTCAACCATGGCGAGAGCGCGAGCCTCGTTGCCGGTGATCGCGGCGAACACGATGTTGGTGGCAACCATGCCGAGGTTGTCGGCGTTGTCGCGAGCGAGACGGTAGCTGCGCAAGTGTGCGCGTTTGGCATCGGCGAACCGGCCGGCACGCAGGAAGGGGAGGAGGGAGCGGGCGAGCGCGTGCTCGGGTTCTTCACCGCAGCCGAAGCCGCCCTCGATCATTTCTTCAACGAGGCGGATGGCGTCGTCATCGCGGTCGGTATCGGCAAAGTAGCCGACGAGCTGGCTGCGTCCACACGCATCACAGTGGCTGTGGTCGTCGCGCGGCGTTGCTTCGAGCACGAGGCGACGTTCTTCGGCCTCAGCGAGACGGCCAGAACCCCACGCATCTTCGAAGCGGGCCATCGCGACGGCGCTGAGGCCGAGGCCCTCGGCGCGGAAGTGCGCCTCCATGTCGTCCAGCACCGCTTGAATCTGCTCAGTGCTGAACTCGGGGCTCGCGCGCAGGGTGGAGGCCATCCACTTGAAGTGCCACATCAGGTCGGCGCCGCCGTTGCCGATGTCGGAGGGGAAGCGCGTGGGGTCAGCATCGTGCTTCGCGAGGCACCACGCGAATGAACTCAGCAACAGGGTGGTGTCGCCGCCCTGATTGGCCGATGACGTCTGGCGCATGCGGGCACGGTACTCGAGCTCTTCGTCGCCGATCTCAACGGCCATCGCCACGGCGCGCGCGGTGAGTTCACGCTCTTCAGCACCCCACGGCGTGTGGTCGATCTGCTGGAACAGGGCGGTAATGTCGTCGGCCGTGGTCATGCGTTGCCGTTCTCAAGAGGCGGGAGGAAATCGGGCTCAATTTCGCCCGCAGAAAGCGCGATGAGGTCTGCGAGCGCGGTCGTCATGAGGGCGCGGTCGCGCTCAGACAGTGGACGGTGACCGGCCAGGAGCGCCTGCACGTACAGCAGCTGCACGGTGCGGGAGAAGACCGCGTCATCGGTCACGCGGGTGAGCGTGCGCACGGTCTTGTTGCCCCAGTTCAGGCACAGGCGGGCCGACAGATCGGTGTCGTCAGGCCGCATCGACGACGTGATCTCATCGAGCTTGCCCAGCACACCAGACCACAGCGACCCGGAAATGCCTTGGGCGCGCGTGCGATCGATTTTGCGCAGCACTTCGGGGTCGGCAACGTAAAGCGCCGGCAGGCTCTGGCGGTCGAGCGTGCGCACGATGACCGTGGTGTCGACATCGGCGAGCACGGCCGACGCGCGAGCTTCGAGGGCGACCGTGGTGTCGCGGTCGTCCAGTGGCGGCGGGTCGAGGCGCTCGAATTCGCTGACCACGTCGACGCGCTCGACAAGAACGGCGGGGTAGAGCGTCGGCAACATACGCACGATGTCAGCGTCGTACAGGTATCCGCCATTGACGAGCACGGTCGACGCGTCAGAAATACTCGCGACCTGGTGATATTCGTCGACGGTCTCGGCGTAGCGCACGCGTCCGAAGCGCTGCACGAGATCGCCAATCGTGAGGCGGCCGTGCGTGGTTTCGACGGTCAGCCACCGCACGATGAACTGCGCGAGCTCCTCGTCGTGGCGAACAAGCGACTTCAGCGAAACCTCGTGAATCGCGACGAACTGTTGCAGGCGGTGCGGCTGCGTGAGGCCGAGATCGAGCACCCAGCGGCGAATCGCCTGACCGAATGCTTCGCGGGTCTCTTCAAGAGCGTCATCTTCCACGAGCGATTCGCGGCTCGCGGTGGGGTGCATGCCGGTTGAATCCACGACCGCGCGCACGAAGAACGCCCACTCGGGCAGTAGGTCAGGGATGCGCTCACCCAACAGCATGCGGTTGAGGTAGACACGGCTGGTCTGACGCGCGCTCGGCGGTGGCATAAACGGCAACACGTACCCGATGCCGCGGGAGCCGGTTCCGGGCGCCGACAGATCAATCAGGTCAAACGGCTGCGTGCCCAGCAGCGTGGCTCCGTACTCCAGCGCCTTTTCGGGGTGTGAAGCGACGTCGAGAAACGGCGGCTCGTGGTTGACGACGTCATCGCCGCCGCCGGGTAGGTCAATCGCGATGCGGTAGGGGAGAAACTCGCCAAACGTCTCCGTCAGCCGGCGAACGGTCGCCGAGCGCAGCAGCTCATCTTGCCCCGCGCGCGGTGTGAGATGCACGCTCGTGCCGACCGGCAATGGTTCCGCCAACTCCCGCACGGTGAACGTGCCGTCTGTCTTGCCGATCCATTCGACGGCGGCGGCGCCCGTGGCGCTCTGCGAGCGAATCACAATCTCGTCGGCCACCATGAAGCAGCTGAGCAGGCCAATGCCGAACTGGCCAAGAAAATCCTGCCGGGGCAGGTCAAAAATGTCGCGCTTCGAGCTGCGGCCGACCGTGGCGAGCAATTCGGCCACCTCATCGGCGGTGAGGCCAATGCCGTCATCGCGCAACACGAATTCGTCAGACGCGGGGCCGATCGGCGTGATGCGAATCGAACCACCGTTGCCATCGAGATCGCGACGCGCCGTAATCGCATCGCGAGCATTTTGCAGGAGTTCTCGCAGGTAGACACGTGGGCTGGAGTAAATGTGCCGACTCAGCAGGTCGACAACGCCTCGCAGGTCTACCTGAAACTGTTGCGGGGACGAGGTCACATGCACTCCCAAAATCGCGCTCTCATCTGAACTTCGACTCTACGCGGCGTGCCGCATTCACGCGAAACGACGCGGGTCTTGTGCACAACGAGGGGAGGGGCGCGATGGCGGAACCATTCCTGTGGTTCGTGACGGCTGGTTCCGGTTTCGACGCGCGCGGGATTCCGGGTTGGTTCGCCGACGCTTCTGGCATGCCGTATGCTTGGGGATGCAGTTGAAATCTGCATTCTTTTGCCATGCCTGTCATGGTGAAGAAGGTAGGTTTCACCTCGAGGCCGCAAGGCCTCTAGGGCGGTAGCTCAACTGGCAGAGCAGCGGTCTCCAAAACCGCAGGTTGCAGGTTCGATTCCTGTCCGCCCTGCGCGTCAGCGCACGCTGGCTCACGAAAGGTACATTCACGATGGTTGATGACGCTTCGCGCGGCGAGCTCGCGGCGAACGGTGCAGTAGCAGCGAAGAAGATGAACGTCTTCGCGCGTATTGCGCTGTTTTTCCGTCAGGTGATCGCCGAGCTTCGCAAAGTCGTCACGCCGACACGCAAAGAACTCGTCAAGTTCACCGCGGTTGTTCTCGGCTTCGTCGTCGTCATGATGGCCTTGGTGTTTGGCCTCGACACGCTGTTCCTGGCGATGGCCAACGTCGTCTTCGGAGTGCCATCCTGACGCACGGTTCGCTTCGCGAACCAATTGGCGGAAGGGGTTCCGCCAATCATCGACGAAAGAGATTCCAGTGACTGAACGTATTCACGACGACGCCGACTGGGCGCCCGCGGCAGAGCAGTCCAGCGAGGATGACCAGGCTCAAGAGGGCAACGTCCTCGCATCAGACGAGCACGCTAGCGACGCCGCAGAGACGGCCGCTATGCACATCGTCGACGACGAAGACGCTGACGACGACAGCGACCTCGACGACATTGACATCAACGACCCGGAGGCTGACGCAATCGTGAACGACGCGCTCGACATTAACGAGACGGCTGAAGCGGAAGCCGCTGCCGAGGTTCTCACCGACGCACTCGCCGAAGAAGTAGCCGAGCAGGCCGCCGAGGCCGCTGACGAGGTCACCCCATACGACGGCCCCGAGGATGGCGACGAAGACGCTGACCCGTACGAGGCTTTCCGTCTGGAACTGCGCACGCTGCCCGGCAAATGGTACGTCATCCACTCGTACGCTGGCTTCGAGCGCAAGGTTAAGGCCAACATCGAGCAGCGTAAGTCGACTCTTGAGGTAGAAGAAGACATCTACCAGATCGAGGTCCCCATGGAGGACGTCGTCGAGATCAAGAATGGCCAGCGCAAGATGGTCACCCGCGTTCGCATCCCGGGCTACGTGCTCGTGCGTATGGAACTGAACGAAGACACCTGGTCGGTTGTTCGCCACACGCCTGGCGTCACCGGCTTTGTGGGCAACGCTCACAACCCGACGCCGCTGCGCTTCGAAGAGGCCTTCAACATGCTGAAGTCGCTCGTCGAGGTCAAGGATGTTCAGCTCGCCAAGGCTGCCGGCAAGAACGGCGTTGCCGCTCCGGTTCGCTCGGTTGCTGCTGAGGTTGACTTCGAGGTTGGCGAGACGATCACGATCAAGGAGGGCTCGTTCGCTGGCCTTCCCGGTACGATCTCCGAGATCAAGCCTGAGAGCGGCAAGCTCACGGTTCTGGTTTCGCTCTTCGAGCGTGAGACCCCGGTCGAACTGTCGTTCGACCAGGTCACCAAGATGATCTAAGACTTTTACTTGTGAAAGGCCCCGGTTTGCCGGGGCCTTTTGCGTCGATGAGCCACGTGCCCGCAAAGTGACGGCGTGGGTCGTGAGCAGGGTACCGAATGAGGTAGACTTGTGTGGTTTGTGCGCCGCATTCGTGCGCGTGTAAGCAACCGCGTTCCGGAACGGCCGGAAGTGCGGGAGAACGAAGCGAGAGTTTCGTTCGAAGAAAGGAAAAGGAAATGGCACCTAAGAAGAAGGTGACCGGCCTGATCAAGCTTCAGATCAACGCTGGTGCAGCCAACCCGGCTCCGCCGATTGGTCCCGCTCTGGGTCAGCACGGCGTGAACATCATGGAGTTCTGCAAGGCCTACAACGCAGCGACCGAGTCGCAGCGCGGAAACGTGATCCCTGTTGAGATCACCGTTTACGAAGACCGTAGCTTCACGTTCATCCTGAAGACGCCGCCGGCAGCTGAGCTCATCAAGAAGGCAGCTGGTGTTGCCAAGGGTTCGTCGACGCCGCACACCGTCAAGGTTGCAAAGATCTCCGCAGACCAGGTCCGCGCGATCGCTGAGCAGAAGATGGCCGACCTGAACGCGATCGACATCGATGCTGCATCGAAGATCATCGCTGGTACCGCTCGCTCCATGGGCATCACGGTAGAGGGCTAAGGGGAACATCATGGCTACGAAGTCCAAGGCATTTAAGGCCGCTGCTGCCAAGATCGAAGAAGGCAAGTTCTACACGCCCACCGAGGCTGTTGCACTGGCCAAGGAGACCGGCTCAGCAAAGTTCGACTCGACTGTTGAGGTTGCTCTCAAGCTCGCAGTTGACCCCCGTAAGGCAGACCAGATGGTCCGCGGTACGGTTATGCTTCCGCACGGCACCGGTAAGACGTCGCGCGTGATCGTTTTCGCAACGGGCCCGGCAGCAGAAGCAGCAATCGCTGCTGGCGCTGACGAGGTCGGTGGCGCAGAGCTCATCGAGAAGGTTGCTGGCGGCTGGACCGCATTCGACGCAGCTGTCTCGACCCCTGAGCTCATGGGCCAGGTCGGTCGTCTCGGTAAGGTACTTGGTCCGCGTGGCCTCATGCCGAACCCGAAGACCGGCACCGTTACCCCGAACACCGCTAAGGCTGTTGAAGAGATCAAGGGCGGAAAGATCGAGTTCCGCGTTGACAAGCACGCAAACGTGCACTTCATCGTTGGCAAGGCATCGTTCACCGCTGAGCAGCTCGACGACAACGTCAAGGCAGCTCTCGAGGAGATCGTTCGCCTGAAGCCCGCGAGCTCGAAGGGTCGCTACATCCAGAAGGGTGCTGTGTCGACCACGTTCGGCCCGGGCATCCCGCTCGATGTAAACGCGATCTAATTCGCTTTACACAAACGGCTCTCACCTTCGGGTGGGAGCCGTTTGTTGTTGTATCGTGCGCAGAGCTACCCACCGAACGCGAGGATCGCGGCGATGACCAGCATGAAGACCGCGATCACGATGTCGAGAATGCGCCACGAGCGCGCACTGCTCAAGAACCGCCCCAGATACCGCGCGCCATAGGCGAGAGCGAAGAACCACACAAAGCTGCCGGTGAACGCCCCGATCGCGAACAGCCAGCGTCCGTCGCCCTGCGTCTGCGCGACCGACCCCAAGAACACGATCGTGTCGAGGTACACGTGTGGGTTGAGCCACGTGATTGCCAGCGTCGCCAGCACGACGGCAGTCAGCGATTTCTTGGCTGTCACCGTGGTTCCGGAACCATGAGCGGCCGTCGCAACGGAAGGTGCCGCGTCCGGGGTGGCAACAAGCCCCGTTTCGGCTGGCTTGAGAGCGCGGCGGAGCGCCAGGATTGCGTAGGTTACGAGAAATACCACACCGCCCCACCGTGCGATAACGATGAGCCAAGGCGCGGCTTGCAACGCGACACCCACCCCGGCGACGCCGAGCAGAATCAGGACCGCATCGGAGACTGCGCACAGCAGTGCCACTGTGAAGACATGCTCGCGGCGGACGCCCTGTCGTAGCACGAAGGCGTTTTGGGCGCCGATCGCGATGATGAGGGAGAGCCCGATTCCGAGGCCAACGAAGAACGACATGTGATTCAGTGTGGAACCATGTCTCGAAAACTTCCAATAGTGAAACCTTTATGAGCATTAGCATTGCTTATAGTTCACCGTTGAAGGGAGAGGGGCCATGAGGATTCCGCCGGAGCACGCGCTCACCCTCGCCGCCGTCATCGATGAGGGAACGATGGAGGGCGCGGCGATCGCGCTCGGCATTAGCCAGCCTGCGGTGAGTCAACGTATTCGCGCGCTCGAATCACTGACGGGGCAGGTCATGCTGGTGCGGTCACGCCCCGTGCGCGCAACCGACGCGGGGGAGGCTGTCGTACGCTTCGCCCGCCAACTCGCACACCTCGAACGCGACGCCGTGGCGGCGCTCGGTATGGGCAACGAAACCGCGCGCACGAGCCTGCCCATCGCTGTGAACTCCGATTCGCTCAGCACGTGGATGCTCCCGCCACTCGTCGCCCTCGCCGAGCACCTTCCCGTCACCTTCGACCTGCATCGTGACGATCAAGACTTCACAGAACGGCTGCTCGAACAGGGCGTCGTCGTTGCCGCCGTCACCAGCCGTGCCGTTCCCATCGCCGGCTGCCGCGTGGTTCCGCTCGGCTCCATGCGGTATACGCCGATCGCTACCACCGCCTTCCGCGACCGCTGGTTTGCCGGTGGCGTCACGAACGAAGCACTCGAGCGGGCGCCGCTTGTCGACTTTGACCGCCGCGATGATCTGCAGACGCGGTGGCTCGTCGCCCGTGGCATTGACCCGGCGAAGCCGCCGCGGCACCGTGTACCGGCATCGAGCGACTTCGCCGACGCGATTCGTATGGGCCTCGGCTGGGGGCAGCTGCTCCCGTTTCAGATGGACGATGGCATAGCCGCGGGCCGACTGCACCCCCTCGATGACTCTCACGTCGAGGTTCCGCTGTATTGGCAACAGTGGAACATGCGCTCCGACCTTCTCGACGCCGTCGCCGACGCGGTGCTCGAGCACGCCCGCGCCGTGCTCGAGCAATAACCGACACCCCTGTCTTTCGGCCTGGGCGACACCGGTCGGCGGGCATAGGCTGGTGCCACCCACTGGCGACCCCGAACCGCCGGGGTGGAGGAAGAATGACGAACGCGACAACGGCGTACCGCGAGGCACGCGATCAGCTCCTGGCTCTGCGCGGCGAGCCCGAACGGGCAAACGCAGAGTTCTCCTTCCCCGACGTCGGTGAGTACTTCAACTGGGGCATCGACTGGTTCGATGCGATCGCACGTGGCAACGACAAGACCGCGCTGATTATCGCGGCCGAAGGTGTGCCCGACGAAAAGTACACGTTTGACGAGTTGGCGCGGCGCTCCGATGAGATGGTCGCGTACCTCGCGAAGCTGGGCATCGGCAAGGGCGACTCGGTCATCCTGATGCTGAACAACCAGATCGAGCTGTGGACCACGATGCTCGGCGTTATCAAGCTCGGCGGCGTCGTCATGCCGACCGCCACAGCCGCTGGCCCGACTGACCTCGCTGACCGCGTCGACCGCGGCCAGGCCCGCGCCGTCATCTGCAACGACGAGGACGCAGCAAAGTTTGACGAGGTTCCGGGCGACTACCTCCGCCTCTGCACGACGCCGCGCGACGGCTGGCTCAGCCTCAGCGACGCACACGCGGAGCCCGCGCCCGCCGCCGAGCACCCGCAAACCACCCCGAGTGACCGCCTGCTGTTGTACTTCACCTCCGGTACGACGCAGCGCCCGAAGCTCGTTGAGCACACGCAAGCCTCATACCCGATCGGGCACCTCTCGACGATGTACTGGCTGGGCGTGCAGCCCGGCGACGTGCACCTCAACGTGTCATCGCCCGGCTGGGGCAAGCACGCGTGGTCATCGTTCTTCACGCCGTGGATCGCCGAGGCCACGATTCTCGCCTACAACTACAACCGCTTTGAGGCGGCTGAATTCTTGCAGCAGTTGCGAGAACAGCACGTGACGTCGCTGTGCGCGCCGCCGACGGTGTGGCGTCTGCTGATTAAGGCAGACCTCGGAACCAAGCCGCAGGCGCTGCGGGAAGCCATCGGTGCGGGGGAGCCGCTGAACCCCGAAGTGATCGCACAGGTGCAGCGGGCCTGGGGCCTGCCGATCCGCGATGGCTACGGCATGACCGAAACCACCGCGCAGGTCGGCAACACTCCGGGCCGCCCGGTGAAGCCCGGCTCGATGGGCATGCCGCTGCCTGGCGTGCCCTCGGTGCTCGTTGATCCGGAGACCAACGAGATCGTTGTCGGCGTGGGCGAGGGGGAGCTGTGTCTCGACCTGTCGCAGAAGCCGCTCGCGCTCATGACCGAATACATCGGCGACCCCGAGAAGACGGCCGAAGCGTGCCGCGACGGCTTCTTCCACACCGGTGACATTGCGTCGAGAGACGCTGACGGCATCGTGAGCTACGTCGGCCGCACCGATGACGTGTTTAAAGCGTCCGACTACAAGATCAGCCCGTTTGAAGTCGAATCCGTGTTGCTGGAGCACCCGGCCGTCGCAGAATCAGCCGTGGTTCCGGCCCCTGATCCTGACCGCCATGCGGTGCCGAAGGCGTTCGTCGCGCTCGCCGCCGGATGGGAGCCGACTGAAGAGACCGCCGTCGCCATCTTGCGGTACGCGCGCGAACACCTGCAGCCGTGGCAACGCGTGCGCCGCGTCGAGTTCGCCGAGCTCCCGAAGACGATTTCGGGCAAGATTCGTCGTGCCGAACTGCGCGCGCGTGAGCGCGAACGGTTCGCAGAGGGACGCACAGGCGACGAGTTCCGCGACGACGCGTTGCGCGGCTGAGCCGCTGGAACGATTGTGCTGAGACCGAACACCGCCCCTACTCAGGTGGTGCCAGGTACCGTTGAAGTATGGCTACACGTGACTTGACCATGGCCGACTTCGAATCGACCATCACTGACAACGACATTGTTCTTGTCGACTTCTGGGCATCGTGGTGCGGTCCGTGCCGCATGTTTGCCCCGATTTACGACCAGGCTTCGACGACGCACGCCGACGTTGTGTTCGGCAAGGTTGACACCGAGGCTGAGCAGCAGCTCGCCGGCGCCTTCCAGATCACGTCTATTCCGACGCTGATGGCGTTCCGTGACAACATCTTGGTGTTCTCGCAGCCCGGTGCACTCCCGGCTGAGGGCCTCGAGCAGGTCATCACTGCTGTGAAGGGCCTCGACATGGATGACGTTCGTCGCCAGATTGCCGAGCAGCAGGCTTCGCAGGAGAACGCTCAGGCGTAAAACTCGCACCTAACGTCAAAGGGATCACCCGCTCATTCGAGCCGGGTGATCCCTTTTGCGTAATGTGCCGAGAGGCTCAGGCGTCGCTGGGCGGTGAAGACTCGGCCGCGGCGATACCCGCGCCTTCGTCGGCGGTCGGCCATCGGTGCCGGTAGAGCGCCCGCAACACGCTCGATGCGGTGTCGATATCAGCCGGGTCAAAGCCGTTCAGCGCCACGGTCAACCCCTCGCGGGTGGGGCGGCGCGCGGTGGTAAACCGCTCTCGACCGGCCTCACTGACCGACAGCAGCGTCGCCCGCTTGTCCGTCGGGTCCGCTTCTCGCGTGATGAGTCCGCGCTCGTCGAGATCCTTAATCATGCGGCTGAGGTGGCCCTTGTCGAGCATGAGGCGTTCGGCAATGTCTGACGCGGTCAGCGGACCATCAGATGCCAGAAACGACAGCACCTTGTAGGTACCGACGAGCATCCCGGGCGAAACGCGATTCGCGTTCTCCCGGAACGACCGACGGATGTGCCCCATGAGGTGCGTGAATTCGCTTTCCAGTTGCCGAATGGCCGCCTCGAAGGCGTCCGGTGCTTCCGCATTCGTCATGATGTGCTCCGGGTGGAAGAATCGGCGGCAGAACCAGGTGCAGACGACGCGACGGATGGTTCCGTTGCCATGTCGGCTTCAGACGGCAGGCGCACGGAACCGGTGCTCACTGGCACATTGGCGGTGACAGCTGCGAGGGCGGCTTCGTCTTCAGCGAGACGCTCGGTGTTGGTCTGGCGGCCCAGCGGCGTGTTCGGCAGGGCGATCACGGCGATCAGGGCGACGAGAGCCAGCGGCACGGCGATCCAGAACGAGAACGCGATGGCCTGAGCGTACGAGTCTTCGACGATCTGACGGATGCCGTCGGGCAGCAGCCGTACCTCGGGCATGGTTCCGGAGGTCAACTGCTTGAGCGCTTCCATGCCTTCCTTGCCGGCAGCGGCCGCAGCCTTCTTCAGAGCCTCAGCGTTGGTTCCGAAGAGGTCCACGAGGCGCGTTGCCAGCATCGCACCCATGAGCGAGACACCCACCGTGCCACCGACCGAACGGAAGAACGCGACTCCCGACGAGGCAACACCCATTTCGGCGGGCTTTGCGGTGTTTTGCACGACGAGCACGAGGTTCTGCATCGTCATACCGACGCCAGCACCCGCGAGGAACATGAAGATCGACAGCAGCCAGAACTCGGTGTCGTAGTGGATCGTGGTGAGCAAGAACGAACCCACCAGCAACATGATCGACCCGGTGACCATGTAGATCTTGAACTTGCCGAATCGGCTGATGAGCTGCCCGATAACGATGCTCGAAATCAGCAGGCCACCGATCATCGGCAGCGTCATCAGGCCCGCCTCAGTGGGAGAAGCACCGCGCGCCATCTGCATGTACTGGCTGAGGTAGACCGACATACCGAACATAGCGAGCCCCGTGGCGATCGATGCGATGACCGACAGCGTGAAGGTGCGGTTGCCGAACAG
The DNA here is from genome assembly GCF_050408675.1 of Microbacterium daqui. Lineage (NCBI taxonomy): Bacteria > Bacillati > Actinomycetota > Actinomycetes > Micrococcales > Microbacteriaceae > Microbacterium > Microbacterium daqui. Next base: position 128,980 of record NZ_JBNTKF010000005.1, on the reverse strand, counting down.
CGACATCGGAACCAGGGGCTCCTTGACGAAGAGCTCCACGAGGACGAAAGCGATGATGCCGACGCCCGCGCCGACGCCCATGAGGATCGACGTTAGCGAGTCCCACTCAAACTGCGAGCCACCCAGGGTGACCCAGATCAGCAGCAGCGATACTGAGACTGACAGCAGCACAATGCCGAGATAGTCAATGTGCACGCGTCGCTTCGGGTGGCGGGGCAGGTGCAGCGTGATCTGCAGCATGATGAGGGCAGCGATGGCGAACGGCACGGCGACGAAGAAGTTCCAGCGCCAGCCCATCGAGTCGGTGATGAGGCCACCGAGGAGGGGGCCGCCGACCGTGGCGAGCGCCATGACCGCGCCGAAGAGGCCGGCGTAGCGGCCACGCTCGCGCGGGCTGATGATGTCGGCCATGATGATCTGGCTGAGCGCGGCGAGACCACCCGCACCGATACCCTGCACGGCGCGTGCCGCGATCAGACCGGTGGCGGAGTCAGAGAAGCCGGCGACAGCGCTCGAGGCAACGAAGATCACGAGCGCAATCTGAATCAGCAACTTGCGGTTAAAGAGGTCGGCAAGCTTGCCCCAAATGGGGGTCGAGATTGCGGTGGTCAGCAGAGTCGAGGTGATGACCCAGGTGAAAGCGGTTTGATCGCCGCCGAGTTCGTGCACGATGACGGGCAGCGACGTGGAGACCACGGTGCCAGCGATCATCGACACAAACATGCCGAGAAGGAGGCCAGAGAGCGCTTCGAGAACCTGCCGGTGGCTCATCTGAGGGGGAGTTGCGGGAGATGTCATAGGTAAAGACTTAGCCATTCATTAGTTGAGTAAAGTCAACGATACATCGCACTCCGTTGACAAAGATCAACTAACTGCGGCGCATAGGAAACGTCCAGCCAGGGCTTACCTGAACAAGAACCCAGAGACTCTCAGGAATTGCGGCGTGGTCGGAGTAAGATGAAACCTTGTTGTTGGCGTTTCTGTTCGCCTCACAAGGCCGATAGATAGGACCAAGGTGGCGCTCGCTGAAGAACCGCGTGATGTATTCGCGGTAGCAGCCGATCGAGAGCGGCACTTTCGACCGAGCCATGTGGTTCCGGTCACCCTCGCAGAGATCGTGACGGCCCTGCCCGGCGCTCGACTTGTGGGAGATGGTTCCGTCGCCGTGACGGGCGTTTCGCTTGACTCGCGATCTGTGTTGCCCAGCGATCTTTACGCCGCCCTCCCCGGGGCACACGTACACGGTGCACAGTTCGTTCGCGCCGCGCTCGAGCGCGGCGCGAACGCGATCGTCACCGACGAAGCCGGGCTCAAGCTCATGGGTGATGCTGGCATTAACGCCATCGTGCTCGATGACGTCCGCGGCCTGCTGGGCGCTGTCAGCGCCGCGGTCTATGCGACGGCAGCACACCAGCCGCAACTTTTTGGTGTCACCGGAACCAACGGTAAGACCACGACGACCTTCATGATCTCGTCGCTGCTGCGGGCACTGGGCGTCGGAATCGGAACCATCGGAACCATCGGCATCGCCGTTGGTGACGACTATGTTCCTTCGACGATGACGACCCCGGAGGCTCCGCAATTGCATGGGCTCATGGCCCGCATGGCCGAGAACAATATCGATGCCGCGGTGATGGAAGTCTCTTCGCACTCGATGGTTTTTCAACGCGTCGGAGGTCTCCGCTTCGCAGTTGCCGGCTTTACGAACCTGTCGCAAGATCACCTCGACCTGCACGGCACGATGGAGGCTTACTTCGACGCGAAGAAGGCGCTGTTCCAAGCCGAGCACGTTGACCGCGCCGTCGTCGTTGTCGATGACCAGTGGGGTCAGCGTATGGCGTCAGAGACCGGCGTGCCAGCGGTCACGGTGAGCACCGATGGTTCGCATGACGGTGACTGGGTTGTCTCTGGCGTGGTTTCGCTTGAGATCGGCCACTCTTTCACGCTGTCGCATCGCGACGGACGATCGCTTGACGCGGTCGTCGGGCTTCCCGGCCGGTTTAACGTCTCCAATGCGGCGCTCGCGCTCGCGATGGTCATCGAAGCAGGCTATGACGTGGCCGATGTCGCCGCGGCCGTAAACTCCGACCAGCGCCCACTCTCACAGGGTGTGCCGGGGCGTATGGAAATCGTGAACACGTCGCCGACCGTCTATGTCGACTTCGCGCACAACCCGGGCGGCCTCATGCGCATGCTGGAGACCGTGCAGACCGCCACCGGTCGTGTGATCTTGGTGTTTGGCGCTGCCGGAGAACGAGATGCTCTCAAGCGCGCTTCGATGGGTGAGATTGCTGCGCGATACTCCGACATCGCAATCGTGACCGACGATGACCCGCACACCGAAGATGCCGCGTCGATTCGCGCCCAGGTTATCGAGGGCGCCACCGCTGAGCTTCGCGAGGGGTGCGAAGTGCTGGAGATCTTCCCTCGTGCTGACGCGATTGCTGCCGCGATCGCGATGGCGGCGACTGACGACATCGTTGTGATCGCCGGCCGCGGTCACGAAACCGTGCAAGACATTGCCGGTGCGCTCATCGACATCGACGATCGCGAAGAAGTTCGCAAAGCCATCTCGCAGACGACCGGGCGCTAACTCTCGACCGCTGCCGAGGTTCCGCTCTCCGTCGGTGCTGTCGGCGCTTCGACGAGGTATTAGTCAGCGAGAGCGAGTGCGCGAAATTGCTCGCGCGAAGCGCGGGGCGGAACCACGTTGCCGGTCGTGCGGCTGTAGAGCTCGTCGATGAGGTTGGTCGCGAGACCCACGAGCTTCGCAATCTCAGCGCCATCACGGTCAACCCACTGGCACTTCGGTTCGTCGTGCAGGGGAACAAAATTGTCGTGCTCTTCCCACACAAACAGGGTGCGCTCGGCTCCCAGCACGTGCTGCTGCCACCAGATCTGGCGCAGGTAGTTGCGGGGGATTGAGCGGAACGGCTTATTGGTCGTCTTGATCTCGGCGAGCGTGACGCGGCCCTCGGCGTCTTGCTTGATGCCATCGGGCGTCGCCAAGTGACGCTTTTCCACCTCGGCGTGGAAGAGTGCTGACGACGACATAATGCCGTGCGTCGCGGCCATCCAGCCGGCGATCTCGGGCTCACGGCGGCGGCCGTGGTCGGTGTAGGCGTTGCCGCTGAAGCGCGCGCCACCACCAAGCTTGGCCGTGGCGGCACGCTGAATCGAGGCCGCTGACGACAGCGTCGCGACGTCTGTCGCGGTGATGCCGCGCGAGCGCGCTCGCACCCACGCCACCCGGTCACGGGAGTCCGCAACGATTCGGGCAGCAAGTTCAGGAGTCACCCTTCGAGGCTACGCTTTTTTACGTGTTGCTCTGACCTTGAGGCGGTGCGTCGCCGGAACCACGGCCTCGATTTGGTGTGACGGAGAGCGTCGGCTATTCTGGGGGAAGCCAAAGACCGTCGGTCATTGTCATGTTCGCATGGCAATCGAAGCACTGCTCAGCAGAGGCCCACGCAGGTGACACGAAATATCTTCTGATTGCTCCGTGCGCTTGCGCCGGAGCTTTTTTGTTGCGGTGAGGTCAAGGCAGACACCCCGCACCCGCGCGGTGTTATGTACACATCAAGGAGTGACCATGGCGCAGAAGGATGCATCGGTCGTTGAGCTCACGAAGAACTTCGAGAACGCCAACGCCGTCCTGCTGACCGAGTACCGCGGTCTGACGGTAGCCCAGCTCAAGCAGCTGCGTACGGCTATCCGCCAGGACGCTGAGTACGCCGTGGTGAAGAACACGCTGACCAAGATTGCTGCCAACAAGGCAGGAATCACGTCGCTTGACGACGACCTTAAGGGTCCGTCGGCAATCGCATTCGTGCACGGTGACTTTGTCGCCACCGCGAAGGCTATGCGTGACTTTGCCAAGGCAAACCCGCTTCTCGTGATCAAGGGCGGCGTGTTCGAGGGCAACGCTCTCACCGCTGACGAGATCAACAAGTACGCCTCGCTCGAGAGCCGTGAGGTTCTGCTGGCGAAGGCTGCGGGCATGATGAAGGCAACGATGGGCAAGGCAGCTGCCACCATCGACGCTCTTCGCGAAAAGCTGGAGTCGGCCGAAGCTGCGTAAGCAGCCCCCGATTCTTCGACAAACCACATTTATCTAGGAGATACCACCATGGCTAAGCTCACCACTGAGGAGCTGCTCGAGCAGTTCGCCGGCCTGACCCTCGTTGAACTGAGCGAGTTCGTCAAGGCTTTCGAAGAGAAGTTTGACGTTACCGCTGCTGCTCCCGTTGCAGTTGCAGGCGCAGCTGGCGCTGGCGCTGCAGAGGCTGAAGAAGAGAAGGACTCGTTCGACGTCATTCTCGAGGCAGCTGGCGACAAGAAGATCCAGGTCATCAAGGTCGTCCGCGAGCTCACCTCGCTCGGCCTCGGCGAGGCTAAGGCTGTCGTCGACGGTGCACCCAAGGCTGTTCTTGAGGGCGCAAACAAGGAAGCTGCTGAGAAGGCTAAGACGGCCCTCGAAGAAGCTGGCGCAACGGTTACCGTTAAGTAATCACGCTTCGCGTTTTTACACAGGGCTCCGGGTTCTCCCGGGGCCCTGTGTCATTTTCTGCGGGAGTCTCGTTCTTGTCCCGTGGTTCCTGGTTCCGGAACCATCAACAACCGTTATGCACGCACCGTCACGGTGTTGACGTGGACATTTGCCACTCCAGTAACACCATTAACTCCAGTAACAGCAACTCGTGCATAACGGTCGTTGTGTCCAAGCCGCGGCAGCCTGGCTGTGGTTGCGTGGTTGCGTGGTTCCGGAACCACGGGCTGGCTAGGGGCGCGCAGACTCGGGTGGAACGGTGGTGGAGTTGCGGATCACCATCGTGGCCGGTGCCCACACCCGCTCGGGCGGGCTGGTCGGGTCGGCAATCAACCGCGTCAATAACTCGACGGCCGTTTCGCCTTGGTCGCGCGGGCTCTGCCGCAGCGTCGTGAGCGAGAACATCTCGGCGTGGGCGTGGTCGTCAATGCCGATGACGCTGAGGTCATTGGGTACGCCGAGGCCCTGACGCCGAGCCGCGATGACGGCACCAATCGCGACCTCGTCACACACACCCACGATCGCGGTGGGGCGCGTGCGGGGGGAGCTGAGGAAGTCAACGGCGGTCGCGTAGCCGTCGGGCATATCGACTTCGCATGGAATGTGTCGTGCGAACTCAGCGAGGCCAGATTCGGCCATCGCGGTGCGGTATCCGAGCAAGCGACGGGTGTCACCAAAACTGTGGTCGCTGCCTTCGGCGGCGCCGCCGACAAACGCAATGTTGCTGTGGCCGAGCCCGATGAGGTGTTCGGTTGCGCGCCGGGCAGCGTCAAAGTCGTTGATCGATACGGCACTCGTACCGGCGTCGTAGCTACCGATTGTGACGAGGGGCTTTCCGATCGTGGTGATGCGTTCGAGTTCTCGCGTGGACGGTTCAATGCCCACCGTAATCAGCCCGTCAAAACGACGGCGGCCGAGGTACGTGTCGAACATGCGTTGCCGATGCAGCGAACCGGGCTCAGCAGAAAACAGGGCACAGTCGAGGTCGCGGGCAATCAGCGCGTTCTGAATGCCATCGACGACTTCGCCGAAGTACCAACGAGTGACGTGCGGCACGATGACGCCGATCGTCTGGGTCTTGCCGGTGGCGAGTGACACAGCGTGCGTTGACGCCACGTAGCCAAGGGCATCTGCGGCTTCGCGCACTCGTTGTCTCGTCGCGGCCGACACGTATCCGCTGCCGGTGAGCGCTCGTGACGCGGTCGATTTCGACACGCCCGCGCGACGCGCAACGTCTGCAATCCCGCTCACAATGCCCTCCCTTGCTCGATTCGCTTCACCAGCCTAGGGGAAGAATTCTCAAAATATGGAACCAGTTCCAGGTTTTGTCTACTGTGTTGCGGTTCGCGATACGGTTCGGGAGCGCTCCCATGCGCGATCGAGAGAGGTTACAGAGTCGTAATGTTGTGAACCCTTGTGCTCGAGCGGAACAGTCAATAGATTCGGCTGGAAACGGTTCCTTATCGAACCGGGAGCGCAAGGAAGAGCTCCTCGCGCTGGAAAGGAGGATCGACATGGGTGTTCCTACCCGACGTCGTTTGCTGGTTGGCGTCGCCGTCGCTGGCATCGCGGCACTTACTCTCGCAGGATGCGCCGAATCCGAAGACGGCGGTGCCGCGCCTGGTGAAGGCGGCTCGCTGGAGGGTGAAACGGTCAAGATTTCCGGCGGTATCACCGGCACCGAAGACACAGCGCTGAACGAAGCGTTCGCTCAGTTCGAAAAAGACACCGGTATTGAGGTCACCTACACCGGAGATAAAGGTTTTGAGGGCAACATCGTCACGAAGGTTGACGGCGGTTCTGCCCCTGACATTGCAATTGTTCCGCAGCCTGGTCTGCTGAAAACGCTGATCGGTACCGGCGAAGCAAAGGCGGCCACAGAAGCAGTCGAGAAGCTCGTTGACGAGAACTGGTCGGAAGACTGGAAGGGCTACGGAACCGTAGACGGCACGTTCTACGCGGCACCGATGCTTGCGAACGTCAAGGGCTACGTGTACTACTCGCCCTCGCAGTTCAAGGAGTGGGGCGTCGAGGTTCCCAAGACGTGGGATGAAATGCTCACCCTCACAGCGACGATCCAGGAGAAGACGAGCGCAGCACCGTGGTGTGTTGGTTTCGCTTCCGGTGACGCTTCCGGTTGGCCCGGAACCGACTGGATTGAAGACCTCGTGTTGCGCCAGTCTGGTGCCGACGTCTACGACAAGTGGATTGCCGGTGACGTGAAGTTCACCGACCCGGAGATCAAGAGCGCCTTTGACGCCGTGGGTGAGATCATCCTCAACCCGGACTACGTCAACGCTGGCTTCGGTGACGTCAAGAGCATCAACACGACCGCTTTCGGCGACGTTGCAGCGAAGCTTGCTGACGGCACATGCGCGTTGACGCACCAGGGCTCGTTCTTGACGGCAAACCTGCTTGACACGACGACCGCGTCTGGCGAGAAGCCGGTTATCGCACCCGATGGCGACCTGTACGCCTTCATCATGCCGGGCATGACAGAGGGCGAGCTGCAGGTTGAAGTTGGTGGCGAGTTCGTTGTTGCCTTCAGCGATGACGCCGCGACGCAGGCCGTGCTTGAGTTCATGGCGAGCAAGGAATTTGCTGACGCTCGCGTGAAGCTCGGCGGTGCCATCTCCGCAAACAAGAACGCTGACCCGACGCTCGCTTCGAGCGAGTTCCTGACGGAGGCCATGAAGGTCCTGCAGGACGACACGACGGTCGTGCGTTTTGACGCTTCCGACCTGATGCCCGCAACCGTTGGTTCCGGATCCTTCTGGAAGGGAATGGTCAGCTGGGTTGACGGAAAGAGCACAGATGAGGTTCTGAGCGACATCCAGGCTGGTTTTAAGAACTAGTCTGGTCGTCACGCCAGAGATTCATGAGGGGTCGAGGCCTTACGCCCCGGCCCCTCACTCATCTCCGGTGCGGCTTCGAGTTCATAGGTGCACTCCGAAGGGGTAATGATGTCTCACAGTCTCGCTACCGAACCGCTCCCGAAATCGGGTGAGTACAACAGCAAGATAACGACCGCCGGTGTGGTCGGCGGATTCGTATTGATCATTGGGCTGATCGTGGCGCTCCTCATGAGCACGCCGAACCCCGAGGCGAATCCACGAACGCTGGGCTTCTCGCTCAACGCCTTCTTCCAGTGGCTCGGCGATATGCAGCCGCTCGTGCAGATCCCGATCGTGGTCGCGGTCTTCGCGGTTGTCGTGGGCTTGATTCTTCTGCTGGTCGAATTCGCACCGCGCCGCGGCAAGGTGTACTTCTGGATTCGCCTGATCGCCACCTTCGCGATTCCGTTCATCGCGTTCATGCTGCTCCGCCCCTACGGCAACGCGATTCTTTACGTCGTCGCGATCGCGCTGGCGACCGGTGGCCTGCTGTTCTTCGCCGACCTGCGTGCCCGCCAAGGTTCCGGCTACCTGTTCCAGCTCATGCTGTTTATGGCGCCCGCGGCCATTCTGTTGGGAATCGGCCTCATTTACCCGGCGATCTCCACCGTGGTGCAGTCCTTCTTTGACAAGGAGGGCGAGAACTTCGTCTGGTTCGAGAACTACCAGTGGGTGGTGACGAACCCTGAGGGCACGTGGTCGATCATCAACACCCTGATTTGGGCACTCCTCGCGCCCACGTTCGCGACCGCGATTGGTCTTGCCTACGCCGTCTTCATTGACCGGGCGCGCGGTGAGAAGGTGCTGAAGGTTTTGGTCTTCATGCCCGTCGCGATCTCCTTCGTCGGCGCCGGCATCATCTGGAAGTTCATGTATGACGTGCGCCAGGGCGAGCAGATCGGTCTGCTCAACGCGATCGTGACGGCCTTTGGCGGTGATCCGGTCAGTTGGCTCGATGCCCGCCCGATTTGGAACACCCTGTTCCTGCTGGTCGTGTTCATCTGGACCCAAACGGGCTTCGCTATGGTCATCCTTTCCGCCGCGATCAAAGCGGTGCCGACGGAGCAGACCGAAGCCGCGGCCCTGGATGGCGCCAACTCGTGGCAGCGCTTCACGAACGTCACGGTGCCCGGCATTCGCGGTTCGCTCATCGTGGTTTTGACCACGATCACGATCATGTCGCTCAAGGTGTACGACATCGTCGCCGTGATGACGGGTGGTCGCGCCGACACCACGGTGCTTGGTTTTGAGATGGTCAACCAGCAACAGCGCTTCCAGAGCTATGGTCACTCATCCGCCCTGGCCGTCGTGCTGTTCCTGTTCGTGCTGCCGCTCATCATCTTCAATGCGAGACAACTCACGAAGCAAAGGGAGATCCGCTGATGAGTGCGACAACGTCAATCGTCATGGACAATCGCTCCGCTCGTGACATCGAGCGCGAAACCCGACGCAATGAAAAGACCGCGCAGAAGCGGCTGACCTCCAAGGGGGCGACGATTGCCGCGGCGATCATCGCGATCTTCTGGAGCATCCCCACCTTCGGCCTGTTGGTGACGTCGTTCCGTCCGGGTTCTGAGTCCTCCACGACGGGCTGGTGGACAGTATTCACGAACCCCAACTTCACGCTCGACAACTACTTCTCAGCACTGACGGCGGGCGGAACCTCGCTGACGCTGGGGGAGTCGTTCATCAACTCGCTCGCCATCTCGATTCCGGCGACGATCATTCCGATCGTCATCGCGTCGCTCGCGGCTTACGGGTTCGCGTGGATTCCGTTCAAGGGCAGAAACGGTCTCTTCGTCTTTGTCTTTGCCCTGCAGATCGTGCCGATTCAGATGGCTCTGGTTCCGCTGCTCTCGCTGTTCTCCCGCGGACTCACGATCAACGACGTCACGATCTTCCCGGGCCTCGCCCTGCGCGACGTCGACCACAGTTTCGCAACGGTGTGGATTGCGCACGCGATCTTCGCTCTGCCGCTCGCGATCTTCATGCTGCACAACTTCATTGCGGAGATTCCGAATGAGGTTATCGAGGCGGCACGCGTGGACGGTGCCGGTCACGGTCAGGTGTTCTTCCGCATCATTCTGCCGCTGGCAATGCCCGCGATCGCGTCGTTCGGTATCTTCCAGTTCTTGTGGGTGTGGAACGACCTGCTCGTTGCGACAATTTTCGCGCCAGACACATCGTTGCCACTGACGCAGACGTTGAACTCGCTCTCCGGCAGTTGGGGCGACAAGTGGTACCTGCAGTCAGCCGGTGCGTTCATCGCGATCATCGTGCCGCTCATCGTATTCTTCTCGCTGCAGCGCTTCTTCGTGCGCGGCCTGTTGGCCGGTGCGACGAAGGGCTAACGCCGACACAACAGGTGAGGGGCTAGCGATCAGATCGCGAGCCCCTCACCTGTTCAAGAACGACGTTAGTCGGAGCACCCAAACCGGCTCTGCAGCATCTGCATCGCCGTGATTTCACTCGTCTGCGTCGTGGCCATCTTGCCGGCAAGGTCGAGCACGTTGTGGTTCGTGCCGAGCTCTTCGATCGCGTCGACCATATCGATGGCACCTTCGTGGTGGCGAATCATGAGCTCAAGAAACTGGCAGTCTGCCTGGGTTCCTGATGCTGCAGCCAACTCATCGAGCTGCGCCTGCGTCGCCATACCCATCTGCGCGTTGAGCTCTTCGGGTGTCAGCGACGGGTCACCGTGACCGCTGTGCTCGCCGCTCGACGCCATCCACTGCATCGCAGGCGCTTTTCCGTAAGCCGGCAGGTTCCAGTCCAGCAACCACTGCTGCATCTGACCGACCTGCGCCGACTGCGCGGTCGCAATGTCATAGGCGATCGCCCGCACGTCCGCATCGGTCGTCTTTGGGTAGATGATCATGGCCATCTGCACCGCCTGCTGGTGGTGCGTCTGCATGTCACGGGCGAAGCCCGCTTCTGCCGAAGAGTCGAGTGGAACCTGTGCTGCGGGTGTCGAATCAAAGGCCGTAAAGCGACCAACAGCGAAGGCGCCTGCCGCGATCGTGACGAACGCGACCGTGAGGGCGAGAACCTTCTGCCACCGCGGTGTCGGCGGTTCAACGGGGAGGTCGAACTCGTCGTCAGGTGTGACGTCGGTCATTACATCCAACCGCCCTGGGGCTCGACGCAGAGTGCGCCGGGCTCAGGAGCCTGGTTGCTGCGCCAGTAGTTCTCGAAGAACGTCGTGATGCGCTTGTCATCGACCGAATCAAGCTTGAGCTGCGCGTTCCAGGCACTCATCGCGATCGGCGTGTCCATGCCCCCATAGGGGCTGAGGATCGCATACGTGTCGGGTGTCATGCTCTTGAGCTTCTGAATATCGTCAGCGGTGACCTGCTCGGGGTCATACGTCACCCACACTGCACCGTGCTCCATGCTGTGCACAGCATTCACGTCAGCGACCGGCTCTTCGTACACGGCACATGTCAGCCAGCGGTACGAGTGCGGGCCGCCGGCCGGGGGCGTCTGCTCGTATTCAACCGGGTCTTCGGTGTGCAGGGTTTCGTGCTTGAACGTCTCGACACCCTCGATCGTGAGCGAGCCATTAGCGATGTCGTAAGAGACGGGTCGTGGCGTGAGTACATATGAGCCGACGACCAATGCAATAACGGCGGCAACACCCACGCCGCTGAGCACCCACGTCAGCGTCTTGTTGCGCTTGCGGCGCGCGATATTGCGCTGGTACTCAGCGAGTTTTGCCGCGCGCTCCTCCTGGCGCTGTTGCTTCTGCGAGGCGGCTTGGTTGAAACCGCTGTTGTTGGCGGGGTTTCCGCTCTTGCGTGGGGGAGTCGAGGCCATGTGGTCATCGTATTCGAGCCGGGGCCTGTGTCGCTGAGAAAAGGCATAGATTGCGCTGGTGACGAGCCCGCCACCAGCCATCGTGATATTACGAGCGCGATAAGGGCAGACGTGCCCGCGGAGTACGATAGATCAGCACTGCGTCGAATCGTTTCGAGTTTTGAAAAGCCGAGAGCCCCGTGAGTACCCCCACTTCTGACCCGTCGTCCCAGCACCCTGACGACTCCGCCGACGCACCCACGGGCTCCGTTGTTCCGACGTCGACGGGCGCGATTCGCGCCCTGGGCGCGAACCCGGCGACGGCTCCGATCATGCTGCACCCGGGTGACGCGCTGTCGTCGCGCCGTCGCGTGCTCTACGTCATTCTGCTCGGTGCGCTCACCGCGCTCGGCCCGTTCACGGTTGACCTTTATCTCCCGGCGTTCCCGGTGTTGGAGGGGTATTTCTCGACCTCAGCGTCAGCGATTCAGCTGACGCTGACCGGAACTATGTTGGGCTTCGGTCTCGGCCAAATCATTGTCGGGCCGCTCACCGACAAGATCGGACGCCGCAAGCCCCTGCTGGTGGCGACCTCGCTGCACATCATTGCCAGCCTGGTCGCGGCCATCGCGCCAACGCTGGAGATTCTCGGTGCCGCCCGCGTGCTGCAGGGCATGGGCGCGGCCGCCGGTAGTGTCGTCGCGATGGCGATCGTGCGCGACCTGTTCGGTGGCAAGCGCCTCGTCATCATGCTGTCACGTCTCGCGCTTGTGATGGGGGTGGCTCCGGTGGTCGCCCCGCTCATCGGCTCGTGGCTGCTCGAGCACATGGACTGGCGTGGCATCTTCTGGGTGCTCATGGGCTACGGCCTGGTCATGGTGACGTGCTCCATCTTCTTTCTGCCGGAGACGCTGCCGAAGGAGCGCCGTCAAGGCCGGGGCAACGAGACCGTGTGGCGCCGCTACCGCAACGTGCTGAGCGACCGCGTCTACGTCGGCGTACTGATCATCGGTGGCATGACGTTCTCGGGCCTGTTCAGTTACCTGAGCGCGTCGAGCTTCCTGTTCCAGATCACGTACGACTTCACCGCTGTGCAGTACGGGCTCCTGTTCGCGATCAATTCGGTCGGTCTCATCGCCGGTAACCAGGCTGCCGCCCGTCTCGCCGCACGCTTCGGGCCGCAGTGGGTGCTCGCGTATTCAACCGTCGTGCTCCTCCTCGCCGGTGTCGCGATCCTCATCACCGACGCCCTCGACCTTGGGCTGTGGGGCACCGTGGTTCCGCTCTTCGTCTTCATGACGGCGTGTGGCTTCACGTTCCCCTGTGTGCAGGTGCTCGCCCTCGACCGCCACGGCAGCGCCGCCGGTACCGCGGCCTCGCTGCTCGGTGCCAGCAACAACGCCGTCGCCGCCCTCATCTCGCCGCTCGTCGGCCTGATCTCGGCCGGTTCGGGCATCACCGCGACCACGATGGCGATCGTCATGGTCGGCTGCGCGGTCATCGGCATCGCGTCGGTGTGGGCGTTGGTGAGGCCTCGCACGGTCGCGCTTCTGAATCCTTGACCGGTGACCTGTACTTCGCCCACGGGGAGAAGTCGCAAAAATATGCCGCGGTCGACACAATGGACAAATGACTCTTTCGCACCGCACCCAGACCATACTGTGGGGCGCGGGCCTCGCCCTCGTCGGCGTACTGATCGGTCTGCTCGTTCACGCAATGGGGCCGAGCAATTCGCTCGATAAGTGGTGGATAGAACTCCGCGTCGCGGCCCGAAACGACGCTCTTACGAGCATCGCGACAGCGCTGGACTGGGTGGGCGGTGGGTGGCGGGCGATTCTCGCGATACCGCTCATCATCATCGCGGTGCTTGCGCTGATGCGTCGGTGGTGGTCGGCGGGGTATCTCGTGGCGGCACTACTGTTGTCAGTCGCGTTAGTGCAGACGCTGAAGACACTGTTCGCGCGCGCCCGGCCGGAAGATATTTTGGTGGCCAGCGACTTTGGGTCGTTCCCTTCCGGGCACGTCGCTAACGCCACGACGTTGACCGTCGTGCTCATGGTGCTGTTCCCGCACATTGTGACGCGTATCGTTGGTGTCTTCTGGATCGTGATGATGGCATGGTCGCGCACCTATTTGGGGGCGCACTGGCTTACTGACACCATTGGCGGGGTGCTCATCGGAATCGGGGCTGCCGTAATCATGTTGGGTGTGTTCTTGCCACGCCTGCGGAGGGAGCAAGATGAACGCCACACTGCGCCGGTCTGAACCGCGCGACGCTGATGCGCTCACGCGAATTTGCCTACTGACCGGGTCATCAGGTTCCGACGCGACCGGCCGCTACAGTGACGACCGCGTGCTCGGCGACATTTATGCTGTGCCGTACGCCGTGCGCGACCCGCACTGGGCGTGGGTCGTTGACAATGGTTCCGGTGCCAGGGGTTATCTCGTGGCCACACCCGACACGACTGCATTCGAGAAGTGGTTCATCGAGTCGTGGTGGCCAGAGCGTGACGCGGTTTACCGCGCGAACGCGAACGCTGAAACCCTGTCGCTGATCGACGGCGTGCAGCGCCGCCGTGATGAAGCCGCACTTTTCGCCGAGACTTACCCCGCGCACCTGCACATCAACCTGCTCGATGACCTGCGCGGCGGCGGGTGGGGGCGCACCCTCATCGAGACCCTCGTCGAGCAGTTGCGGGCCGAGGGTGTTCCCGGCCTCCACCTCGTAGCCTCACTCGACAACGAAAACGCGCAGCGCTTCTACGAAAAGCTTGGCTTTGAGCGCCTCGAATCCGCGGCCGGTGCCTCCTACGGCATGTTGCTCGGCTAACCCCTCGGCTCAGACCTAAGCGACGAGCTTTCCATCACGCAGCCGCAGCGTACGATCGACGAGCCCCGCAGGCGGGGCAACGTGGGAGATCAGCACGACCGTGTGGTTGTCGGCGCTCGCGGCCGTTAGGAGATCGGTGAGGAGTGCGTCAGACGTATCGCCGTCCACACCGGCCGTCGGCTCGTCCAAGATCAACACCTCGAACCCACGCAGCAGGGCACGTGCCAGCGCAATGCGCTGGGCCTGACCACCGGAGACCAATGCGCCGCGCTCGCCGACGCGGGCGTCCAGCCCGCCACGCTCGCGAGCCCAGTCAGCAAGACCCACGCGCTCCAGAACCGCGAACAGCTCATCGTCGGTCGCATCGTCACGCGCAAATAACAGGTTCTGGCGAATGTCTTCGTCGAACAGGTACGGACGCTGCTCACACAGGCCGACGCGAGTACGCACGGCCGCGGGGGAGAGCGCGTCAGCAGCCGTGCCGCCGATCGTGAACGAACCGCGCACCTCCAAGAACCGCGCCAGCGCGTAGGCCAACGTTGACTTTCCGGAACCACTAGAACCGGTGATCAGCACGCGCTCACCCGGAGCAATCTCCAGGTCGGCACCGTGCAACACATCAGCGCCACCCGGCCACGAGACAGACGCATCGCGCAACGCAATCGCGGTACCCGATGGTTCCGCCCCTCCGGTCTCGACGACAATGCCCGCGGGAATGTCATCCGGAACCACCGCGGCGATGCGCTCGGCACTCGCGCGCACGATGCGCCACGCGCTCGCGGCGGCCGGAACCGTCGCGAAGACATCGAACACCGCCATCGGTACCAGCACGGTCACCGCAAACCACGCCGGGTCAAGCGTGCCCGCAAGCACCGCGGGCGTGCCGACCGCCATCGCCGTGATCGAAGCGAGCCCCGCCATGAGCGAGACCACGGCTGACGAAATACCCTGGGCGCTCGTTGCGCGCGTCAACGCCGTGCGTAGCTCAGCATCAGCGGCAAACACCTGTTCGCGCGCAGCGGGCTCGGTGCCATACGCGCTCAGCACATCGAAGCCCTGCACATACGACGTGACGGCCTGCGACAGTCGAGCACGGGCGTCCGCGATCGACCGCTCCGCGCGACCACCGGCGGCCCACCCGAGCGTCACCGCAATCGCGGTTGCCGCCGCGAGGCAGACGAACAGCGTGAGGCCAGCGAGCGGCCAGATGATTGTGACGACGGCAATGGCGCCGAGCGATACCGCAACGCCGACGACGAGGGGCTGCACGACGCGCAACGACAGGTTCTGCAGCTCGTCAACGTCATCGACAAGCGTCGCGAGCACGCCTGACTGGTCGGTGCGTCCCATGCCGGCAGGGGAGAGTGGCGTCAGGCGGCGCACGATGTCAGAGCGGCCTTTCGCGAGCTGCCCGAAAGCCGCATCGTGCCCAGATAGTCGTTCGAGGTAACGGAACACCGCGCGTGACGTCGCGAAGAAGCGCACGCCGACGATGGCGACGTTGAGGTAGATCAAAGAGTCAACGATGGCGGACGAAACAATGAGCCAACCGCTCACCGTCAGCAGGGCAACCGCGGCCGACGCCGACAGGAATCCCCAAAACAGGGCGAGTGCAAACTTTTTGCGGCTCGGCAGGGCGGCGCGAAGCACCTCACGGGTCGTGGTCATGCGTGCACCTCCGTCATCATGACAACCGCGTCGGCAAGGGCAAAAGCCGACGGACGGTGAGAAATCAAAAGCACCGTTGCGCCTTCATCGGCGATCTGACGCAAGCCCGCCCAGAGCGCGGCTTCAGCGTCGCCGTCGAGCGCACTCGACGGCTCATCGAGTGCGATGACGTCGGCCGGGCCAATGCGCCAGCGGTACAGGGCTCGTGCGACGGCAACGCGCTGCGCTTGGCCGCCGGAGAGACCGGAACCATCGGCTGCGATGACAGCATCGGCGGAAATTTCGGAGGCACCCGCGGTACGCAACGCCCACGCAACAACCGCATCGTCGGCGTCTGACCCGAGAGTGACGTTTGACGCAACGGTACCCGCGAACAGCACGGGCGCTTGCCCGGCCCACGCGAGCCACGTCGATGGATCAAGTTCTGCCGTCGAAACGCCACCAAACGTGCACGACCCGGTAAACGGGGCCGCGCCACGCAACGCGGCGAAAACACTCGACTTGCCCGAGCCACTCGCCCCGCCCAGTGCCGTGATGGTTCCGCGATCCGCCACAAACGACACCGGAGCCAGCTCGTGCTCGCCGCGCGTGACGCGCACATCATCGAGCACGAGGTCGCCACCGCGCTTGGCTGCCGTGCGCGGAGCAGCGACGGCCGCCTCATCCAGAAGGTCAAGCACATCGCGCGTCGCTTGCACGCCCTCGGTCGCGGCGTGGAACTGCGCACCCACTTGGCGCAGCGGCAAGAACGCATCGGGCGCGAGGAGCAGCACGAAGAGTCCGACGCTCAGGTCAAGGTCGCCTGACAGCAGGCGCAGACCTACCGACACGGCGATCAGCGCGACTGCAAGCGAAGAGAGAAGTTCGAGCGCGAAGCCCGACAAGAACGTGACGCGCAGTACCTTCATCGTGGCGCGCCCGTACTCGTCGCTCGACGTCTCAACGTTCGTCGCGGCGCGCTCGGCACGACCGAAAATACGTAGCGTCGCTAGGCCCTGCACGGTGTCGGCAAAGCGCACCGCGAGCTTCTGCAGCGTGCTCCATTGCTTCTCCTGCACCGCCCTCGTCGCGAGGCCAATCAGAATCATGAACAGCGGGATCAGTGGCAGCGTGATGATCAGCGTGATGCCGGTCGGAAGATCCTGAAACCACATGATGGCCACCAGGATCGGCGTTGTCACGATGGTCGCGACCAGCTGGGGGAGGAAGCGCCCGAAATACGCATCAAGCGCACCGAGGCCGCGCGTTGCCGTCAGCGTCAGCTGCGCCGAGTTTTGCGAATCCAGCCACGCGGAACCACGGGCTGAGATCGCGGTAATGAGTGCGGTGCGCAATTGCGAACCTACACGGGCGGCCGCACGAGCGCTGATGCGCTCGGTCGCCCACACCATCGCGGCACGCACCACGACGACCAGTGTCAGCACCCCGAGGAGCGCACCCATGGTTCCGGTGCCGTCAACAGCACCCACAATTCCTGCGGTTATCAGCCATGCGAAGGCGACAATCGCGGCGGTGGACAGGAGCGAAATGACGGCCTGAGCGCCGAAGAACCCGCGGGCACTGCGCGCGTGGCGCAGCAACCGCGGGTCAACGGGCCCGGAACGGGCTGTCTTACTGATGATTTAACCTCAGTGCGTTTTGGCGCACTCCGCTTATGCGGTGACCTTCTGTTCTGTCGAGTCGTCGGCCTGGTGCGGGGCTGCCTCAATGTCAGCACGCGTGATGCGCTTGCGGAAGACCCAGTACGTCCAGCCCTGGTACAGCAGCACGAGCGGCAGCGCGATGAGGGCAAGCCAGCTCATGATCGTGAGCGTGTAGTCAGTGCTCGAGGCGTTCCAGATGTTGAGGCTGTAGGCCGGGTCCGTCGTCGAGGGCATGACGTTCGGGAAGAGCGATGCGAACAGTGCGAACACAGCGAACGCGATCGTTGCAGCGCCCATGGTGAAGGCCCAACCTTCGCGGCCGCGCCAGTTGGCGAAGACCGAAGCGATGAGCGAGACCGCCGCCAGAGCCGACAGGATCAGACCCCAGATCGAGAAGTTAGCAACAACCGTCCAGATGAGGAACGACGCGGCAACCACGATCGTGATGAGACCCGACTTGAGGGCCAGCTTCTGCGCGTTGGCACGCAGCTCACCATCAGTCTTCAGCGCGATGAACGTGGCACCGTGCGTGAAGAACAGCATGAGTGTCGTGACACCACCGAGCAGGCCGTACGGGTTCAGCAGCGTGAACAGGTTGCCGGTGAAGTGGTGATCAGCGTTCATCGGAACACCCTGCACGATGTTGGCGAAAGCCACACCCCACAGCAGTGCCGGCACGGCCGAACCGATGATGATCATCCAGTCGAAGCGGTTGCGCCACTTCGAGTCGGGGCGCTGGTGGCGGTACTCAAACGAGACACCGCGCAGAATCAACGCCAGCAGGATCAACAGCAGCGGGAGATAGAAGCCGCTGAACAGCGTCGCGTACCACTCCGGGAACGACGCGAACAGGCAGGCGCCGGCAACGATGACCCAGGTCTCGTTGAGGTCCCACACCGGGCCGATCGTGTTGATGATCTGACGGCGCGAGACGTCGTCCTTACCGAGGAACGGCAACGACATACCGACACCGAAGTCGAAGCCGTCGAGAACGAAGTAGCCAACGAAGAGGAAGGCGACAATCCAGAACCAGAGAGTATTGAGATCCATGATGTCCCTTTCTTAGTAGACGACCGAGGCGGGCTTGGAGTCGACGTCAGCCTGTTCGGTCTCGTCCGGGCCCTTCTGCGCGGTGCGAATGATGAGGCGGAACTCGACGAACGCGAGAGCCGCGTAGATGGCGGTGAATGCGATGAGCGAGATCAAGACCTCAAGACCCGAAACATCGGGGCTCACACCGTCGCGCGTGGCCATCAGGCCGAACACGATCCACGGCTGGCGACCCATTTCGGTGAAGATCCAGCCAACGATCGAGGCGAGGAGGCTGAGCGGGTACGACCAGATGGCGACCTTCCACATCCACTTCGCAACGGGCTTCTTAGCCTTCTTGCGGGTGACCCAGAGGCCAGCAACGGCGATGAGGCAGTGAACCATGCCGAGGGCGATCATCCAGCGGAATGCCCAGTAGGTGATCCACAGGGTCGGTGCGAAGTTGTCGATGCCCATGCCAGCGTACGTTGCTGCGTACTCAGCGTTCAGGTCGTTGATGCCGTGAACACAGCCGTCAAGCGTCTGGTTCGACAGGATCGACAACAGGTACGGAACGCGGATCGAGAACAACTCCGTCTTGCCGTCTGGCGTTCCCAGCGTGAACAGCGAGAAGGAAGCGTCAGCACCACACGCGGTATTGAACGTTGCCTCAGCTGCCGCCATCTTCATCGGCTGGGTTGCGTACATCGCGAGGCTCAGCTGGTCACCGGTGATGACGACGCCGATGGTCGAGATGATCATGAACCACAGGCCGAAACGCAGCGCGGTGCGCATCGAGTCGAGGTGCTGCGCGCGGGAGATGTGCCACGCGGCCACCGAGATGATGACACCGGCGGCAAACATGAACGCGGCGAAGATCGTGTGCGGGAAAGCGGCGAGTGCGACCGGGTTGGTCATCAGCGCGCCGAAGTCGACGAGCTCGGCGCGACCCGTTTCAGCATTCATCTCGTAGCCGACCGGGTTCTGCATGAATGCGTTGGCCGCGATGATGAAGTACGCCGACAGGATGGAACCGATGGCGGTCGCCCAAATCGTGAGCAGGTGAATCTTGGCGGGCAGCTTGTTCCACCCGAAGATCCACAGACCGATGAAGGTCGCCTCGAAGAAGAATGCGATGAGACCCTCAAAAGCCAGCGGAGCACCGAAGATATCGCCCACGAAGCGCGAGTAGTCTGACCAGTTCATACCGAACTGGAACTCCTGCACGATTCCGGTGACAACACCCATCGCGAAGTTGATCAGGAAGATCTTTCCGAAGAATCGCGTCAGGTGCAGATAGTGAATTTTGCCGGTTCGTACCCATGCCGTTTGGAAAATCGCAACGGCAAGCACCATTCCGATAGTCAGCGGCACGAAGAGGTAGTGGTAGACGGTCGTCAACCCGAATTGCCATCGGGCGAGAGCCAGTGGGTCGAGTAGATCCATATTGGGGCCTCCGAGAACGCGCGACACGGGTCAGTCGCACATACATTTACGGTACGCCGGGCCCGAAAACGGTGTTCTCGATATGGCCGTGAATAAGAACTACTGCTCGGCGGGCCTTCGGCGCAACTGAATGACACAGTCTTGTGGGTTGCAGGTGGGGTTGAGCCCCTCAACGTCGAGCGGGCCGCCCGCCTGGGTGGCAACGGCCTGCAACAACGTGACGTGAACAGCGCACCGCATTGCGGGAACCTCACCAGGTTCGCCCATGTGGGCGCAGGCGGAGAGGTCGATCGTCAGGTCTTCGGAGTCGACGACCGGGTCAAAGCCCGAGTCGATCAGATTCTCGACGAGGGCATCAATTTGGTGCAACGATTCGTCATCGAGGTCACTACTGTCAGTGTCTGGCATGACACGACGCATCAGGTCGCCGCGCTCGGCCGCTTCGCGCACCTTGCGCTCGCCAATCGGGTTGCTGACTTCGGGGTCGCCGGTTGCCGCACTGTACAGCGTGCGCGGGCGGCCACGGGTTTCGCGTTTCTCCGTCTCGGAGATGACATAGCCGTCTTCGCTGAGGCGCTGCAGGTGTTCACGTACGGTGTTCGCGTGCAGACCGGTGGCTTCTACGAGCTCATCGATCGTCCGCAGGGGTCGACTCTGAAGCATGTGGAGAATCTGCACACGGGATTCGCTGGAGATCGCGCTGTACCCGGCAGCTGACGAGGCCATGCTTCTATTATCGACAATGTCTGCGGGTTTCGGCGAGTTTGAGCCTTTTCCACGGCGAGCCGCGCACGCTTTTTCAGTTCAGAAGTGGGATACGCATGAATTCGAGCGCAACGATTGGGATTATCGGCACGGGCAAGCTCGGGCGCACTCTTGCGCGACTTTCGCTCGCTGCCGGATTCTCGGTCGTGATTCATGGTTCCGGCCCCCTCGCGCGCACGGCGCGCGTTCTCGAGACCTTTGACATTGCTGCCACGCCGGCGTCTCTCGACGAGGTGACTGCCGCCGACATCGTGGTGCTGGCGATTCCGCTCAGCGATGCTGAAGTTCTCGATGGTTCTCTCTTTGACGGAACCATCGTTGTTGACCCGATGAACCACTGGGATGAGGCAGATGGGCCGCGGCCCGACTTTGATGACCCGTCGACGCCGACGAGCGTGCTGGTGCAGCGGTGGTTTGATCGGGCGCGCGTCGTCAAGGCGTTCAACCACGTCGCGTACAAGGATCTGGCCGGTGGTGCGCGGGTTTCTGGTGACCCGCATCGGTGGGGCGTCGCCGTGGCGGCCGATGATGCAGAGGCCGGGCCCACGGTTGCGGCGTGGGTAGACGCGCTGGGGTTTGACCCTGTGCTGGTCGGGTCGCTCGCGGCGACGTACGCGTTACAGCCGGGGAAGCCGCTATTTGGAGCGACGCTGTCTGAATCAGAACTTCGAAGAGCCCTGCTCTAGCCTCGGTCTTAAAAACGGCTATAACGTTTTCTATATTGCATAGGGTGTCTGGTCATAGTCCATACTTGGCTGACGATGCCCTGACTTGGTCACGTGCGACCCGAGCAAGGGCACCATGAACTCTCTGACTAAAACGCGCTTCCGGCGCCGCCGCGGGAGTGTAGCGGCACTAACAACTCTTGGCACTGTGGCTGCGTCCGCCCTGGTATTCGCAGCGCCGGAAAATGCCGCAGTCACATGGTCGAACGAAGGAACCACCGCGGTCATCACGGGGACGAGTAAAAAGGGCGTTGAATGGCCCGTTGATGCGACACACGAGTCGCGCCGTTCGTTGCGGCCGCTGTTCCAGCGGTGACCGGAAGCGTCCGTCTCGCCGTTGATGGTGTCGCAACAGGTGATGCAGTGCGGCTGAAACGGCGTCTGCTGGATCTCCCTCTGGCTACGCCAACGGATCAAACGCACCAGATGGTTCCGCTCTCGCGGTAACGGGAACATCTAGGACGTCGATGAGCCTCAGCGGTGCTACGTCGCGAATGCTCGTCCTGGCCGCCGCGTTCTTGGTCGCGCGCGGCCGCAGTAGCCAGTATTCGTAATAGCACCCCCTCAGTGGCGGTCGGTCAAGCTCTCCCATGACCGACCGCCGCTGTCTGTGTCACCACCTGTTCATGTTGGCGTCACTAACGGGTCTCACGTTCTCGAAAATGGCGAAGCCGTGCAACGATAGCCGCATGATCCGTTTCATTCTCAACATCATCTGGCTGGTGTTGTCCGGCTGGATTCTGTTCCTCGGCTACATGCTCGCCGGAGTCCTGCTGTCGATCACGATCATTGGCATTCCGTGGGGCATCGCGTCATTCCGCATCGCCCGGTTCGCCATCTGGCCGTTCGGACGCACGGTCATTCCGAAGCAAAACGCCGGCATCGCGTCACTTCTCGGCAACATCATCTGGCTCATCTTGGCCGGCTGGTGGCTCGCGCTTGCGCACGTCCTTTCGGGCATTGCGCTGTGCCTCACGATCATCGGAATCCCGATGGGCATCGCCGACTTCAAAATGATTCCGGTCTCGCTCATGCCGCTGGGCGCACGCATCGTTTCGACGCGCAAGAGCCCGTTCGGTGAGGCAGGCTAAAACCTATTCAGCAGGTTCGGCGTCGCCAGAGAGAATCGTGAAGCTGGCGAGGCGATTGCCATCAACCTCAAAAACACCCGACGATTCGCCGTTGAACACTTCGCTGCTCCACCCGAATCGCACACGCGTCGTCGAACCGTGCGTGACCGCGGTGATCACGGTCATCGTGGCATTCGCGCCAATCGCATCGGTGCGAGCCCACTGACGCAAGCCCTGCTCCCCCGAAAGCACCCGGCCCCAGTCATCAATGGTTCCGTCTGCCGTAAAAGCAGCCACGAACGCATCGCTATCGCCGTCGTTAATGGCATCGATCATGCGCTGCACTGCCGCTGGCATCTTCATTTCGCTCATGCGTTCTCCTCACCGTTGAACCTGGCCTTGGGCGTCGATCTTGTCACACAACCCCGCCACGCGGGAGGGGGCAGGCGCAGACTCAACGTCGCGAAACCCGCAAAACATTGCGAAGCCCGTAAACAATGGCCGAGATCTTACGGCGGTTTCGACGTTTTCTACGGGCTTCAGGGCGCGGAGATCGCCAGGGGGCGCTGATGTCACGAGGGGAGGTAATCGTCGTGAGATGAGGACGGAAGGGCGAAAAATCACCTCCTGTCGCGGTATTTTCCCCCTGTCGTGACGGAGGAGAGCGGAACCAGGGGGTGCGGAACCATGGGGTGCGGTGCGCGGAGCCTCTGGCCGCAGGGCCCAACCAAGGTTCGAATCCACGCTGCCCAATAAATGTCTAACGCGCCACCCCCTGCGGGGCGACGCGTTAGACATTTGGCGGAGAATGGGGGATTCGAACCCCCGAGGGCTTTAACACCCAACACGCTTTCCAAGCGTGCGCCATAGGCCACTAGGCGAATTCTCCTTGGCGTAAGCCTCGACTAGCCTACCCTGTCGCGGAGGGTGCGGCGAACCACATCGGCCAATGCTGAGCGACAGATTCGACGCGCGCTGAAAATCACCGCGGCACAACCCGATCAGACCCCTGGGCGCCAGACGCAGGAGCAGCGGCCGCACGGTCGCCACGCGCTGCCACGTTCACCAGCGGAAT
The DNA here is from genome assembly GCF_050408675.1 of Microbacterium daqui. Lineage (NCBI taxonomy): Bacteria > Bacillati > Actinomycetota > Actinomycetes > Micrococcales > Microbacteriaceae > Microbacterium > Microbacterium daqui. The sequence continues at coordinate 105,491 of NZ_JBNTKF010000005.1, read as the reverse complement.
CGACACGAGTGACATCGGGAACCAGAACGCGATGACGCGATGAGCGGTGTCGGCGCGTGCGCGGAGTCCGCCACGCACGTCTCGTACCGCCGCCAGCATGTCAGCTCCGTTGTCTGCTTGCCACGTGGTTCCGGCACCGTAGGAGGCCCGCTCGATGGCGGCCACCAGCAACGCGACGGCCTCATCAGGGGCACCGCGCTCAACCAACAGGGCGCCAGTCTCGCGTGCCGACGTTGTTGCCGATGGCGCGATGCCGTAGTCCGACGCCGTTGCAACAACTTCGCGCCAAGCTGCGGCCGCCGATCCGGCACGAATCTCCCCGGATCGCGCCGATCGCAACAGCGCCCGCACGCCAGCCGGAACCAACAGCACGAGCACCACAATCGCGGCGATCACGAGTACCGGCAGCCACGGGAAGGGGGCCGTTGTCGTGCCAGACGACGCATTGCCGGTCGGCGCGACTGTCGGCGCCACCGTCTCATCTGGAAGAACGGGAGCCTCGGTCGGGGCCGCCGTCGCGCCCACTTCGGTGCCGCCAGCGTCAACGGGCTGGCTCGCGGCAAACGACGTCGGTGACCCCAGCGACTTTGTCGGTTCGAAAGGGACCCACCCGATGCCCTCAAAATAAACCTCGGGCCATGCGTGCAGCTGACTCGACGTCACCTTATAAATGCGCTGGTTTTCGTCATCGAGATCGTTCGTCGATTCACCGGGCAAGAACCCAACCACAATGCGCGCCGGCATATCCAGCGACCGCGCCATCAGCGTGAACGCGGCGGCAAAGTGTGCGCAGTATCCGGCGCGCACCTCGAGAAAACGGTCGATGGCCGCCATGCTGTCACCGTCGAATCCGTCTTCGACGGGAGCATCAAGCGAGTACTCAAACTCTGAGGAGCGGAACCACGACTGCAGCGCGACGAGGCGGTCATAGTCGTTGGTGGCTTCTGCCGTGAGTTGCGCGGCCATCTCGCTCAGAACGTCGGGCGTCCCCGGGGGTACCTGGGCGAGATCAGGAAAACGGGCGGCACCGGTGGCGGCAGCACGAATCTGCTCGGACGATGGCCTGACCTCACGGCTCACGACGGTGTAGGTCTGGCTGCCGGCGGTCGTACCTTCGCCGTCGCTGTGCACCGTGCGCGATTCGGCACCTGCCTGCCATTCGCCGGTCAAACCGGAGATTTCGACAGCGGGGTAGGGCAGCGGCAGCCAGTCGAGCTGGAGGTTCTTGACTTCGATCGACGACGTATATTCCGTCACTCGCATGTCTGAGGCGACCTCGACCGTTGGCGTGGCAGACAGCGTCGCGAGAGACCCGATCGCACTCGTCGGGTCAGCCACCCACGTCTTGCCGTTGAAGTCGCTCAGCGTCGAAATGCGCAGGTAGGCGGGAGAAGTACGATCGCTCGAGATCGTGAGGACGTCGGTCTCGCGCGGCTGGCGCAGATCATCGCCCAGTTTGAGCGACGGCGAAATGCTGAGCGCCGGACCAAAGCCCTGAATGATCTGCGAGCGGGGCCCTCCGATCAACGGTGCGACGGCACCACCCAACACGAGCGCGGCAACCACCATGATCGCAGCCGAAGCCGCCGGGCCACCACGCTCAGCACGCGGTGAAATGCGCCGCTCCGCGAGGGCAGTGACGCGTCGCGTCGTCACAAACATCAGCACGACGGTGAGGATGAGCGCGTTCAGATTGACCGGGCCCGGAACAATCAGCGGCGGAATGAGACCGATAATCAGCACGATCACGCCACCCAGAATCGGCAAGCGCGAACTCACGATGAGAACGTCGAGCACGATCGCTAACAGGCCGGCGGCCGTGACCAGCGCAAACGTGAGCGCCTCCGACGCGGACATCGGGGCCACGCCAAACACGATGTCGTTCACGGCCTGCGGTGCCAGCCACTGCACCGCTTCGAGCGTGCGCTCGGTCGGAATAACGCCGAACAACGACGTCACCGGCAACAGCAAAAATGTCAGGGTGCCGGTCAGAACGATGAGCTGCGCGAACGGAACCACGGCGAGCGGAACACGCAGGCGTCGCAGCAGATACCCCGCGCCAAACATCACGATGATCACGACGAGCGACAGGAAGAGCCAGCTGCCGATCACGATCGGACCAAGCAGCGTGAAGATTCCGGCACCGAGGAGGGCAGCGGCCAGCAAGCTCAGCAGGAGGTCAGGGGTCGACCGCTTCGAGCGTCGCGGCGCAACACCAAAGCCAGCACCCGCACGAACACCCGCACCACTGGTTCCGGCGCCCGCATCCCGTGGCGGTAGCGCCGCCGCAGCAACCCGTGGTTCCGCTTCACTAATCGACACGCGACGCCCCCTGTTCCAGAGCCGTCAGCCATGACGCGATCACGGCGTCGTCACGCTTATCGACCGCCGCCGTCGCGACAGCGCTCGTGCGCCAGCCAGCGTGGTGGCACTCGTCGAGCGCGTGCTCATCGGCGTCGGCGGCGAACAACACCGCAAAGGTGGAGGAGTGCGCCAACGGGGCGATCGCCGCTGCCTCATCGACCGTCACGCCACGGGTGAGGAGTACGACGGGCCCGGCACCCCCTTCGGGGGCGAGCGTGCGCAGCTGATCCCATCGGTCAGCGCCGTGTGTCGTGAGCGTCGCGAATGCGCCCAGCATGCCCGGAATATCAACGTCATCGGCGAGCGGGTCGCACAGTTCGGTGCCATCTTGGTCACAAATGTGAACGAGGTACCCCTCAAACATGAGGCGTGCGGCGACCGAGACGCACATCGACAGCATCGTCTCAAAGGCGGGGTCTTTCGCCTCCGACTGGCCCGCCTGCGGCAACCAACGCGTGACCGCCCGGTCAAGAATGACGATCGCGCGCGGAGTCGATTCTTTCTCCTCCTGCCGCACCATGAGCTGGTCGCGGTGCGCGGTCGCACGCCAGTGAATGCGGCGCATCGAGTCGCCCGGCGCATACGGGCGGGCGATCAAGTTGTCGGCACCCTCACCGAGGTGCGACGTGCTGGAGTGGAGGGATCCGCCTGATTCTCCGGCGGAGATGGGGAGAGCGGCGAGCGGAACCAGGGCAGGGGCAATCGTGACGGGCGTCGGTTCGCCGAGAGACGTGTGCCGACGCACCAAGCCCAGCGGGTCGCTGATGGTCACGCGCAGCGGACCGACCTTATGTGCGCCGCGCTGCACGCCGGTCACCGGGTACCGCACCGTGAGCGTCTGCACGCCGCGGCGCAGGGTCGAGCCGATCGAGGGAAGGGTGCCGGTGGTGTCGCCCCGCAGGGCCTTTGGCAACGTGTCGGTGCACTGGCCAACGGGGGTCGGCATGAGTGCCTGGGCGCGAAACTGAACTTCGATCGAGGAGTCATGGCCGACGGCGAGTATTTCGGTCGACACGCTGCGGCTGAGGTCGCCGGCCTTGCGACCGATAACCTGCCAGGCTGCCGCCGCGGCGAGAATGGCGAGGAAAATGCACCCGATGTAGGCGAGATCGGGGAGCGCGATAAGCGTCGCGCCCCACACCGTGATTGCGCCAATGATGAGCACGCACCATCCGCGAAACGTGAGCGCCAGCCGGGTTTGCATGTCAGCTCTTGGTGGCGATGGGAACCGGCGTCGTGCGTGCGATCGACGACAGAATTTCGGCAACCGCATCGGTCGTCGAGCGGGAGCGGGCACCCGAGACCGCGCGCGTCGGAATCAGGCGGTGAGCAAGTACCGGCTCCAACAGGTCGGTGATGTCATCAGGAATGACAAAAGCACGATCGTTCAGAGCCGCCCACACTTTCGCAGCACGCACGAGTTGCAGGGTGGCGCGCGGGCTCGCGCCGAGGCGCACCTCAGGGTGTGTGCGGGTCGCCTGAATGAGTTGCACGGCGTACGACTCAATGACGGGGGAGACGTGAATGTTGCGTGCGAACCAAATGAGGCGTCGCACCGTCGCGGCATCCACAACCGCCTTAATGCCCTCGAGCGGGTTGCGCACGTCGCGCTGACGCAGCATCGCCATTTCGGCGTTCGCGTCGGGATACCCCATCGACAGGCGCATCATGAAGCGGTCGCGCTGGGCTTCGGGCAGCGCGTAGGTGCCCTCCATCTCCAGCGGGTTCTGCGTCGCAACGACGAGTAAGGGCGCAGGCAACTGGTGTGTCTCACCGTCGACGGTAACCTGGTGCTCTTCCATCGCTTCGAGAAGCGCCGACTGCGTCTTCGGTGAAGCGCGGTTGATCTCGTCCGCGATCACGATGTTGGCAAACACGGCGCCGGGCTTGAACTCGAACTCTCGCGAAACCGGATTAAACACCGACACGCCCGTCACATCGCCGGGGAGCAAATCGGGCGTGAATTGAATTCGTCGCACGACCGCGTCCATCGACGAGGCGAGAGCGCGCGCGAGCATCGTCTTGCCGACGCCCGGAACATCTTCGATCAGCAGGTGTCCCTCGGCCAACAAACACACGAGCGCCGCGCTGAGCGCGCCGGGTTTGCCGTCGATGACGGTGCCAACCGAATCGGTGATCGCCGCCGTGAGCGCGCGGAACTCCTCGGGGGTTAAAAGTTCGCGTGCTTCAGAGTCTTGCATCCGGCCACCCATCGGTTCAACGTCTTCGTTTGCTCGATGCTAGCGCGAACACGCAAACCGAGGGTGCGGACAAGAGCACTGTCAGAAGCCTGTAAGATAGACGTAGCTCTCCGCGCGGCGGTATCCAGGCCAACTCCCCCAGGACGGAAACGTAGCAAGGGTAACCAGGCTCTGCCGGGTGCGCGGAGGGTCTTAATTTTTTCGAGGCGACTCTTCGGAGACTCCTGGGCGCTTCGGCGCCCTTTCTTTTTATGCAGTTCGCCTCACCGCCGCAAGCGTAGGGTTAGAGCGTGGCTCAGAGCATTTACATCTCATCGGCCGAAGGACACTCCGGAAAATCGACGATCGCACTCGGCGTTCTTCGCACGCTGGCTCGATCGGCTCCCCGGGTGGGAGTGTTCCGCGCCATTGCCCGCTCGACGACTGAGCCCGACTATGTGCTGGAGATGCTGCTCGCTCACGACGGTGCAGACCTCAGCTACGACGACTGCATCGGCACCACGTACGACGACGTGCGTGCGAACCCCGAGGCTGCGCTTGCGACGATCATCGCGCGTTTCAAGGCTGTCGAAGCGCAGTGCGATGCCGTTGTCATTCTCGGTAGCGACTACACCGATGTGTCGAGCCCGGCCGAGCTGAGCTTCAACGCCCGCATCGCCGCTAACCTCGGTGCCCCCGTGCTGCTGGTGCTCGGTGGCCGCGACCAGCAGGCGCAGGCAGAACGACTCGGAACCACGACGGCGCGGAGTGCGCTGCAGGTTGCGCAGGCAGCAGATCTGGCCGTCACCGAGCTCACCTCTGATCGCGCCGATCTCCTCGGCGTGATCGTGAACCGTGCCGACCCCGACGCCCTCGCCGAGATCACCGGTGCCGTGGCGCGGACCATTGAGACTGATCTCGGCCGCAGCGTTCCGGTCTGGGCCATTCCTGAAGACCGCACGCTCGTGGCACCCTCGGTGCGCGACGTTATTCGTGCCGTTGACGGCGCGCTCATCCGCGGCGACCAGGAGCTACTGACCCGCGAGGTTCTCAGCGTCGTCGTCGCCGGTATGTCGATGGTCAACGTGCTCCCACGCCTGACGCCTGACGCTGTCGTCGTGATCGCCGCCGACCGCACCGACGTGCTGCTGGCCACGCTCCTCGCGCACGAGTCGGGCACTTTCCCGACTATGAGCGCCGTGATTCTTAATGGCCCGTTCGAACTTCCCGCTGAAGTCACCCGCCTGCTCGAAGGCCTCTCGTCGCCGCTGCCGATCATCACGACCGACCTCGGCACGTTCGACACCGCCGTGCGCGTGATGAACGCCCGCGGCCGCATGGAGCTTGAAGCCCAGCGCCGTTACGACACCGCCATCGCGATGTTCACCGAACACGTCGACGAAGACGCGCTCGCCGCAGCCGTCGGCCTCGCTAAGCCCCACGTCGTGACGCCCCTCATGTTCGAGTACGCGCTCGTGGAGCGCGCGCGAGCCGACCGCAAGCGCATCGTGTTGCCCGAGGGCAACGACGACCGCGTGCTGCGCGCAGCATCCACCGTGCTGGCCCGCAACATGGCCGACCTCACGATCCTCGGCGACGTTGACGCGATCACCACCCGCGCGACCGAGCTTGGTATCTCGCTCGACGGCGCTCACATCGTGAGCCCGTTCGACCCCGAATATGTCGCGAAGTTCGCCGCGGAATACGCCCAATTGCGCGCACACAAGGGCGTCACACTCGAGCAGGCCGCCGACACCGTCACCGATGTTTCATACTTCGGAACCATGATGGTGCACTTGGGATTGGCTGACGGCATGGTGTCGGGTGCGGCACACACGACCGCCCACACGATTCGCCCGGCCTTCGAAATCATCAAGACCAAGCCGCAGACCTCGGTCGTCTCGAGCGTGTTCCTGATGGCGCTCGCTGACCGCGTTCTCGTCTACGGTGACTGCGCCGTCATTCCCGACCCGACGAGCGACCAGCTCGCCGACATTGCCGTCTCTTCGGCGGCCACGGCGAGCCAATTCGGTATCAGCCCCCGCGTCGCGATGCTCTCCTACTCAACCGGAGACTCTGGTTCCGGAGCCGACGTCGACAAGGTACGCGAGGCCACCGTCCTGGTACGCGAGCGGGCACCCGAACTGCTCGTCGAAGGCCCGATTCAGTACGACGCTGCCACCGATGCTGTGGTCGCCGCGAAGAAGATGCCGGGCTCGCCCGTTGCCGGTCAGGCCACGGTCTTCGTGTTCCCCGATCTCAACACCGGTAACAACACGTACAAGGCTGTGCAGCGCTCGGCTGGCGCTCTCGCGATCGGCCCGGTGCTGCAGGGCCTCAACAAGCCGATCAACGACCTGTCGCGCGGCGCCCTCGTCGCCGACATCGTCAACACCGTCGCGATCACCGCCATTCAGGCACAGGGTTAAGGACAAAACGTGAGTACCGTACTCGTCGTCAACAGCGGATCCAGCTCGTTCAAGTACCAGCTGCTCGACATGAACACCGAGCGCGTTTTGGCCGCCGGCCTCGTCGAGCGCATTGGTGAGGGGCTCGGAACCACGACCCACACGAAATACTTTGGTGCGGAACCGGGGGAGGCGGCTCCCACGATCGACAAGCAGACGATTGAGCGTCAGCAGCCGATCCCCAACCACACCGCGGGCTTCCAGGCCATGCTCGACGCGTTCGCTATCGATGGCCCGTCGCTCAGCGAGTTTCCGCCGATCGCTGTCGGCCACCGCGTTGTGCACGGTGGCGCCCGCTTCTTCGAGCCGACCGTCATTTCGCCGCTCGTTGAGATCAACATTGACGACCTGTCGATGCTTGCGCCACTGCACAACCCGGGCGCGCTCGCCGGTATCGTCGCGGCTCGCAAGGCCTTTGGTTCTGTCCCGCACGTCGCCGTGTTCGACACCGCGTTCCACCAGACGCTCTCGCCGTCGGCTTACACCTACGCGATCGACACCGAGATTGCGCGTCGGCACCGCATTCGTAAGTACGGATTCCACGGAACCAGCCACAAGTTCGTGTCGCGGGCTGCGGCTGAGTACGTGGGGCGTGACAACGCCGAGCTCAAGCAGATCGTGCTGCACCTCGGCAACGGTGCGTCGATGTGTGCGGTTAAGGGTGGCGTCTCGATCGACACGTCGATGGGTTTCACGCCCCTCGAGGGTCTCGTGATGGGGACACGTTCGGGCGATATCGACCCGGCCGTGCTGTTTCAGCTACACCGTCGCCATGAGATGTCGATTGACGACCTCGACCACCTGCTCAACAAGAAGAGTGGTCTGCTGGGTATGACCGGCAAGGCCGATATGCGCGATGTGCTGGCTGGCCGCGCGGCGGGCGAAGAGATCTCAACCCTCGCATTCGACGTCTATGTTCATCGCCTGCGTGCCTACGTCGGCTCGTACCTCGCACAGCTCGGCGGCGTGGACGTGATTTCGTTCACGGCCGGTGTTGGTGAGAACGCGGCACCCGTGCGCGCCGAAGCGCTCGCGAACATGGAATGGGCCGGCATCATCATCGATGAGAAGCGCAACAACGAGCGTGCTCCCGGCATTCGCGTCATCTCGACGGACGATTCCCCGGTGACCGTACTCGTGGTTCCGACCAACGAAGAACTCGAGATTGCGCGACAGACGCTCCAAGCCACTTCCTGAGTGACCTGGAACGTTCCACACGGTTACGCTGGATCGTCCCACAACGATTCGGAGGTGCCGTGTCTACGTTGCCCGATCTCACGTCATTCGACGCCTTTTTGTTTGACCTCGACGGGGTGCTGACGCCGACCGCCGAAGTACACATGCGTGCGTGGCAAGCCATGTTCGATGAGCTGTTTGCCGACTGGGATATTGCGCCGCCGTATACCGACGACGATTACTTTCGCTATGTCGACGGCAAGAAGCGCTACGACGGTGTCGCATCGCTGTTGCGTTCGCGTGATGTTGAAGTGCCGTGGGGGCATCCCAGCGACCCGCTGACCGCAGACACGATTTGTGGCATTGGCAATCGCAAGAACGAAGTGTTCACTCGCGTTCTGAACGAACAGGGCATCAAGCCCTACCCGGGCTCGCTTGCGCTGCTTGATGAGCTTCAGGGCTACCCGCTCGGCGTGGTGTCGAGTTCGAAGAACGCCCGCGATGTGCTGGCGGCTGCCGGCATCGCGAACCGTTTCGTGACGATTGTCGACGGCATCGTGGCCGAGAACGACAACCTGGCGTCGAAGCCCGCGGCCGACATGTTTGCGCGCGGCGCGCACGACCTGGGTATCGCGCCCGATCGCATTGCCGCGTTTGAAGACGCGCACAGCGGCGTCGCCTCGGCGGCGGCCGCCGGGATGGCCCTCGTCGTCGGTGTCGACCGCGGCGCTGGTGCCGAAGCACTCCTCAACCACGGCGCGACAATCGTTGTCTCTGATCTCGCAGAATTTGTTCCGCTTCACTCGACAAGGAATCACCCAGCATGATGATGGATCGCGACCGTTTTCCGGTCGACCCGTGGCGCCTCGTAGAGACCCGGTACTCGGGTGCTGACGAAGGTGTCACCGAAACGATGTTTGCCATCGGCAACGGATACCTGGGGATGCGCGGCAACCACCCCGAGGGGCGACACGCGCACGAACACGGAACCTTCATCAACGGCTTCCACGAGACGTTTGAGATTCGCCACGCAGAGCAGGCATACGGTTTCGCCGAGGTCGGCCAAACGATCATCAATGCCCCCGACGGCAAGATCATGCGTGTCTACGTCGATGACGAGCCGCTGACCCTTGACGTTGCCGAAATGCGCGAATACGAGCGCTCGCTCGACATGCGCGAGGGCGTGCTCCACCGGCACATTTTGTGGCGCACCCCCTCGGGCAAGAACGTCGTCATCGACATGGATCGCCTCGTGTCGTTTGACGAGCGCCACCTCGCCCTCGAGCAGATCAGCGTAACCGTGCTCGACGATGACGCCTCGGTCGTGATCAGCAGTCAGGTCGTTAATCGACAGGACGGCGGCGACGTTTATGGTGCCAAGCCCTCCGGACACGGCACCGCGTCGTTTGACCCGCGCAAGGCGGAGCGTTTCGCGGAGCGCATTCTGTTGCCGCAAGAACACCACCGCAACGGCACGCAGCTGTCGCTCTCGTACCGCGTCGCGCGCTCCGGCATGACCCTCGCAGTCGTGGCTGACCACGTCGTTGAAACCGACAACGTCGTCGACGCCACCGACGGATTCGCCGAGGGCGACGCCGCCAAGGTCGTTTTTCACGTCGACGCTAAGGCAGGCGTGGCGACGACGGTCACAAAATTCTTGTCATATCACTCGTCGCGGTCGGTTCCTACGCGCGAACTCATCGACCGTGCGCGTCGCACCCTGCGCCGCGCGATGGAGTCGGGTGCCGACGCCGTCTTCCGCGCCCAGGCCGTGTGGATGAACGCGTTTTGGGAGCGCTCCGACGTACAGATTGTCGGCGAAGATGCACTGCAGCAGGCCGTGAGGTGGAACCTGTTGCAGCTTGCGCAGGCGGCGGCACGCGCCGACTCTCAGGGCATTGCGGCGAAGGGCGTGAGCGGTAGCGGCTACTCCGGCCACTACTTCTGGGACACCGAGGTCTACGTGTTGCCGTTTATGGCGTACACCTCACCGATGTGGGCCCGCAACGCATTGCGAATGCGCTCGCTCATGCTGCCGTCGGCGCGCAAGCGTGCGCGTCAACTTAACGAGGCAGGAGCACTGTTTCCGTGGCGCACGATCAACGGTGAAGAGGCCTCGGCGTACTACGCCGCGGGCACCGCGCAGTACCACATCAACGCTGACGTGACGTATGCGCTGGCAAAGTATGTGCGGGCATCGGGTGACACCGACTTCCTCTTTAACGAGGGCATCGACATTGCCGTGGAGACGGCACGTCTGTGGGCGACGCTCGGGTTCTGGCGCTCCTTCAACGGTCACGACTCCTTCCACATTCATGGCGTGACCGGGCCCGACGAGTACACCACGGTCGTCAATGACAACCTGTTCACCAACATCATGGCCCGCTTCAACCTGCGCTATGCCGCCGAGAGCGTGCGCGCGCTCGCGGCAGCGGATCCCGATGCGTACGCGCGCATGGCTGATCGGCTGAAGCTTGACCCCACCGAAGCTGATGCGTGGGATGTGGCTGCCGATGCCCTGTCGATTCCCTACTCTGACGCGCTGGGTATTCACCCGCAAGACTCTGCCTTCTTGGAAAAGGAGGTGTGGGACCTCGAGAACACGCCCGCCGACAAGCGCCCGCTGCTCCTGCACTTCCACCCCCTCGTGATCTACCGGTTCCAGGTTCTCAAGCAGGCCGACGTCGTGTTGGGGCTCTTTCTGCAGGGCGATCAGTTCACGCCCGAGCAGAAGCACGCTGACTTCGACTACTACGACCCGCTCACGACCGGAGACTCGACGCTGTCGGCCGTTGTGCAGTCGATATTGGCGGCCGAGGTGGGCTACCGCGACCTGGCGATGGAGTACTTCACCGACGCCCTTTTCGTCGACCTGGCCGACCTGCACCACAACGCTTCGGATGGCGTGCACGTCGCTTCGGCTGGCGGTATCTGGCTCGCGCTGGTGAGCGGTTTCGGCGGCATGCGGGATCACCGTGGTGCGCTGACGTTTGACCCGCGATTGCCGGCCACGTGGCCGGAATTGCGCTTCCCGTTGCGCTGGGCGCAGAGCACGCTCGACATCGTCATCACCGCTGAAACGTTGACGGCAACGGTTCGCGAAGGCGGAGACGTGGTCTTCCACGTGCGCGGTGAGCGCTACGTCGCGCCCGCTGGTGGCCACGTCGTGGTTCCGCTCGACGGCCAGGGCCCCGATCGGGCTGGTCGCCCGTCGGTACGCGAACTCGAAGACCAGCGACTAGAAGATGGCTCGCTTATTTCGGTATCGGTACCGACCTCAACTACGCCGATCACGTTGATGGACGCGATCAACGACGAGGGTCATCACCACACGCCGACGACTCTATATACCGGGTGATTGTGGAACCGGCGCGGCCGATGTCGGTGCCACCCCGTAGGCTGGTTTGGTGACCACCGCTCTATACCGCCGCTACCGTCCCGAGACGTTCGCAGAGATGATCGGTCAGTCCCAAGTGACCGACCCGCTGATGACTGCTCTGCGGGCTGACCGGGTTGGCCACGCCTACCTGTTTTCTGGTCCGCGTGGCTGTGGCAAGACCACGTCTGCGCGCATTCTCGCGCGCTGTTTGAACTGCGCCGAAGGGCCCACCGACACCCCGTGCGGTGTGTGCGACAGCTGTGTTGAACTCGCGCGCGGCGGCAGCGGATCCCTTGACGTCGTGGAGATTGACGCCGCCAGCCACAACGGTGTCGACGATGCCCGCGACCTACGCGAACGTGCGGTGTTCGCGCCGGCTCGCGACCGCTACAAGATCTTCATCCTTGATGAGGCGCACATGGTGACGCAGCAGGGCTTCAACGCGCTGCTCAAGCTCGTTGAAGAGCCGCCGCCGCACGTCAAGTTCATCTTCGCGACGACCGAGCCTGAAAAGGTGCTCGGCACAATCCGTTCGCGCACGCACCACTATCCGTTCCGTCTGGTTCCGCCCGCTGCGATGCTCGAGTACGTCGAAGAGCTGTGCGCGCAAGAGGGCGTGACAGTCAACCCTGGCGTTCTCCCGCTCGTCGTGCGTGCCGGTGGCGGCTCGCCGCGTGACACGCTGTCGTTGCTCGACCAGCTCATTGCCGGCTCCGAGAACAACACGGTTGAGTACGAGCGTGCTGTTGCGCTGCTCGGCTACACGCACACGGCACTGCTCGATGACGTCATCAACGCCTTCTCGACGGGGGATGCCTCGATGGCTTTCTCTGCCGTCGACCGTGTCATCCAAACGGGGCAAGACCCGCGTCGTTTCGTTGACGACCTGCTCGAGCGCCTGCGCGACCTCATCATTATTTCGGCGACCGGTGCTGAAGCGAGCTCCGTGCTGCGCGGCGTTGCCGAAGACGAGATGGCACGCATGACGCAGCAGGCGATGGCATACGGAACCATCCGGCTGTCGCAGACGGCAGATGTCGTGAGTAAGGCGCTGGACGACATGTCTGGCGCGACCTCGCCGCGCCTGCACCTGGAACTGTTGGTGGCTCGTGTGCTCTCGGCCGATGCCCGCCACCGCGCGGTCACTGGCCAGCCAGCGGCAGCGCCAGCTGCCGCGCCAGCAGCAGCCGCTGCGCCGGCTGTCCCGGCAACGGCCGCGCCAGCAGCGGCGGCACCGGTAGTGGCTGTGGCCCCTGCGGCGACGCCAGTAGCTCCCGCGGAGGTAGCACCCACGGCGCCCATTCCGGCGGAGCCCGTCGCTTCGCCAGAGCCGGAACCTGTGCGTGCAGCTGAGCCGGTCGCGGCAGCACCCGAGGCTGCGCCGGAATCGATACCAGAGCCAGAGCCGGTTGCTGAGTCGGAGCCGATTCCTGAGCCCGAGCCCGAGCAGGTGGCTGTGCCTGAGCCGACGCCAGCGCCGATCGCCGAGCCCGCTCCACTCGCAGAGCCGGAGGCTGCTCCCGCCGCACCCGTGGTTCCGGCTGGTCCTGTCTCGCGGGCTGCGATCGAGGCCGCCTGGCCCCAGATTCTGAACGACCTGCAGACGAAGAGCCGCCACGCCTGGATGGTGGTGGCAAACGCGCGCATCATGCACTTCGACAACGACGTGCTGACGCTCGCGTTCGTGAATCACCCCGACCTCGCGAAGTTCAAGGAGCTGAAGGCCGGCGCCGGTGTCAGCGAAGACCTGCGCCAGGTGATTGTCGATGTGCTCGGAGTGCGGGTGAAGTACATTGCCAAGCACGAGAGCGCCTTCGCGCCACAGCACCCGCCGCGTGAGTCGCCATCGGAGCCTTCTCCATCGGCTGACGGCTGGCACGACGACGAACCCCCGTACGACCCGGAGTCACTGCCGCCAGACGACGGTTGGCGCCGTCCGCAGGCGCCGCAGCCGATGTCGCAACTACGCCAGTCGGCACCGGTTGCCGCACCAGCTAGGGGCGTCGCCCCAGCGGTAGCGCCCGCCGCACCGGTCACAGAGTGGGCCGTGGTTGCGATCCCGGGCGGAGCATCCGCGCCGCTGGCCGTCGATGATGAGCCGGAAGACGCACTCTCCCGCCCTGTCGCCCCGCCCCATGACGGCGATCAATCGCCGCTCGAGCCCGATGACCCGGATGGCGATGACGACGACGAAGCGATTCAACAGCGTGGTCCGGCACCCACCGTGCGCTCGCGCCCGCTCATGACCGGCGGCGCACAACGGTATGGCGAAGCAGTCGTGCGCCAGGTTCTCGGCGCGACCTTTGTGCGCGAAGATACGTACAACCCACCGACGAGGTTTAACTGATGTACGACGGCATTGTTCAAGAACTGATTGACGAGTTTGGGCGTCTCCCCGGCGTCGGCCCGAAGTCGGCGCAACGCATCACGTTCCACATTCTGCAGACGCCATCGTTTGACGTGTCCCGCCTCGCAGAACTGCTCGCCGAAGTGCGTCACCGCGTGCGATTCTGCGACATCTGCGGAAACGTCTCCGAACAAGACCGGTGCGCCATTTGTCGCGACGCTCGCCGCAACCAGACCATCATTTGTGTCGTCGAAGATGCCAAGGATGTCGCCGCGATTGAGCGCACGCGCGAGTTCCGGGGGCTCTACCACGTGCTCGGCGGTGCCATCAGCCCGATCGCGAACCGCGGGCCAAATGACCTGCGCATCACCGAGCTCATGGGGCGTCTGGCCGACGGCGTCGTGCAAGAGGTCATCCTCGCGACCAACCCCAACCTCGAGGGTGAAGCGACGGCGACGTATCTCAGCCGCCTCCTCAACTCCATGAACATTCAGGTCACACGTCTCGCCTCGGGTCTTCCCGTTGGTGGCGACCTCGAATACGCCGATGAGGTGACTCTCGGCCGCGCGTTCGAGGGCCGCCGGTCAGCGATCTGACATGTCTCGGTCGTTCACGAAACGTGGGTGGCTGCTTTTCTTCGCGATGGCCGCGATCTGGGGTATTCCGTACCTCCTGATCAAAATCGCCGTCGATTCCTACTCGCCTGGCGCAATTGTCGCCGGTCGCACCCTCATCGGAGCGGCCATCCTGTTGCCGTTCGCGATTCGCAGTGGGGCACTTCGCGTCGCCCTCAAGCACTGGAAATGGGTACTCGCATTCGGCCTCGTCGAAATGGCAGGCCCGTTCTTCCTGCTCGGTCACGCTGAACAGAGTCTGCCGTCCGGTCTCACCGGGTTGCTCGTGGCGACTGTGCCCCTGTGGGCGACCATCATCGCGCTGTTGAGTGGCGAGCGCGGCGCGTTGAGACCAACCCGCGTTGCTGGGCTTGTGCTCGGGTTCATTGGTGTTGCCGTCATTGTGCTGGTTCCTGGTCTCGGCGTTTCCGGTGGTGGTGACTGGTTACTTGCTGCCGGCGAGGTGCTCCTCGTTGCCGTGATGTACGCAATCGCGCCGTTCATCGTTGCGCGCAAACTCAACGAGGTGCCATCCCTCGGCTCCATTACGCTGTCGTTGCTCATGATCGGCATCGCGTATCTCCCGATCGCTTTCATGACGCAGCATGAGGTGCCAACGACGGAAGCGACGATCTCCCTGGTGCTATTGGGTGTCATTTGCACGGCCATAGCGTTCATCCTCTTTTTTGCGCTCATCAAAGAGGTCGGCCCCGTCAACGCGCCGCTGTTCACCTACATAAACCCGATCGTGGCGCTCGTCGCCGGCGTGATTATTCTCAGTGAGCATCTCGGTGTTGAGCTCCTGATCGGCGCGCCGATCGTGCTGCTCGGGTGTTGGCTGGCCGCGATGGGCGGCAAGAAGAAAGAAGCCGTGCTTCCGGAACCAGACCCCACGCCGCTGGGCTAGTTGCGGCGCGAGGGTACGTCTGCTCCGAGTCGTCACATGGCAATTCGAGCATGTGGGCGGTCGTAAACTGGTGAGAACTGAGCACAGTGCTCACCAAACTCAGGAGTGTCATAGTGGCGTTGATCGTGCAGAAGTACGGCGGCTCATCCGTTGCGGATGCCGAGAGCATCAAGCGAGTCGCTAAGCGCATTGTCGACACCCGCCGTGCCGGGCACGATGTGGTCGTTGCCGTCAGCGCGATGGGTGACACGACCGATGAGCTCCTTGAGCTCGCGCACGAAGTGGCCCCCATCCCAGCACCGCGTGAACTCGACATGCTGCTCTCCAGCGGTGAGCGCATCTCGATGGCGTTGCTCGCCATGACGATTCACTCGATGGGCTTCGAAGCGCGCTCCTTCACCGGCAGCCAAGCCGGAATGATCACCGACTCGCACCATGGTTCGGCCCGCATCGTCGACGTCACCCCGGTGCGCGTACGCGAAGCGCTCGATGAGGGCGCCATCGTCATCGTCGCTGGCTTCCAGGGTTTCAACCGCGATACCCGCGACATCACGACGCTCGGCCGTGGCGGTTCTGACACGACGGCCGTTGCGCTTGCCGCCGCGCTCAACGCAGACGTCTGCGAAATCTATAGCGACGTTGACGGTATTTTCACCGCCGACCCGCGCGTGGTTCCGAACGCCCGCAAGCTCGCCACCGTCTCGAGCGAAGAAATGCTCGAGCTCGCCGCCAACGGCGCCAAGGTTCTTTACATTCGTGCCGTCGAGTTTGCTCGTCGCCACGGTGTTCTCATTCACGCTCGTTCGACGTTCTCGTCGAACGAAGGCACATACGTTCTTGGGGAGGGGCAGAAGCCTCCCCACTACATCGAGGGAGCTGACATGGAAGAGCCCATCGTCGCCGGAGTCGCCACCGATCTCGGCCAGGCCAAGATTACGGTCACCGGTGTACCTGATGTTCCGGGTAAGGCCGCAGAGATCTTCAAGATCGTCGCGAAGTCGGGTGCCAACGTTGACATGATCGTGCAGAACGTGTCGGCGGCAGCCACTAACCGCACCGACATTTCGTTCACGGTTCCGAAGTCTGACGCAGCTGTCGCACTGCGCGCGCTTGCCGCTGACCAGGCTGAGGTTGGCTTCGAGAGTCTCGTGCACGACGACCAGATCGGCAAGCTCTCGGTTGTGGGCGCCGGTATGCGCGTGCACTCCGGCGTCTCGGCCACGCTGTTCGAAGCGCTGAGCACCGCAGGCGTCAACATCGAGATGATCTCAACGTCGGAGATTCGTATCTCGGTCGTGCTGCGCGCCGATGACATCGTCTCCGCCGCGAAGGCCGTGCACACCGCCTACGGTCTCGACGCCGAGACCGAAGCTGTCGTTCACGCCGGCACCGGTCGCTAAGACTCAACACGAATGCCCCGCCGATTGGCGGGGCATTCGTCGTTCTCGGGCCTGGTTAGGCGGCCGGGCACGAGCGGAGCACGTGCTGAGCGGCATCCCGATCGTCGGCGTTAATGGAAAGGTCGTAGTCAACGACGACCGAGGCCCACTCCATGACGAAGCGGCACTGCAACTCGGGTGCTGGCGGTAGCCAGCGTGACGGACCCGAATCGCTCTTGGCCTGGTTCGTTGCCTCGCCTGATGCTCGTAGGTTGCGCGGGTCGTTGGCGAACGTTTCACGTTGCTCGGGTGACCACTCGTGTGCGCCCTGACGCCAGGCCCAGGCCAGCGCCACGATGTGGTCAATCTGCACGCGGGGTGACGTATCGGGCCCGTTTACGAACTCAATCGATGCGCCGGAATATGGGTCAGTCAGCGTGCCGGTCAGTACCTTGCAGTCACGGGTGCCTGGTTTAAACGAGGGATCCGCGAGGTCGCGCGCCAACATGTCGTTACGGGTGTCGCACCCGTTGCGGTCGACATCGGCCCACCGTTGCCCAAACAGGTCGCGGTCATAGTCCGGCGCGGAGTTGCCGTCGGCCAGTGCGAGCGCGTCGAGTGCGGCAATCGCGGCGGCCGGGTCGGCGACGGAACCGGAGGCGATTGTGTCAGAAGGCGGTGTGGGGAGTGCGCCAGGGGCGGTGATGCTGGGCATCGGCGTGGGCTCGGCAAGCGGAGTCGAATCGCTCGGCACCAACAGTCGGGTGACGATGAGCGCCGCCACGGCGATGGCAAAAACAACCAGCGCCTTCACAAACCACGGTGTGCGCTGGCGACGGCGTCGCACGGGTGGGCGCCAGCGGCGATTCGGTGAGGGGCGACTCGGAAGGGATCTTGCGGCGCGCACCCGCTCATCACGCACTATTGACACGATTTCGACAGTATCGGTTGCCGTCGACATTCACGATTTGAGGCGCGCCTCCTCGCATTCAGCTCCGAAACGCTCGGGCAAGCATCTGGCCAGCTTCGTGGAGCCAGTGGGCGGGCTCGCCAAGCGCACGATCGGCGGAACCAGCAAGTGCGGTGAGTGACACGGCTTCTGTGAAGATCGTGGTGTTAGCGTCGGCAGTGATACGCCCCGCGGCGAGCATCGGCACGGCACCGAGCGCCTGAGCGAGCGCCGCGATGAAGGACGGAACCTTGCCATCACCCGATTGGCCGTCGTACGACCCCTCGCCGGTGATCACGACATCGGCGTCGGCGATCGCCTCGCGCAACCCGATGAGTTCAGCAACGGCGGACGCGCCCGGAGTAAGGGTGCCACCCCACGCCAGCAACGCGCCCCCGACGCCACCGGCAGCGCCGGTGCCGGGTAGCGAAGCGTCAAGCCCCAGCAGGTCAGCGAATCGTGCCAGCGCCGCGTCGACTGCCGGAATTTCCTCGCCGGTCAGCCCCTTCTGCGGGCCGAACACAGCAGCCGCACCTCGAGGCCCGACGAGGGGATTCGTCACATCGGTCAGCACGCGAACGTCGGGCACGGTGCGGAGCCCAGAAAGGTCGACAGTCGCAATGTCACCGAGACCGCACGCTCCGGGCCGAACCGATGCGCCGTCGACATCAAGAAAGCGAGCTCCCAGTGCCGACAGCATGCCGGTTCCGCAGTCCGTCGACGCACTCGAGCCGATGCCCACCACAATCTGCGTCGCGCCATGATCAAGTGCGGCAGCGATGGCCTGCCCGAGCCCGGTCGTGTCCGCGTCCCACGGCAGCAGCTCGTCAAGCAGTTCAATTCCGCTCGTTGACGCGAGATCGATCACCGCCGTGCCGTCCGGCAAGAGAAGCCACGAAGTCTCGACAGGGCCGCCCGCAGGACCGGTCACCGTGATCGGCTGGAGAGCGGAACCAGAAACCGCGGCTGCAAAGGCAGCGACGGTTCCCTCGCCACCATCCGCCATCGGTCGGTACACAAACTCCGCATCTGGGTCGACGGATGCCCAGCCGGCAGCGAGTGCAATCGCGGCATCGGCGGCCGTGATGGTGCCTTTGAAACTATCGGGGGCAAGAACGATGCGCGTCATGTCAGCGCGTGCTCTCGCGCTCGATCAGCGTTGTCGCGACGATAGCTTCGGCTGATGCGGCCTCTGTGCCTTCGATGTCGGCAATGAGTGCGTCGACCGCGCGGTGGGCGAGGGCAGCGAAATCTTGCCGAATCGTGGTGAGGGGCGGCTGGTAGTTGGTGGCGTCCGGAACATCATCGAAGCCGATCACACCGACGTCGGCGGGCACGCCACGGCGTTGTTCGGCGAAAGCACGCAACAACCCCAGCGCCATTTGGTCGTTCGCGCAGAAGACGGCCGGAGCTGCACTCAGGGCCGTACCCGACTCATATCCAGATTCAGCGCTCCAGTCGCCGCGCACTGGTTCCGGAACCTCGACGTCTGCCGCAGTCAGCGCCTTGCGCCAGCCCCGCTCGCGCTCGATGGCAGCAAACGAATCGGCGGGGCCAGCGAGGTGATGAACCGATGCGTAGCCGCGCTTGAGGAGGTGGGTCGTGGCAGCAAAAGCGCCGCCGGCATGATCGCTGTGAACCACAGTGAGACCCACCGTGTGCGGGGCATCGACCATGACGAGCCGCAGGCCGTGGGGGAGTGCGTCGGCCGCGACCTGGGCGGAGGCTTCGTTGAGCACGATCGCGCCATCAACCTCCTGCTCGGCGAGCGCCGCGAACGCCGCGTCCACCCCGTTCGCAGCCGTGACGAGCACGAGAGCGTAGCCGCGTTCGGCCGCGGCCTCGGCGGTCGCCTGCAGCATGCGGGAGTTGCCGAACGTGGTGAGCGTTGTGAGGACGAGGCCAATCGTCTGCGACCGGCCGGTGCGCAGGGCGCGTGCCGCGCGGTGCGGACGGTAGCCGAGCTCGGCCATGGCACTCTCAATGCGCGCACGGGTTTCGGGATCGACGCGCGGACTACCGTTGACGACGCGCGAAACGGTCTGGCCCGAGACGCCAGCGCGGGCGGCGACCATGGCCATGGAGACGCGCCCTGTGGGCGCCGTCGTGCTCGACGGCGAATTGATGTCTGAAGTCACCGGTGTCCCTTCCCCGTGCATCCGGTCATGTTGACGTTATCACGCAGAATGTGGAACCATGTTGACGTGAACACGCGTCAGGAGACAAGCACTCTCCCCGGTGGCATCGTTCGCCGTGCGACCACGCTGGCAGACGGCCGGGAGCTCATCTATTTTGATGACCCCGACACCACGCTCGGCCCTGACCGCAATGTTGACGCGCGCATGCTCGACCCGCGCCCCGAGGTCTCATCAATGCGCCTCGACGTGCTCACTGGCGACTGGATCACGGTCGCCGCGAACCGCCAGAACCGCGTCATGATGCCGGGGGCTGACGCAGACCCGCTGGCACCGCAGACGCCTACCAACCCCTCCGAGGTTCCGTCGCTCTATGACGTTGCCGTGTTCGAGAACAAGTCCCCGGCGTTTGGCCCTGCACTGCTGGAAGCCACCGGAATCGCCCCGGCAGCCGGAAACCCGCCGCTCGGGCTCGATGACCTCACCGAGCTCGGTCTCGGCCGCACGCGCAACGCCATCGGCCGCTGCGAAGTCGTGTGCTTCAGCCCTGAGCACTCCGGTTCGTTCGGCACGCAGACCGTGACACGTGCGCGCACCGTGATCGAAGCGTGGGCGGATCGCGCCGCCGCGCTGTCGAAACTGCCCGGCGTGCAGCAGGTCTTCCCGTTCGAAAACCGCGGTGAGGCGATCGGCGTGACACTGCCGCACCCGCATGGCCAGATCTACGCGTACCCGTACGTGACACCGCGCACGGCGCGCACCCTCGAGGGCATCGAGCGCACGGGTGCCGACCTGTTCCAGCGCATTCTTGACTTCGAACGCGCGTCAGAGCGCATAGTTTTTGCGGGGGAGTACTGGACGGCATTCGTGCCTTTCGCCGCGCGATGGCCGCTCGAGGTTCACCTCATGCCCAACCGCCACGTCGCCGACTTCGCGGAAACCACGACGGCCGAACGCGATGAACTCGCGCCCCTGTATTTGCGCCTGCTCCGCGGCGTCGACGCGATGTACGACACCCAGACGCCGTACATCGCGGCCTGGCATCAGGCGCCTGTCAACGTCGGCCGCGACAGTGTGCGCTTGCACCTGCAGCTGACGAGCCCGCGCCGCGCGGCTGACAAGCTGAAGTTCTTGGCCGGCTCCGAAGCTGCAATGTGGGCGTGGGCAGCTGAAGTGACGCCCGAACAGGGTGCGCAGCGCATCCGCGAAGCCATCGAGCGCGCGCACGTGTGACCTTCCCGAACCCGAACCTGCAAGGCAACACCGTGACTCAACCCGCCCTCACCCCGCACGACGCCGCTTCGGCGCTGTTCACAGACATGACGGCACACGAGCCGGTCGGCCTCTGGTCGGCACCCGGCCGCGTCAACCTCATCGGCGAACACACCGACTACAACGAGGGCTTCGTGCTGCCGTTCGCGATCTCGCACCGCACGGTCGCCGCCGTCGGCCTGCGCGACGACGCGCGCATTCGCGTGGCCTCGACCTTCACCAATGAGCCCGTCGAGGTGGCTCTTGCCGAGCTGAACACCCTCTTTCCGACGCCCGCTGGTTCCGCTCCCGCCGTTCCGGAGTGGGCCGCCTACCCGCTGGGCGTCGCGTGGGCGTTGCTTGCCGACCGCGCCATCGACGTACCCGGTGTCGACATTGCCATCGCCTCCGAGGTTCCGGTCGGTGCCGGGTTGTCGTCGTCGGCGGCCATCGAAGGCGCCGCAGCATCGGCATTGAACGAGCTGTGGAGCCTGGGGTTGAGTGCGAAGGAACTCGCGAGCATCGGGCGCACGGCTGAGAACGAGGCCGTTGGCGCGCCGACCGGCATCATGGACCAAACCGCATCGATGCTCGGTGAGCCCGACGCGGCGGTTTTCTTGGACTGCCGATCGCTGCAGAGCGAACTGGTGCCGCTCGGCATGGCCGAAGCGCACCTCGCGATTCTGGTCATCGACACGCACGTCAAGCACGCACACGCGACCGGCGGTTACCGCGATCGCCGCGACGCGTGCGAGCGTGGCGCGGCCATCATGGGTGTCTCGGCGCTGCGCGATGTTTCGGTCGCCGACCTTGATCGGGCGGCCGAACTGATGGACGACGTGACGTTCCGCCGCGTTCGCCACATCGTCACCGAGAACCAGCGCGTGCTCGACACCGTCGAGGTGCTGCGCGCCGAGGGTGCACGCGCGATCGGCGACCTGTTGGTGGCCTCGCACGCATCGATGCGCTATGACTTCGAGATCTCGGTCGCCGAGCTCGACACCGCCGTCGATGCGGCGCTCGCGGCCGGTGCCATCGGAGCCCGCATGACCGGCGGTGGCTTTGGTGGTGCGGGCATCGCGCTTATCGAGGCCAGTGCCGTCGACGCCGTATCGGCCGCGGTTCTCACCGCGTTCGCCGACGCCGGCTTCGCTGCCCCGAACCTGTTCACCGTCGCGCCGTCCATCGGCGCCCACCGCGACGAGTAGCGCGCTGCACACAAAATGATTGCGGGGTCGGAACCAGTCGTTCCGACCCCGCAATGCATTGCGTTCAGGGTCTTTTGTAGATATCGCGTCGATGCCCGATCTCGATCGCAAGCACGATGAGTTCAGAATCGCGAATCTCACAGAGCACGCGGTAATCGCCTACGCGGTAACGCCATTTGCCTGAGAGTCCGGCGGTGAGGCCCTTACCCTGTGCGCGTGGGTCGTCACAGCAGTCGACATTCTTATTCAGCCAGGCAACGATGATGCGGCGAACGCCTGGATCGAGCTTGCTGAGTTGTTTGTCGGCTCGTTGAGAATAAAGGAGATGCCACATTTAAAGGTATTTCGCCGCGACCTCGTCGGCTGTCAGCGTCTTAGGGTCAGCGTCAAACTCACGCTTCGCGTCTTCCCACGCGACCAGATCCAGTTCGTCTTCGATACGTGAGAGTGCTGCACTGCGTACGAACTCAGAAATGCTCATACCAAAGGTCTTTGCATAATCAGCAAGTACTTGTTTCTCAGACTCCGCGAGACGCAGAGTTACGGTTGTTGTAGCCATGTCAGCCTCCTGTGTTACATCGTAACACTTTCGGTTAATCTCGTGACTGTCTAATCTCGCGCGATGGCGGCGGTCGCTCTACTTCTCGTGCTAAAGAGCAAGATCGCACTCGCGCGCACAAAACCAATGCGGGGTCGGAACCCGTGGTTCCGACCCCGCATTCGTTGCGTTTGCGAGGCTAGCGCCAGCCGAGGGCCGGGGCGACGTCCTTGAGAATCGACTCGATGACGTGGGTGTTGTACGCCACGCCGAGCTGGTTCGGCACCGTCAAAAGCAGGGTGTCTGCGGCCTCGATGGCCTCGTCGCCGCGCAACTGTTCGATGAGTGCCTCGGGCTCTGCCGCGAACGAGCGGCCGAAGATTGCGCGACCGATGGGGTCGCCGCCGATCGTGCCGATCTGGTCGTCGGTGTCGCGGTCGAAGGCGAAGTAGCGGTAGTCCTCGTCGGTGGTGAGGGCGAAGATGGAGCGGCTCACCGAAACGCGTGCGTCGCGCTGGTGTCCGGCCTCCTTCCACGCGTCGCGGTACAGCTCGATCTGCTCGCGCTGCTGCACGTGGAACGGCTTGCCGCTCTCATCAGCCTTCAGCGTCGAGCTCATCAGGTGCATGCCCGCTTCGGCAGCCCACACGGCGGTGGCGTTAGACGCGGCGCCCCACCAAATACGGTCACGGAGGCCGGGGGATTGCGGCTCAATACCGAGTAGCCCCGGCGGGTTCGGGAACATCGGGCGCGGGTTCGGCTCAGCAAACTTCGCGCCGTCGATCACCTGCAAGAACGTTTCGGTATTCGCACGCGCAACGTCAGCCATCGTCTGACCCTCAGGGGCGTCGTAGCCAAAATACTTGTAGCCGTCGATGACCTGCTCGGGTGACCCACGGCTCACGCCGAGCTGCAGGCGGCCATCAGAAATGAGGTCGGCGGCCGCCGCATCCTCGGCCATGTACATCGGGTTTTCGTAGCGCATGTCGATAACGCCGGTACCGATCTCGATCTTCGAGGTCTTCGCGCCAATGGCGGCGAGCATCGGGAAGGGCGAGCCTAGTTGGCGGGCGAAGTGGTGAACGCGGAAGTACGCGCCATCGGCGCCAATCTCTTCCGCCGCCACGGCGAGGTCAATCGCCTGGTGCAGCATGTCGCTCGCAGAGCGCGTGTGCGATTCGGGGTGAGGAGTCCAATGCCCGAAGGAGAGGAAGCCGATTTTCTTCATGATTGATGCAACCACACAACCACTGGTTCCATTCCCATGAATGTGTTTCGCCTGCGAAATGGGTACGTTTTCGCCCGACTGGCGGCCATTCGGCGTCACACGGCGAGAGGCGGTCACGTGGCGGTTGTAAGATCAGCCAACGGCAATGATCGCCGAACGTGGCAACGCGTCGGCCCTGGCGCGTCCACTTCCCCCATCGAAGGACTCGACATGACGCGTATTTCAGAATCTGGATTCTCCGTTGCCATCGTCGGCGCGACCGGTCAGGTCGGCACCGTGATGCGTGAGATTCTCCAGGAGCGCGCCTTCCCAATTCGCGAGCTGCGTCTTTTCTCGACTGCCCGCTCCGCAGGTAAGGCCATTGAATTTGGTGGCCAGTCGATCATCGTTGAAGATGTTGCGACCGCCGACCCAGCAGGCATTGAGATCGCGCTGTTCTCGGCCGGTGCCACCGGCTCCCGCGCACACGCCCCGCGCTTCGCTGAAGCCGGTGCTGTTGTCATTGACAACTCCAGCGCGTGGCGCATGGACCCGGAGGTTCCGCTCGTCGTGAGCGAAGTGAACCCCGAGGAGACGGTCAACCCGCCGAAGGGCATCATCGCAAACCCCAACTGCACGACGATGGCGGCTATGCCGGTTATCAAGCCGCTCCACGAAGCCGCTGGCCTCGAGCGCCTCATCGTGTCGACGTACCAGGCTGTGAGTGGCTCGGGCCTCGCCGGAGCCCAGGAGCTCCTCGGCCAGGTTGAGGGAGTGTTGGCGCAGGAGAATGTGCTCGACCTTGTGCACGACGGTAGCGCCGTTGACTTCCCTCAGCCGGAGAAGTACGTCGCACCCATCGCGTTCGACGTCATTCCGCTCGCCGGCAGCCTCGTCGACGACGGACTCAATGAGACCGACGAAGAAAAGAAGCTCCGCAACGAGAGCCGCAAGATTCTCGGCCTGCCCGACCTCCGTGTTGCTGGCACGTGCGTGCGTGTTCCGGTGTTCACCGGCCACTCGCTGTCGATCCACGCCGAGTTCGCCGACGACATCACGCCCGACCGTGCCCGCGAGATTCTCGCTGGCGCTCCCGGTGTGACGCTCGAAGAGGTTCCGACGCCCCTCCAGGCCGCCGGCAACGACCCGAGCTACGTTGGCCGCATCCGCGCTGACCAGTCGGCCCCCGAAAACAAGGGCCTCGTTCTGTTCATCTCGAACGACAACCTCCGCAAGGGCGCCGCGCTCAACGCAGTGCAGATTGCCGAGGTCGTCGCGAAGCGCCTCGCTTCGTAAGCCGCAATACTCATGACGATCGCGTCGGGCCTTCGGGCTCGGCGCGATTGTTTAACCAGTTCGTGGCGCAAATCGACGTGGAATGCAACAACGAGAGGTAAACCGCAACAGCTCAGGGCGCGACGAAACACTGTCGAAAGAAGGGGAGTTCTTACCGTTCGCATCAATTGGCCCCTGCCTGAACCCGCCCCCGGGCAAAGGTGAGCGCACGGACGGCTTAAACTAGTCGGGTGAGTGAAACTGTAGACGTCGTTCTTATTGGTGGCGGAGTGATGAGTGCCACCCTTGGCACCCTTATCTCAGAGCTTCAGCCGGACTGGAAGATCGTCGTCTTTGAACGACTCTCCGACGTGGCGCAAGAATCGTCGAACGCGTGGAACAACGCGGGCACCGGTCACGCCGCCCTCTGCGAACTGAACTACATGCCGGCAGCAGCCGATGGTTCCGTCAACGCGGCCAAGGCCATCTCGATCAACGAGCAGTTCCAACAGAGCCGCCAGCTCTGGACGACGCTGATGGCAGAGGGCATGCTGAGCACGCCCGACACGTTCATCAACCCGACTCCTCACATGACTTTCGTCACCGGCGAGAAAGACGTCAAGTACCTCAAGACCCGCTACGAAGCGCTCAAGAACGAGCCGCTGTTTGCCGGTATTGAGTACAGCGAAGACAGCCGCGTCATCAACCAGTGGGCACCGCTGCTCATGCAGAAGCGTGTCGCTGGCGAGCCGTTCGCCGCTACCCGCGTTCCTGCCGGTACGGACGTTGACTTTGGTTCCGTCACCCGCCAGCTGTTCGACAACATGACCGACAAGGGCGCGACGCTCTACACGAACCGTGAGGTTCGTAAGCTCAAGCGTCAGAAAGACGGCACGTGGAAGGTGAACTTCCGCGACATGCTCGGCCGTACGCCCGGTTCGATTAACGCGAAGTTCGTCTTCGTTGGTGCCGGTGGCTGGGCCCTCAAGCTTCTGCAGGGCTCGGGTATCCCCGAGATCAAGGGCTACGGTTGCTTCCCGATCGGTGGCCAGTGGCTGAAGACCTCGAACCCGGCAATCGTTGCGCAGCACAAGGCCAAGGTCTACTCGCAGGCCGCCGTTGGTGCCCCGCCGATGTCAGTGCCGCACCTCGACACCCGCGTTGTCGACGGTGAGACCTCGATTCTGTTTGGCCCGTTCGCGACCTTCACGCCGAAGTTCCTGAAGAACGGCAACATGATGGACCTCATCACGCAGGTTCGCTTCCACAACGTCTTCAGCATGATCAAGGTTGGTCTCACGAACTTCAACCTCATCAAGTACCTCGTCAGCGAACTGATGAAGACGCACAAGGGCAAGGTCGACTCGCTGCGCGAGTTCATGCCGACCGCGAAGGATGAAGACTGGGTTCTTCTCAACGCTGGTCAGCGTGCTCAGGTGATGAAGGGTGGCAAGCTGCAGTTCGGTACCGAGGTCATCGCACACCACGATGGCTCGATCGCCGGCCTGCTCGGCGCATCGCCGGGTGCATCGACCGCCGTGTCGATCATGCTCGACCTGCTGAAAACGTGCTTCCCCGACCGCTCTGCCGAGTGGGAGCCGCGCCTCAAGGAGCTCATCCCCACGTACGGTGAGACGCTGAACGACAAGCCGGCCGAAGCCGACAAGGTTGTTTCGGCTACTGCTGAGGCACTGAACATCAACCGCTAAGCACTCACGCTATGACGAGCCCGCTCCGGTAATAGGGGCGGGCTCGTTGCTATTTCGGGCCGCCGTGGCCGGTCGCGGCGGAGCCCAGCCCGACTCCTTTGTAGACTCGTCTGGTGGCCAAACTGTACTTCCGCTACGGCGCGATGAACTCCGGGAAGTCGACTGCACTTTTGCAGGCGGCCTACAACTATGAAGAGCGCGGCCAGCACGTGCTTTTGGTGAAGCCGGCGATCGATACCAAGGGTGCCAGCCAGGTGGAGTCGCGCCTCGGTATGACGCGCGAAGTCGACATTCTGCTCGCCGCCGACGACAATGCGCGCGACGTCATTTCGGCCGAGCGTGACCGCCTCGCACAGAATGCCGCTGACGCTCTGGTTCCGGGCGAACACCGCGTCGCATGCCTCCTCGTCGACGAAGCGCAGTTTCTCACACCCGCACAGATTGACGATCTGTTTCGCATCGCCGTGCTCGACAACATTCCGGTGTTGGCCTACGGCATCCGCACCGACTTTCGCACGCAGGCCTTCCCCGGCTCGCGGCGCCTGCTCGAAATTGCGCACTCGCTCGAAGAGCTCAAGACGATTTGCCGCTGTGGCCGCAAAGCCGTGTTCAACGGTCGCGTGATCGGCGGGCGCTTCATCTTCGACGGCGACCAGGTCGCGATCGATGCGGCAACAGCAGCGGTGCGCGAAGAACACTTCGTGACTTACGAATCGCTGTGCGGTGCGTGCTACCTCGAAGAATCTGGTGGCGTGCTGTTGCAGTACGGTCTGGAATAAGACGAGGCGACCAAGTTTCGCCAACTAAACTAGCGGTATGCGCGTACTTCTCGCCGGCGGCGCCGGCTACATTGGCACTCACACGGCCGTTGCCCTGCTTGACGCAGGTCACGAGGTCGTTCTCCTTGATGACCTGTCGGCAACGTCGGCTGTCGCCGCCGAGCGCGTCGCGGAGATCACCGGCAAGCCAGCTCCGCTCGTCGTCGGCGACGCGAAGGATGACACCACCGTCGCGCGTGTTTTTGACGAGTTCGGCCCGTTTGACTCGATCATCCACCTTGCAGCGCACAAGGCTGTCGGCGAGTCCACGCAGTTGCCGCTGAAGTACTACTCCAACAACCTCGACAGCACGTTTGCGCTACTGCGCGTCGGCCTGGAGCGTGGCCTCAAATCGTTCGTATTCTCCAGCACCGGAACCGTCTACTCCGACCCTGCGGATCTTCCGTTTACGGAGGAGTCGACGACAAGCGTGGACCTGTCGAACCCGTACTCGAAGTCCAAGCGCATGAACGAGAAGGTGCTCGAAGACGTCGCCGCTGTCACGCCCGAACTCGCCGTCACCGTGCTGCGCTACTTCAACCCGGTTGGTGCGCACGCATCGGGCCTGATTGGTGAAGACCCCGCCGGCATCCCCAACAACCTCATGCCGTTCGTGTCACGCGTCGCGATCGGCACGCTCGCCGAGGTCGGTATTTTCGGTGACGACTACGACACCCCCGATGGCACCGGCCTGCGTGACTACATCCACGTTGTTGACCTTGCTGCCGGCCACGTGGTTGCTCTCGAACAGGCACAGCCCGGCTACTCGGTCTACAACCTCGGTACCGGCGAGCCGGTGAGCGTGAAAGGCGTCGTGGCCGCGTTTGAGCGCGCCATTGGCCGCGAACTCCCCGTCAACATCAAGAGCCGCCGCCCAGGCGACGTCGCTGCGACGTACTGTGACCCGTCGAAGGCGGAGCGCGAGCTCGGCTGGAAGGCACAGCTCACGATTGACGACGCGTGCCGCGACTACTGGACGTGGCAAACCAAGAACCCGCAGGGTTACAACGGTTAATAATCAAACGGCGGCCAGGAGTGATCTGGCCGCCGTTGTCTTTTCACAAACTAGGAGAGCTGGGGGATGAGTACATCGAGGTGATCGGCGGTGTCTGCCGGGCCCTCAACGCTCACGCACGCGACGCCCATGTCGAGCACCGGGCGGTCGTTGCCGCCCTCGTCGAGGCGGTCGCCGTAGAACAGCATGTCGTCGAGCGAAATGCCGGTGGCTGCGGCCAGTTTGTTCATGCCGTAGGCCTTGTCGATGCCCTTGCGGGTGATGTCGATCGAGGTCGAACCGCCGGAGCGAACCTCGAGCTCCGGCAAGTGCACGGCGACAGCATCGCGCAAGCGCGCCTTCTTCGAGCCATCCGGATCCCAGGCCTTCTTGGCGTCAAGCGGAGCCTGCTGGCCGAGAGCTGAGAACGTGATCTGTGACCCGCGGTCCTCGAGAATGTTGCCCCATGGTTCCGCCTCCCACAGGCCGAGCGCACGCGCCTCAGTCTCGACGATACGCAGAGCCTCGGCTTTCTGAGCCTCGGTGAGGTTCTCGGCATACAGAGGGGCGAAGGCGGAACCATCGTGGCGCCAGTACTGCGTGCCGCACGTGGGAAGCAGGTGGATGCGTGTCACATCGGTGGCGGCAGGGAGATTAGCGACGAGCTGACTGTTGAACTGCTCCCACTGACCACCCGAAATAATGGCCACCTCAACGTGTTGGCTGAGTGCCGAAAGCAACGCACCCATGCGGGCATCGATCGCGGTCTTCGAAGGGGCGAGAGTGTCGTCAAGGTCGAAGGCGACCAGTAGCGGTGTCGTCATAACTCTTCCGGGTCAGGGGGGCAGAACCGCTCCATCTTATCGACGGCACCTGGGGGGTTGCCGTCGAAGCGGGGTGCGGCGCTCTATTCGGCGATTGTCACGCTGTAGCCAGCCGCCTGAACTTGAGCGCGCCCGCCCAAAGGCACAGCGAGGAACGCAAAAGGGCCGGATCATTTGATCCGGCCCTTTCACTATTGTCGGGGTAACAGGATTTGAACCTGCGGCCTCTTCGTCCCGAACGAAGCGCGCTACCAAGCTGCGCCATACCCCGTGACAACTGTTCTAGTCTAGCCCATGTTCTGCGCCGCTCTTGACCACTTGTGGGTCGACCATCCGCGAAAACCAAACCGCACCGGCCGAAAACTGCAAAACAAATTGCTCAGCAGCTTTGTGGTTCCGCAGCCTTCGTTGTTAGGCGGAACGCGGAACCAGGGTGATGAGTGAGGCTTCCGGACGGCACGCAAAGCGCACCGGAGCGTAGATCGAGTGGCCGACGCCTGCGCTGACGTTGAGAGGGATAGCGCGGCTGTCGTCGTGCCATGTGGAGAGGCCTCGTGCCTGGTGCAGCGGAATGTCGCAGTTGGCGACGAGCGCGCCAAAGCCCGGCATGCGAACCTGGCCGCCGTGTGTGTGGCCGGCGAACAGCACATCGGCGCCGCCCGCCATGAGTCCGTCCAGCACGCGGCGGTACGGGGCGTGGGCGACACCAAACTTCAGTTCGGTGTCGGCGACGCTCGCCGCAAGTTCCGGAACCATGTCCATGCGGTCGCGACCGACGTGCGGGTCATCGACGCCAAACGCGCCGATGCGGTGGCCGCGCACTTCAAGCGTGGCAGCCGCGTTGTTTAGTGGGTGCCAACCGAGTGCGTCGGTGAAGTATTCATCGAGTGCGCCGGTGTCGAGCGTCTCGACCGGGCCTTCGCCCGGCTCAGACGGGCCCGCGAAGTACTTGAGCCAGTTGCGGGGGCGTGGCGCGACGATGTCGTTCGAGCCGTGTACGTAGAGCCCCGGAACACCTGCGAGGCCCGCAAAGCCCGCCTTGATGCCGCGGAGGGCATCTTGGTGGCCCAGGTTGTCACCCGTGTTGATGACGAGGTCGGGGCGCAACGACGCGAGCGAGGCGAGCCACGCCTGCTTGCGGCCCTGCCATGGTGCCATGTGCACGTCCGACAGATGCAGAATGCGGATCGGATCGGTGCGCGGCGGCAGAATCGCTACCGTGTGCTGTCGCAGGGTGTACAGGTGGCGTTCGATACCGAAGCCCCAGGTCGCTGCGGCGGCACCAGCGATGCCGGCCGCAGCAACCACACGGCGTGCGGTGTTTCGAGATGAACTCACTTGCACTTTTCTCGTTCGTACGTGATCGACACCGGTGTCTGCTTTGTTGCGACGGTTCCGGAACCAGGGGACTGCGCGGTGACTTCGCCCTCCTTGGGAGCGTCGTCCTTCTCGACACACGACTCCTGGATGCTCGTGAAACCAGCGTTGATGAGAGTTGACTTCGCGTCCTTCACCGACATACCTGAGACGTCAGGAACGGTGCCGCCCTTGCCGTCGCTCGGGGAGATCGTGACCGTCGAGCCGGCGACAACGGAACCGGCACCCGGATCCTGCTGCTCGACGATGCCCTTGGGCTGGCTACCCGGAATCTCGGGGCCCACGGTAACGCTAAAGCCAGCGTCTTCGAGGGCCTTCTCGGCGTCAGCGACGCTCATGCCGACAACGTTCGGCAGGTCCTTGTAGACCTGACGCGAGAGGTTGGGGTCGGGCTGCGGGAAGGCGTCGCCGCCGAAGAGCGAGTTAGCAACGCCCTGCGACTCGCGGGAGAGCTTGTAGCGCAGGTCGGTGAGCTTGCCAGCGTCGAGCCAGATGCCGGTCATGTCGCTGTCGCCCTCAGCGTTACCTACCCAGGCTGCTGTTGCGACCTTGGAGCTGGACTGCACCATCCACGTCTGGAACTCTTCGTGCGTACCCGTCTTGCCGAACACCGGAACGCCGTCCCAGTTGTTAGCGCTGCGACCCGTACCGTTTCCGTCGTTCATAACGGCGCTGAGCGGCACGATTGCGGTTGACGCGACCTCGGGACTGATTACACCGGGGGTGCACTTGGCAGCCGGTACGAGCTCCGGACGATCGGTGCCGTCGGCGTCGGTGACGCGCTCAATAAAGCGCGGCTCGCAGTACGTGCCGCCAGCAGCAATCGTTGCGTACGCGTTAGCCATCGCGAGCGGCGACACATTGTGAGATCCGAGCACCGAGAACGGGCCGGTTGTCATATCGATGGGGGTCAGCGCGCCGGGCTCGGTGACCGGGTAGCCCTCATCGTTCAGTACGACCTCACCGTTGTCGTCAAGAACGAAGTTCGGTGTTCCGTCTTTCTTGAAGTAAACGTTGTATTCCGTGCCGGCGGGAACGAGGTCGTTGGCTTCCGTCGTCGTAGCGGTGCCGAGCCAGTAGTTGCCGTTGTAGACGCCGAGGTCCATCGCAGTCTGGGCGATCTTGCACATGTCGAGCTTCTCTGCCATCGCGAAGAAGCCGGAGTTGAGGGAGTCGCGTGTGAAGCGCACCACGTCACCCGTGTAGCCCGGAGCGCCAGCGTAGTTCTGCACCATCTTGGGCGGGTCGAACTTCCACTTGTCGGTGCCGCACCCGACGGTCCAAGCCTTGCGGTTCTTGCCGTTCAATACTTCGCGAATCGAGCGGCCCTCCTTGAGCCATTCGAGCACCGTGAAGACCTTGAACGTTGAGCCCGCGGGGAAGCCGATACCCGTTCCGTAGCCATATCGCTGGTCGGCACCGTAAACGAGGCTCGTAACGCCGGGGGTTGCGGCATCGGCCGAGGCCTCACTGAACTTCGTGTTCTGCACCATCGACAGCACGCGACCGGTTCCGACTTCGACGTTCACGATGGCAGAACCGAAGCTGGCAATACCATCAACGGTGGCGGGGGCGGTGGACTGCATGGTGCGCATGTTGTTCCACTGCAGATCCCAGTCCATCGTGGTGTAGATCTTCAGGCCCCCACGGTCGAGCGTCAGCTGGCGCTCTTCGGGCGTTGCGCCGAAGGCGGGGTCATTGAGCATCTGGATCTTGACCATTTGGCAGAAGTACTCAGCGTCATAGGCAGTGACACAGCCCGTGACCTGCGGCTGGATGTTCGGCGTGATCGGCAGGGCGACCGCGGCGTCGTAGTCAGCCTTGGTGATCTTCTTGTCGTCGTACAGGCGCCACAGCACGTAGTCGCGACGCTCTTTCGTCTCCGCGTAGTTCGTCGCCTCGCCGTTGCTTTCCCACTCAGGGCGGTCGATACGGAACGAGTTCGGGTTCTGCACCATCCCGGCGAGGATCGCTGCCTGATCGATCGTCACGTTGGCGGCAGAAACGCCAAAGTAGCGTTGCGCTGCGGCCTCAATGCCGTAGGTCACGCCACCAAAGTTGGCGATGTTGAGGTAGCCGAGAAGAATTTCTTCCTTCGAGAAGCGCTGTTCGAGGGCTATGGCGTAACGCAGCTCCTGAACCTTGCGCTTGTAGCCCTCGGCCTTTTCAGCGTTGGTTGCTTCAAGCCAGCACGCGTCCTTGGCCTCCTGCGTGACTTCTTCGGCCTCACAGCGCTGAATGAGCACGTTCTTGACGTACTGCTGCGTGATCGAAGAACCACCCTGCGTCTCACCGCCGGAAGCGTTGGAGAGTAGCGCTCGTACGGTACCGATCATGTCGATGCCGCCGTGTTCAAAGTAGCGCGGGTCTTCTGACGAGAGGAGCGCGTCAACGATGTAGGGCGATACCTCGTCATAGGTCACCGGAATGCGGTTCTGCTCCCAGAACTCTGCCATCAGCTGCGGCTGACCGGTCTGCTTGTTCGTGGCATAAATCTCGGTCGGCAGCATGAGCTTGTCGATCGCGAGGAACCCCGGAATGTTGTTGAACACGGTGATGACGCTGGACGCTGCCGTGCTCGTGAGGGCGATCGCGGGAGTGATCGTTGCGGTCAACAAAAGACCGGCGAGGGCGCTCAACGCGGTGAATCCGAGGACTCCTCCGAGCACACCTTTAAACGTGCGATTCTTTCCAGGCATAGGCTTGATCGTAATTGAAAACCCTGGGGATCCGCCCACGGGTGAATGAGAGTCGGGAGAACAATGACGACCTGGGAGTACTTCACCACGCCGCTACTGATTCACAACACCGCCGCGATCCTCAATAACTGGGGCAAGCAGGGCTGGGAGCTTGTGCAGGTAGTTACGAACGCCGAAGGCGGCCTCGTGGCCTACTTCAAGCGTCCGGTCTCGAGCGCGGGCCCCGAGAACGCCGGCCTCGCATCGGCAGCCGTCGCAGCCAAGCAGTTTGAGGCGTGAGCATGACGATTTCTGCACGCCTCGCTGAACTGGGTATCGAACTGCCCGGTGTCGCCGCTCCCGTTGCCGCGTACATTCCGGCCATCGCTGACGGTCACCTTATCTACACCTCGGGCCAGCTCCCGATGGTTGCGGGCACACTGCCCGCTACCGGCAAGGTTGGCGACGGTCATGGCCTGGTGCCGGCTGCCGACGCCAAGCTGTACGCCCGTCAGAGCGCGCTGAACGCGCTCGCCGCAGCCGCAGCGGTTGCCGGTGGTGTCGACAACGTCACGGGCGTGCTGAAGGTTACCGGCTTCGTGGCTTCCGTTCCGGAATTCACCGGCCAGCCCGGCGTCATTAACGGCGCGAGTGAAGTGCTCGGCGAAATCTTCGGCGAAAAGGGCACCCATGCTCGCTCCGCCGTTGGTGTTCCGGTGCTTCCGCTCGACGCACCGGTTGAGGTTGAAGTCATCTTCACCACGAACTAAACGCAACACAAAAGAGCCGCGGAACCATATGGTTCCGCGGCTCTCTTGCTTACGTTGTTACTTCACCTGACGGGAGATGGTGCTCATCACCGCGGTGTCGGCCAGCGTCGTGGTGTCGCCAACCTCGCGACCTTCTGCGACGTCGCGGAGCAGGCGACGCATGATCTTGCCGGAGCGGGTCTTGGGCAGTTCTCCAACGATGTAGATGTCGCGCGGACGAGCAATCGGGCCGATCTGCTCGCCAACCCACAGACGCAGGTTCTGCGCGAGACCCTCGGCCTGGTGCAACTTGAGGTAGCTCTCCTTGACGATGACGAAGGCCACCACGGCCTGGCCGGTCGTTTCGTCAGAAGCGCCAACAACGGCAGCCTCAGCGACCGCTTCGTTGCCGACGAGTGCCGACTCGATCTCAGCGGTCGACAAGCGGTGACCAGACACGTTCATGACGTCGTCAACGCGGCCGAGCAGCCAAATGTCGCCGTCATCGTCGAGGCGTGCGCCGTCGCCAGCGAAGTAGTAACCCTTGTCTTGGAACATCTTCCAGTACGTCTCAACGAAGCGATCCGGGTCGCCCCAAATGCCGCGCAGCATGCTGGGCCATGGTTCCGTGATGACCAGCAGGCCACCGTTGCCGTCACCGACGTCGTTGCCCTTTTCATCGACGACATCGATCGAGATGCCGGGTAGCGCGACTTGAGCAGCACCCGGCTTCGTCTCGGTGATGCCGGGCAACGCCGAAATCATGATCGCGCCGGTTTCGGTCTGCCACCACGTGTCAACGATGGGGGCGGTGTCGCCGCCGATGACGTGGCGGTACCACATCCACGCCTCGGGGTTGATGGGCTCACCAACAGAGCCGAGTAGACGCAGCGACGACA
This sequence comes from Microbacterium daqui, assembly GCF_050408675.1. Lineage (NCBI taxonomy): Bacteria > Bacillati > Actinomycetota > Actinomycetes > Micrococcales > Microbacteriaceae > Microbacterium > Microbacterium daqui. The sequence goes on along the minus strand of NZ_JBNTKF010000005.1, from coordinate 70,066 downwards.
GGTCGAACTGTTCCGGAACCTGACGGCCCATCTTCATGAACGAGCGAATAGCGGTCGGTGCCGTGTAGAGAATGGTGACGCCATACTTTGCGACGAGCTCCCACCAGCGACCCGGGTGCGGGCTGTCGGGCGTGCCTTCGTAGAGCACCTGGGTCGCACCGTTGGCCAGCGGGCCGTAAGTGACGTAGGTGTGGCCGGTGATCCAGCCGATGTCGGCGGTGCACCAGTAGACGTCGGTCTCGGGGTGGAGGTCGTGCACCGTGCGGTTCGTGAACGCTGCCTGCGTCAGGTAACCACCCGACGTGTGGAGGATGCCCTTGGGGTTTCCCGTGGTTCCGGACGTGTACAGGATGAACAGCGGGTTCTCGGAGTGGAAGCCTTCAGCAACGTGCTCGTTGGAGGCAGACGGAACCAGGTCGTTCCACCAGAGGTCACGGCCCTCGGTCCACTGCACCTCGTTGCCGCAACGGTTGACGACGAGAACCTTCTCGACGGTCGCCTGCTCACCGTTGCCACGGTCGGCCAGAGCCTGGTCGACGGCGGGCTTCAGCGGTGAAACGCGGCCCTTGCGGTAGCCGCCGTCTGCGGTGATGACGACCTTTGCTCCGGCGTCATCGATGCGCGAACGAAGGCTGTCGGCGGAGAAACCACCGAAGACAACCGAGTGGATGGCGCCGAGACGTGCCACGGCGAGCATCGAGGCGATCGCCTCGGGAATCATCGGGAGGTAGATCGCAACGCGGTCGCCCTGGCCGACGCCGAGGTCGGTGAGAACGTTGGCGAGGCGCTTGACTTCGTCGGTGAGCTGCGCGTAGGTAACTTCGCGGGTGTCACCCGGCTCGCCCTCGAACAGCAGCGCGACGCGGTCGCCGTTGCCGGCTTCAACGTGGCGGTCGAGGCAGTTGTACGCGACGTTGAGCTTGCCGTCGGCAAACCACTTTGCGAACGGCGGGTTCGTCCAGTCCAGCGTCTGCGTGAACGGGGTGCTCCAGGTCAGCAGCTCGCGAGCCTGATCGGCCCAGAACGCTTCCCGGTCGGCCCTGGCCTCTGCGTACAGCTCCTGGTTCGCGATCGCGTTGTCGGCGAACTCTGGGGATGGTGCAAACTTGCGGGTTTCGTTCAACAGGTGATCGATCTGACTGCTCATTCGCGTGCGCTCCTTTGCGAAAATGACGAACGCCGCTTCCTCGCGGCATGTGGTGAATTTATCGACGCCGCCGAGTGGCGACTACTGCCGAAAGTCGAGAGTCGGCGTTTGTGACGGCCGCTATTCGGCGCGAACGAGTGCGCAACGTGCTAGTCAGATGGGCCCGTCGTGTGACGTCAGGTCACAGACGAAGAGGGGCGATGGACGTATAGTCGAAGAGCCGAACGATCTGATTCCGGCATCGCAATGACCCCTGGTTCCCCCAAACCCCGGTCATTGCTGCGGCGGCGCTCCACTTCCCCCGGTTGGAGCGCCGCCAACTCCGTTTCCTCCACAGGTGTGGCATCCAGGCGAAGCGTGCACAACCTCGACAAATTGCCGTCGCACTGAGGAGGCGCTGCCTAGCCTCGACGGCATGGTTGAAGCATTCGTCATTCGCGCCGAGCATGTGGCTGCTCCCGCTCCGCCGCGTGCCCGCGTCCTGCAACCGCTGTCGCGTTACCTCGACGACCCCGATGTCACCGATCTCTTTATTAATGGTGCCCGCGGGCTGTTCGTGGACCGAGGCCGGGGGAGTGAAAAAGACGAGTCATGGGGTGCCTCCGAGCGGGAAGTTCGTGACCTCGCCGTGGCGCTCATGGCCGCGGGCGATCGCCACATCGACGACGCGCACCCGTGCGTTGACGTGCGGCTGGAGGGCGGTGTGCGGGTGCACGCAGTGCTCGCGCCGATTGCGGTTGACGGAACCACGATTTCGATTCGCGTGGCACGCATGGCTGGGCAGAATCTCGCGGAGCTGGCTGCGGCCGCCATGTTCACACTAGATGAAGGTGCCTGGCTGCGCGACGCCGTCGAGCGGCGCGCAAACTTCTTGATCTCGGGTGCGGGCGGCAGCGGTAAAACCACACTTCTGTCGGCGTTGTTGAGTGAGGCTCCGGCGTCGGAGCGCATTCTCACGATCGAAGATGTGGCGGAGCTTCACCTGAAGCATCCGCATCACGTCGCCTTGGAATCTCGACAAGCCACAGTCGAGGGCGCCGGCGCGGTGTCGCTCGCACAATTGGTGCGTGAAGCGTTGCGCATGAGACCCGATCGGCTCGTTATCGGCGAGTGCCGTGGCGCCGAAGTGCGTGAGCTGCTCAGCGCATTGAACACCGGCCACGATGGCGGCGCCGGAACCATTCACGCCAACAGCATGGGTGATGTGGCAGCGCGACTCGAAGCGTTGGGCGCACTCGCTGGCCTCGACGCCGGCGCGCTTGCTCGACAGGTGGTGAGCGCCATGGATTTCGTGGTGCACCTCACGCGATCATCCGCCGGAGTCCGGCGCATCGAAGCCATCGGTTCATTCGCGGTGGAAGACGGCCATCTTGTCGTTCGGCGAACGGAACCAGTGGTTCAGGCCGAAGCGACCGTGGCGGCACCGAGTGGGCCGCGAGACATGATGACGCGAAGGCGTGGTGACTATGCGGCCTAACGACACCGCCGACGTTGCCGCCACGACCCTGCGCATCGCCGTGCTGCTGGAATCCGGCGCCATTCCGGAGCGCGTCTTCTCCTACATTGCGGAAGCCTGTGACGACGACGACCCGATGGGCGCACTCGCGCGACGTATTAATGGGCGCATCCGCGATGGCATTGCCGTGGCCGATGCCGTCGAGACAGAGGCCGGCTCGTGGCAATGGGTCGCGAGCGCGTGGCGTATAGCGAAGGCAGTCGGAGCTCCGGTTTCGCCCGCACTGCGCTCGATTGTCGCCGTCGCAAACGATGCCCGCGAAGCCGCCGACGACGTGCGTATCGCCCTGGCCGAGCCCGCATCCACCGCGCGACTCATGATGTGGTTGCCCGCACTGTCGGTGCTCATGGGAGTCGCCCTGGGATTCAACTCTGCGGCCATCCTCGTGACCAATCCAATCGGCGTTGCGTGTCTCGTGCTCGGGGTGAGTTTGATCCTGATTGCCCGCTGGTGGACCCGACGCATCGTGGCCGCCGCGGCACCCAGCACCATGGTTCCGGGCCTCCGCGCAGAACTTCTCTCGATTGCGCTCGCGGGAGGCGCGTCGCCCACACGAGCACAGCAATTAGTTGACGATGTTGATCTCGGCGATGCCGACGGCGACGACGACACCGCGCACATCTTGCGGTTGTCGGCAATCGCCGGAGTGCCGGCGGCCGACCTGTTGCGGGCGAGCGCGGCTGCGATCGTCGCGCGAGCACGCACCGCTGGCCGACTCCGCGCCACGCGCCTGGCCACGCGGCTACTGCTTCCGCTCGGGGCGTGCACGCTGCCAGCCTTCTTCCTCCTGGGCGTTGCGCCGATGATGCTCAGCGTGATCACGAGCACCGAGGTGCCGCTATGACCGTGCCCACCCATAACCGTGCCCACGACAGAAAGGAATGTCATGACAGACATCACAGCGCCGTCGCACGATTCGACGGGCCCCGCCCCGACCACGCGCCGGGGGATCAGAGATCGAACGAGTGCCCTGCACGCCCGGGCGCGATTCATTGCGCACGACGAGACCGGCGCGGCCACCGCAGAGTATGCGATCGCTACGCTTGGTGCGGTCGCGCTCGCTGGGCTTCTGGTCGTCATCATGCGCTCAGAAGAGGTGAAGCAGATTCTCACCGACCTCGTCGAACGCGCACTGACCGTGCCGTAACCATCGCTACCCGTGACATGAGATGGTGGCCGCGCGTGCGTGCGCTCGCGGTAACAGAACGGGGGAGTGCGACCGCTGAATTCGCGATCGCGCTCCCCGCCATCATGGTGGCGATTCTGGTGATGTCGGCCCTGATCTCTGCGCAGGGCAAGCAAATCCTGCTGCAGGATGCCGCCGCCGACGCGGCCCGCCTCATCGCACGTGATGACGACATTGCGCGTGCGGAGTCTACGATCGCCACAGCCGTACCCGGTGCCGCCATGAACATCGCGTTCGACGGCAGTGCCGTGTGCGTCACTGCGTCAGCAGCGGCGACCGTCGTGGTTCCGCTCACCCTCAGTGCCCGCGCTTGTGCACTCGCCGGAGGTCACTAGTGAGCGTCATCATGAGCGTCGGAACCATGGCCGTCGTCAGCACGATGGCGTTGGGTGTCGTGACAGCCGGGGGAGCGGCGGTAACAGCACAACGGTTGAGCGCGGCCGCCGATGCGGCAGCGCTCGCGGCGGCCGACTCTGCACTGGGCTTCGCACCCGGGGTGCCGTGCGACAACGCCGCCCGAATCGCTGCGGCGCATGGTGCTGTGCTTGCCGAGTGCACGGTAGACGAAACCACGGTGCGCGTGAGCGTGAACGACACGTTCGCCGGGTTCCCGATCGCCGCCGCTGCGCGGGCGGGTGCTCCTGCGGGCAGCCTCGGTATGAATGCCGCTGGTTGGGTGCGCCCGAGCGACGGTGAGATCACGTCGCCTTATGGGGAGCGCGAGGCGCAGTGCGACGCGTCGGGGTGCGCCTCCACGATGCACGAGGGCGTCGATTTCGCGGCCGGGTGTGGGGCACCGATTTATGCGGCACGGTCCGGAACCATTGCCAGCGCCGGGGATGCCGGCGGCTACGGCAATCAGGTGCGGATCGATCACGGCGATGGCCTCGTCACCGGCTACGCGCACATCCAGAACAACGGCATTCTCGTGAACTCCGGTGATGTTGTTACCTCCGGCCAGCTGATCGCGCTTGAAGGTGACACCGGCCGCGCATTTGGGTGCCACGTACACGTCACTCTCGAACAGAACGGAGCCCTCATCGACCCCATGAGCGTGCTTGGGTGAGCGGCAGAGAGGCTCCGGCCGTACCGGAGCCACCGCTAGACCGATGTACGAATATTCGCCCCACCCCAACGCGTCATATGCTGTGCGTTGTGACACTCACCGAAGCACCGGCTCCGCAGCCACAGCCGCCACCGCGGTCGCGGGTGCGCGTAGCCTTCGATCGCGTGCCGACCCTGATGTATCTCGCGCTCGCAGCGGCCGTCGCCATCGGCGTGATCGCGCTGTTCGGTGGCCTCAAAGATGGCGGTAAGACCTACGCTACGGCCGAGGCCGGCGAAGTGCTTCACCTCGGCATCGCTGACGTCACGATCGACAGCGTGCGACTCAGCGCGACCGACTTTTACGGCGACGCCAACGAAGACGGCGGCGAGTTCTTGACGTTGCGGGTCACCGTGACGAACACGTTTGACACTACCTACCCGGTGACCGAACTCTTCACGGCCGGAACATTGAAAAACCCCACCTACGGGGTGAACGCCATCGCGATCGACGAAGGTATTGAACTCGACTACCCCTCGGTGCGCACAGCAGATGGCGACGCGTCGGTTCAGCTCGGCCCGAACCTCACGCAAACGTACGACATCATGGTTCTCGCGACCGAGCCGCTGACCGATCGCGATACCCTCACCATCGTGTTCGCGCCCAGCCAATACACACCCAACAAGTTCTTGCGCGACACATCCGACGGCTACTACGAGACACTCGAGACCGTTGCGATTGGCGAGTTCGCCATCACCGATGAAAACGGTGCACAGTGAAGGGCCTGATTGCCTGGGGCGTTGCGTTCGCCCTGCTCGCCGGCGCGTGGCTGATCTCCCTTGTGACCCCGCAAGAAGTGGCGTGGCGCGATGGCTTCGCCATCACGGGCGTCATCGGTGAAGAAATCGCCGACCGCAGCGTGACTGTCACCGTCACCGATGTGACCCTTGCCGACGAGGTGACCGAAGGTTCCGATATCTTCCCGCAAAGCGACGGCGCGATCTGGGTCGTCATCGGCGTCACCGCGCAATCCCTCACCGACGAAACTGAGGGCTCGATCAAGCACGCCACCCTCAACATCGACGGTAACGAGTATCGACCGTCAGATCGCGTGCGCAACAGCATGGAAGACGCCCGCATTTTTGTCGCCGCACCGACGCGCGGCTACCTCGCCTTCGAGATTCCGGAACCAGTAGCTGGCGAAACGGCGGAGCTGCGGCTGGGATCGCGATGGGACGTCGACAACGCCGACACCTACCTCGCCTTCACGATCGATCTTTCGGATGCCGAGCAGGTGGCGACTGTCGAAATCGAATCAGCAGTGGTGGGGTACTGACATGTCGACGTGGTTGCGTGCGAATCGGTGGGCGCTCATCGCCCTGCCGATCGCGATCATTGCTTTCATCGTCGCGGTCTGGCTGATCGCCATCCGCCCGACGGTCATCGAGACCGGCGGGACGGCCAAGCACGTCGATATCAGTGACACGTTCCAGCTAGAAGAGACGACTGTCACCGACATGAGCGTCTCGTTTCAACGACCAGCGACCGAAGAGCCCATGGCTGGCGTCGAAGTCGTTCTCATTGCCGTCGAGGCGGATGCGCCCGAAGAAGCCACCTACAACTGTCACGTCGAATTGCGGCACAACGGTGACCCGGCTCTCGTCTTCCGTCCAACGTCGATGGAGTTGGGTCTCACCGGCGACGCCAGCTTCACCTCAAACTGCGTTGGCTCGCCGAGTGAAGAATCTGACGAGTACCTGGTGTTCCTCATTCCAGAGGGCCTCACCGGCGACTTCACCCTCGTCTTCCTCGACCCGGCTCAGCCTGTCGAGGTGGCTTTCTCCCGCTGACCCGCAGGCGCAACCATGCTGTCTGCGACGGGAGCCGTGGTTCCGGAACCAGCAGGTGCGTTGCGTGCGCCACCGCGCCGCGATGTGGCTAAGACATCGTCATAGGCTGCCGCGATCAGCGCGATGCGGATGGGCTCCGAGATCAGCACCGGAATCACGGAGATGAGCGGCAGGAACATGACCCACCACTCCCACGCGTGCGCGCCGAAAAGGCGCGGGATGCCAGCGGCAAGCGTCTGATCGAGGAACAGCCACGCCTGCGACAGCAGAAGGTAGAACGCGATGCGGATGGGGCCCGCGTGGAAGAGCAGCGTGCCGGCTTCGAGGATCGGCTGAACGCGGCTGCTCGCGAGTCCGGCGGTATCGCGAAGGCGGCGCTTCGCACCGGCGTTTAGGCGGTCGTAGCGCCGGGTGATGCGCTCCATCTTCGGGCGCTGTACCGCGATCACTTCGCCGAACACCACGCCGGCGATGAGCAGCCAAGCGAGCGGAATAACACTGAGGTTGAGAATGACGGTGACGACCTGCACGATCGCCTCCCAGATGACTGCGATCGCCGGAATACTGACCGCGAACCAGTCACCGAAGTCGTGCGTCCACTGCACGACCGCGCGAGAGCCAATCCAATCCTCGATCGCCACGGTGAACGCCGAAGCGCCGTAGATGAGAACGAGAACCCACACCACATCGAGGTAGACCGCGGGAACGCGCGTCCAGCTGGGTAGCTTGTTCTTGACCTTCTCCCACGCCTGTTTCAGCGCGAAGCATGTGACGAGCAAGATGAGCAGCGCGGGGGTGACGTCGAACTGCGTCGCGTTGCCGGTGTCAGAGCCGGCGCCGATCATCACCTGGTTTTGCGAGATGGTGAGAATTCGCGACAGGTCTTCACGGAAGAACCCGGCTGCATAGTAAAAGGCAAAGAACGGGATGACCGAGGAGAGAACCGCCTCGCTAAACCCAATCCTGCGGTCGTGGGCTGAGCGCCCCGCGGTGGGAGCCAGCCGATTCAACTGCGGGAGGGAATCGCGCGTGATCAACATCATGGCGACGAATGCCAACAGCTTCGAGAGCACCGCGAGCGGCGCAATCAGTACGAGCGCGAACGAAGAGTAGGCGCCCACCATGCCCGACGCCCAGACCAGAATGTAGTGCGCCGTGTGCCCGATGAGGTAGGCGGCAACGAGCGCCGGGCCGTGCATGACTAGCACGCGTCCCCAGGTTCGTAGCACGGCGAGCATGACCCCAAACTAGCGCCTGTGATGCTGTCACACAGCGATTGGCCGTAAGGTGTGACGAGACGACTTATTGTTTCTCTGCGTCCTGTGCATCGTAAAACGGGTCGTCGCGCAAGCCACTCAAGGCTCTGAGACCCGCATTGCGCTCACAACATTCCCTGTCGATGGCAAGGAGTGGGCGTGTATGGTGTGCACTCGGAGGAAGGAACACTCTTGGCAAACGGCAAGAAGCTCGTCATCGTTGAGTCCCCGACGAAGATGAAGTCAATTCAGGGCTATCTCGGCGACGACTACGAGGTGCTCTCCTCGGTTGGTCACATTCGCGACCTGGCCGATAAGAAGAGTATTCCGGCGGAGAAGAAGGCCGCATACGGCAAGTACTCCATCGACATCGAGAACGGCTTCGACCCGCTCTACGTCGTCAGCGACCGTAAGACCAAGACGGTCCAAGAACTTAAGCGCGCCCTGAAGAATGCCGACGAAGTTCTCCTCGCAACAGATGAAGACCGCGAGGGTGAAGCCATTGCGTGGCACCTGCTGGAGACACTGAAGCCCAAGGTTCCGGTGCGCCGCATGGTGTTCCACGAAATCACGAAAGACGCGATTCAGGCCGCCGTCAACAACACGCGCGAGCTCGATACCGCGCTCGTTGACGCGCAAGAAACGCGTCGAATTCTTGACCGCCTGTACGGCTGGGATGTCAGCCCTGTGCTCTGGTACAAAGTGCAGCCCGGCCTCTCCGCTGGTCGCGTGCAGTCTGCCGCGACCCGCATGGTCGTTGACCGTGAGCGCGAGCGCATGGCGTTCGTCTCGGCCAGCTACTGGGACGTCGACGCCGACGCCGCGAAGGATGACAACCAGTTTCGCATTCGCCTCGTGCGCGTTGACGGTGCGCCGCTCGCCCGCGGCGCTGACTTCGACGAGAACGGCAAGCTGAAGAAGGCCGTTCTGGTCTTTACCGAAGCCGAAGCAACCGCACTTGCGGATGCCATCTCAGCCGCTGGTTCCGGCGACGTGACCAAGGTTGAAGCTAAGCCCGGCACCCGCAGCCCGTACGCGCCATTCACGACGTCGACGATGCAGCAGGAGGCTGGCCGCAAGCTTGGCCTGAGCGCCAAGAACGCGATGTCGGTCGCGCAGAAGCTGTACGAAAAGGGTTTCATTACCTATATGCGTACCGACTCGGTTTCGCTGTCGGCGCAGGCGATCACCGCCGCCCGCACGCAGGCTGTTTCGCTCTACGGCGATGGCGCGGTTCCGCTGAAGCCCCGTGTCTACAAGGGCAAGAGCAAGAACGCGCAAGAGGCGCACGAGGCTATTCGCCCGTCGGGTGAAGTGTTCCGCACGCCCGCTGAGGTGGCTTCTGAGCTCAACCGCGATGAGCAGCGCCTTTACGACCTGATCTGGAAGCGCACCGTCGCCAGCCAGATGTCTGACGCCAAGTTTGAGACCACGACGGTGACCGTTGCGGTTGCCGCTGGCGGTAAGAAGGCGGAGTTCACGGCATCCGGAACCGTTTACACGTTTAAGGGGTTCTTGGAGGCTTACGAAGAGGGCAAGGACGAAAAGCGCGGCGATGCTGACAAAGCCGCTGACCAGTCGTTGCCGGCTCTCACCGTTGGCGACGCCGTCTCGGTGCGTGACGTTGAGGCGAAGGGTCACAAGACCACGCCGAAGCCGCGTTACACCGAAGCTTCGCTCGTGAAGGCGCTTGAGGAAAAGGGCATCGGACGCCCCTCGACCTTCGCGAGCATCATTGACACGATCATCGAGCGTGGCTACGTCACGAAGCGCGGCCAGGCCCTCGTGCCGAGCTGGATGGCCTTCAGCGTCGTGCGCCTGCTCGAAGAGAACTTCAGCTCGCTCGTTGACTACGACTTCACGGCTGCGCTGGAAGATGACCTTGACGCGATTTCGCGCGGTGAGCAGAACCGTGTGGAGTGGCTCAAAGAGTTCTACTTCGGATCAGACAAGCACGTGGGTCTGCGTCACGTTGTCGATAACGTCGGCGACATTGACGCCCGCGCGCTGAACGCGACGAAGATTACCGAGAACTCGACCCTCCGTTTCGGTCGCTACGGACCGTACCTCGAAGTTGTTGATCCGGCACAGCCTGACGCGAAGCCGCGCATCATCAACATTCCGGAAGATCTCGCACCTGACGAGTTGACCGCTGAGAAGGCGACGGAGCTCATCGAGGCGCCGATCGCTGGCGACCGTGTGCTGGGCGAGAACCCCGCTAACGGTCAGCTCATCGTCGTGAAGGACGGCCGCTTCGGCCCGTACGTGCAGGAACTCCTGCCGGCGGAAGAAGAGGTTGTCGACGAAGCCACCGGTGAGGTTGTTGAGGCTCCGAAGAAGGCCAAGAAGAAGGCCGACGAGCCCAAGCCCCGCACCGGTAGCCTGTTCAAGTCGATGGCCGTTGACACGATCGACCTGGAGACGGCTCTCAAGCTGCTCGACCTGCCGCGCGTTGTGGGTCTTGACCCCGAATCGGGTGACGAGATCACGGCGCAGAACGGTCGCTTTGGCCCGTACCTGAAGAAGGGCACGGACTCCCGTTCGTTGCAGACCGAATCGCAGATCTTCGACGTCACGCTCGAAGAAGCTCTCGAGCTGTACGCCCAGCCCAAGTACGGCGCCCGCAAGGCATCGAGCGCGCTCAAAGAGTTCGAGGCTGACCCGGTTTCTGGCAAGCCGATTCGTGTGCGCGACGGCCGCTTCGGCCCGTACGTGACTGACGGTGAGACGAACGTGACGATTCCGCGCGGTGAGACGCCGGACGACATCACGTTCGAAAAGGCCGTGCAGATGCTTGCTGACAAGCGCGCCAAGGGTCCGGTCAAGAAGCGTGCGACGGCCAAGAAGGTTCCGGCGAAGAAGGCCACGACCACCAAGACGGCGGCAGCGAAGAAGACGACGGCTTCTAAGGCCACGGCGGCCAAGGCCACGGCGGCGAAGAAGACCACCGCGACGAACTCGACGACCACGAAGGCTGCGGCTGCCAAGAAGGCTCCGGCAAAGAAGGCAGCTGAGAGCGAGTGACTCGCGGGCTCTGGATCACGATCGAGGGCGGCGACGGCTCGGGCAAGTCCACGCAGTCGGCGCTGCTACAGGCGTGGCTGGCGACTCTCGGCCCGACCGTGCTGCACACCCGTGAGCCGGGCGGTAGCGAGGTTGGCGAGCTGATTCGCAACATCGTGCTACACCACCGTGGCCACATCGCGCCGCGCGCCGAAGCCCTGCTGTACGCCGCCGACCGTGCGCACCACGTCGCAACGGTCGTACGTCCAGCGCTCGAGCGTGGCGAAATCGTGCTGCAGGATCGCTACCTCGACTCGTCGGTCGCCTACCAGGGCGCCGGACGCGTGCTCGACGGCACCGAAGTGCGCGACCTGTCGCTGTGGGCTACCGAAGGCGCCTTGCCCGACGTGACGGTATTGCTCGATATCGACCCGGCCGTTGCGCGTTTGCGTCTCGACGCTGCCGATAAGCCGTTCGACCGCCTCGAGGCGGAAAAGCTGGAGTTCCACACCCGGGTACGCGAAGCGTACTTGGCGTTGGCCGCGGCGGAACCCGAGCGCTTCGTCGTGCTGGACGCCGAGCAACCCGCAGGCGAGATCGCGCACCAGATTCGCGCCCGCATCGAAGCAGCTCTCGCCCGCGACTGACGCTCGACCGCCCCAGCTTCTGCCCCCGCCGCCAGCTCACGTCGTCACCCGAACCCATGGTTCCGCCCCACTTCGACGTGCAACGACCGTTATGCACGCACGTGTGTGACTGCTGTGACTGAAGTGGCTGGTGTGGCACTTTTTGCGTGCGTACCGATTTTGATCGTGCGTAACGGTCGTGCGGTTCCGGAACCAGGACACGAGATGGGTGGGGAGGGTCTGTGCAGAAGTCGGCGGGCTGTCAGTGGTGCCGTCTAGGCTGGGAGCATGACTTCCGCGCCTGATACTCACGCCGATAACGCCTGGGCTGCTGTGTGGGGGCAGCCTGCCGCTGTCGAGCAGCTCAAGAATGCGGCGGCGAATCCGGCGGAGATGACGCACGCGTGGCTTATTACTGGTCCTCCTGGTTCCGGTCGTTCCACGCTCGCGTATGCGTTCGCAGCGACGCTCATCGCGCGTGACCCGGGCGATGACCACACGATTCAGCAGGTGCTCGCCGGCACGCACCCCGACCTGGTGCGGTTGCGCACCGAGGGTGTCATTATTCCGGTGAAAGAGGTGCGTGCGGCGGCCGCGCGCAGCTATTTGGCGCCTTCCGTTGGCCGCCACCGTGTTGTCGTTATTGAAGATGCTGACCGCATGGCCGAGCAGGCATCCAACGCGATTTTGAAGGCTCTTGAAGAGCCGCCACCCGAGACGGTGTGGATTTTGTGTGCCCCAAGCGACGTCGACCTCTTGCCGACGATTCGCTCGCGCGTGCGCATGGTGCGGCTGGCGGAACCAGATGTCGCCGATGTTGCGGAGTTGATCGTTCGCCGCACGGGGGCTGATCTGGTAGTCGCCGAGCAGTCCGCCCGCCACGCGCAACGCCACATTGGCATGGCACAGCGCCTTGCCACGAACCCCGTGTCGCGTGAGCGTCGGGAGAAGACGCTGCGTGACACGTTGCGTGCGCGCACGGTCGCCGACGTTGTCGAGGTGTCTGCGGCGATTGTGCAGGCTGCCACCGACGACGCGAAGACGCTGACGACCGAGCGAGATGCGGCTGAATACGCCGAACTTTTGCGCACCGCCGGTATTACTGACGGCGCCGCGGTTCCGCCTGCCGTGCGGTCGCAGGTGAAAGCGCTGGAAGACGAGCAGAAGAAGCGCGCCACTCGTAGCGTGCGCGACGGCATTGACCGTGTGCTGACCGACCTGCAGTCGCTGTTTCGTGATGTTGTGCTCTGTCAGTTTGGCCGCACGGATGACATGATCAATCGTGAGCTGGAGGGCGACATTTCGTTCGTCGCATCGGCATGGCCGCCGGAGCGCACACTCGCGGTACTCGATGCCATTGCTGATACGCGAGACGCGATCGAACAGAATGCCGCTCCGTTGCTCGCGCTGGAGAGCTTGCTGGTGACGATCACGACCGGAAGGACACCGTGAAAACCAAGGTCATGAGGCGCTGGGGTGCCGCAATCGCCAGTGTTGCAATTAGTGCGCTCGCGCTGTCCGGTTGCATGTACGCGATGATTCCTGAGGAGGGCGGCACGGCGGGGCCCACCCCGATTCCCACCAAGGCGCCCGTGACCACTGGTGTCGCCGAAGAGCTCGTCTCGTACTACGGCCAGACCCTCGAGTGGGAACAGTGCGAAGACAACAAAGACATGGACTGCACCATGGTGCAGGTACCGATGAACTACGCCGACCCGTCGGCCGGCGACATCGAGATCGCCGTTGTGCGCCTGCGGGCATCGTCAGGTGAGGCACAGGGGTCGCTGCTGATGAACCCCGGTGGCCCCGGTGGTAGCGGCTTCGACTTCGTCATGACGGCTGCCACGTACGTGTTCTCGAAAGACTTGCGTGCCCAGTTCGACATCATCGGGTTTGACCCGCGTGGTGTCGGCTCGTCGACGGCTGTGAAGTGCTTTGACGGACTGCAGATGGATGCGTATCTGTACGACATTCCGGAGAACGAGCGCAACACCGACGCATGGGTCGAAGAAGTCGACGCGAACGCTGCCAGCTTTGCTCAAGCCTGCGCCGACAACACGGGCGAACTGCTCGAACACATCACGACGGAGAACTCGGCGCGCGATATTGACGTGTTGCGCGGTGTGCTGGGCGACGAAACGCTGAGCTACATCGGGTTCTCCTACGGCACGTTCCTCGGCGCCACGTACGCGAAGCTCTTCCCCGAGCGCGCGGGACGCCTCGTGCTGGACGGTGCGATCGACCCGGGCATTCCGAGCGCTGACGTCGGCAAGATTCAGGCCGTCGGATTCGAAAGCGCCCTGCGCGCGTTTATGGAGGGGTGCCTCGCTGCGAAGGACTGCCCGTACAGTGGCGACGTTGATGAGGCCCTGGCTGACCTCAGCGAACTGTTGGCCGAACTCGACGCACGCCCGCTCAAGCTTGCGGACGGGCGCGAGCTCGGTGCCGACTCCGCGTTCACGGGTGTCGTCTCTGCGATGTATCAAGAGGGTTGGTGGCCGGTGCTGCGGCAGGGCCTGACCGATGCTGAAGAGGGTATCGGCGACACGCTCATGTACCTCGCCGACGTGTACAACGGCCGCGAGGGTGTTGGCTCCTACGCAGACAACTCGACCGAGGCGTTCAACGCGTACAACTGCATGGACTACCCGGCAGACATGACCGACGCCGAGCTCGACGAGGTCGACGCCTTCGTCAAGGAGAACGCGCCCACGATTGCGCCGTACTGGTCGGGTGGCGATGTGTGTGCGGCGTGGCCTTACCCGCCGTCGGGTACCCGCGGCGAAATTGCCGCTGAGGGTGCACCGCCGATTCTGGTGGTCGGAACCACGAATGACCCCGCAACGCCGTACGAGTGGGCGGTATCCCTCGCTGAGCAGCTCTCCAGTGGCGTTCTGCTGACGCGTGTTGGCGAAGGTCACACCGCCTACGGGCAGGGCAACTCCTGCATCGATGCCGCCGTCGACACGTTTTTACTGGAAGGTACGCCGCCCGCAGACCAGACCACCTGCAAGTAGCCGCTGCGAGCGGGGAGAGGCTGATCGCCTCGACCCGCCCGGGGCGCAGGTCGTGTTCAACTACGTTCAAAATATGCGCTAGGCTATTTCAGGTTCGCCACGTGAGTTGTGAACCGGAACGCCACCTTAGCTCAGTGGTAGAGCATCCCACTCGTAATGGGAAGGCCATCGGTTCGAACCCGATAGGTGGCTCCACAGAAAGACCCCCGGTCCGCCGGGGGTCTTTGCTTTTCCCGGCCGCTCGATCGAGCGCCGGAGCGAGCCGAAACGTGCCGCCGCCGCTCTGCGTTTCGGGGTAACACCTCGTGCTCCGATACGATTTACAGGTGAATAATGCCCTCAATGTGCTCGGTGCCGTGACGGACGTTTTCACATGGCTGGGCGCCCTCGCCACCGGGTTCTTCGCGATCATGGTGCTGGTCATCGTGATGCAGCAGAAAACCTGGATTCAGGTTGACGCGATGCTCGAGACCGAAGGGCCGGCCCGCGTTGCTCGCTGGTTTGATGACGGAGCCGGAACCGTGGGCGCGGCAATCTTGACGCCCGCGCAGGCGGCGGAGTTGGGTGCGGTTGATCGGGCCACGATCTGGGTGCAACCGGGGCGCACCGGTGCGGTGCGGCTCACGGCCGCCTCGCCCGCCCGCCGACCCGCGATGGCAGCCCTCGTAGCCAGTGCGACGCTGCTCGTCTTGAGCGTGGGCACGTCTGTTGCGTTGATGATTATCGACGGCTGACCAATCGGATTGGTTGCGCGTAGGCTCAGAGCATGACTCGCGCACTGTTTATCGTCGATGTACAGAATGACTTCACTGAGGGCGGTGCTCTCGGCGTTGATGGTGGTGCCGCCGTTGCGGCAGCGGTGAGCGCACACCTTGCAGCGCACGCCGGGGATTACGAACTCATCATCGCGTCACGCGATTGGCACAACGCCGAAGGTGACAACGGCGGACACTTTGCCGCCGAGCCTGACTACGTCGACACCTGGCCCGTGCACTGTGTGGCTGACACGAACGGTGCGGCGTACCACCCCGACCTCGATGTTTCGGCGGTGACGCACCACGTGAAGAAGGGGCAGGGTAAGCCCGCCTACTCGCTATTTGAGGGCCAGACCGACGCGGGAGAGACCGCTGCCTCGCTGGTCAGCGCACACGGAGTACTGTCGGTTGACGTGGTTGGCATCGCCACCGACCACTGCGTGCGTGCTTCGGTACTGGACGCGATTGAGCACGGCGTTGATGTGCGCGTGCTGACGGCGATGATCGCTGGTGTTGGCGTCGAGAGCTCGCAACACGCGATCGAAGAAATGGGCCACGCGGGCGCCGAGATCGTTGCGGAATAGCCCGCAGAAAAAATTAAGACCGAGCCGCTGAACGCCTCTCGGCGGAAGGCCGCTCTCGGCGGCAAGTTTTGGAGCCCGGGGTTAGCGGCCCGGCCAATAAAGCATAACGCGCCTGACCTCCGGATGTATTCCCGAGATTCTCAGAAACGATGCGTGATCGCGCGTGTCAGCCGATGGTTCCGCTCTGCAAATGCAGAAAACCTCAGATCAGCAGGCCCGAACGCCACAGCCGTGCCGTCGTCGACAAATCTGCGGCGTATGTCGACAAGCGCAGGGCGCGGGTCGTGAGATCGCTCGCGCGCTGCGGCTCGGTGGCTTCGTAATCGTCGGCGACGTGGGTTGCGCCAGCGGCCTCGACGCGGCAGAACGATGCCGCACGCTCGAGGGCGCTGGCGAAGTCGCCGTCGAAAACGCCGCGCAGGATCGTGTCGGCGAGGTTGATGAGTTCAGTGGGGCCCGCGGGGGTCGGAGCGCCGGCGATCACCGGGTCAGCCGAGGCGAACTCAACGCGGCCGCGCTCGTACAAGAGTGCCGAGGTCGTGGGGTCGTTGTGCACCATGAGCTGCAGTAGGTAGATGCGCCACAGTGCGCCCGGCAGGGAGCGGGCGGGGGACTGCGACCAGAGCTCGGCGATCGTCTCGATGCCGTGCACCGCAGTAAACTCGACGAGTTTCGTGACGGTGTCGGGGTCTGCCTCGGCGCGAACGCGGCTCAGCAGGGCCGTGGCGGTCGCGTGGGCGATGCGGGCATGCTCGGCGGGGTCGATGCTTCCGAAGGCGACGTCGAACATGGAGCTCGGGCGTTTGACGGGTTTGTGGAATGCTTCGGGCATCCTTCCAGCGTACGCGGGATTGCTGAGGTGGGAGCCTTGCTCACGGCAGTGTGAGACGAATGCCATTTCGTGAACACTTCATGAGACAAGGCACATCTTTTGAACTCGGTGTGCCCCAATACGCAATACTGATCAAGCGCCGAGGGGACACGGCGCAGACGCTCAAAAAGGGGGACGTCATGGCTGAAATTGTGTTTGCAGGAATTGTGGGAATCGGAGTGCTCTGCGCGCTCGTTGTTGCGATGGAACGGCACAGTGCTACCGCTTTTCCCGGCGACAACATCGACACGCGTCACGAGGAGGTCTCGAGCCCCGCTAAGCTAGGACCTACGGGCCTCTAGCTCAGTTGGCAGAGCATCGGACTTTTAATCCGCGGGTCATGGGTTCGAGCCCCATGGGGCCCACGACGAAGGGCGCACCTCCTGGTGCGCCCTTCGTCGTTTCCTCGTGCCATCTCGTAACTAGGTCGTCGCGATCACAATGATGGGATCGGTCGTTGGCAGGCCGGTGGGGGAGCCGCCAGCCTCCTCGATCGTGACCGCAATGACATCGCCGTCGTGCATCGGTTCGTCGACGACGGCCGTCGCCTCGCCGTCACCGCTCGTCGTGAAAACACCGCCAGAAATCGGCGTCTCGCCACGCACCAACCACAGTTCGTACGCTTGACCTGGTTCCAACTCTTTCAAGCCCTCGGTGACCAACACCGCTTTAGCGAGCGAAGCAGACCAGTACGCGGTTGCCTGCGCCCCCGATGGCAACTCAGCCGTGGCCTGGGCGGCATCGTCGGCGGCCCGTACTTCTTCGAGCGCGACGACCGCTGCGGGGCGGTTCATATTGGTCAGGAGCGTGCTGGTGGCGACTCCGATGCCGACGAGAAGTACGACGCTCGCCGCCAGCGCGAACAGACGACGGCGCCACGCGCGCGGCTTCTCATCACCGGGCGCCTCAGCGACGAGGCTTTCGACTACGGGGCTGTCTACAGCCGCGCTGTCTTGCGGCGTCACCGCAATCTGGTCGAGCAGTACGCTGCGGAGCGCGGGGGGTGGCGGAACCTCGGCAACGCCCGCGGCAAGGCCCGCTACGGTTGCCGCCGCGTCAGTTGCGACAAGCTCCCACTCAGGGTGCTCTGCGAGCGCCGTGCGGAAGCGATGCTCGTCTTCGACCGAGAGCGCATTGAGGGCATGACCGGCCGCGAGCTCAGCAAACTCGTTCTCCGTCATAACGTCACCCTCAAAGTGGTTCGAAGTTTGGCAATACCGTCGCGCATGCGGGTTTTCACTGTTCCGAGCGGCGTTCGCAGCAGCACGGCGATCTCGCTCTGAGAGTAGCCGCCGTAGTAGGCCAACACGATTGTTTCGCGTTGGGCATCGGGCAGTGTCGATAGTGCGTGAACGACTTTCTCGCCTTCGATGCTGAGTTCGGCCTGCTCCGCGACGCTGTCGTGATCGACACTCAGGTCTCGCAAGCCAGCGGCGATATCGCGGTCGCTACTGGACTGTGACGAGCGCACCCGGTCAACGGCTCGCCGGTGGGCGATTGTGAAGATCCAGGTGCGTCCTTGTCCTTTGTTCGGAGCGAACCGCGCAGCGGATTGCCACACGGTCAAAAAGACCTCTTGCAGCACCTCTTCGCTCTGTGCTCGGTTGATAACAACCTTCAGAATGAGGGCGAACACGCGCGGTGACAGCATGTCGTAGAGTTCGGCGAAAGCTCCCTGGTCGCCGGCCGCGACGCGCACCAGAAGCTCCCCGACCAGATCTCTCGCCGGAGAGTCCTCGTCAATCTCCGCGCCGTCGATGACCATCCCCTCCAGCATGCACCACGCGGTCGCACTTCCGGCCATAAGAATCACCCAAAAGTGAAGGAATACGCTTGGACGCCGGGGGAGACCTCGACGGTGAGTTGGCCGGAGGAGAGGTCGGAACCATCGACAAGTGCGTAGGACCGCGGGGTTCCGTCGACGGTGATCGTGCGTTCTTTGCCATTCTCATCCCGCACGGTGATGGTTCCACTCCCCGCGAGCACCATCCGAACCTCGGCTGCACGGTAGTTCAGTCGTACACTCGCAGACTGGGTTGTCGGAGTCGCGAACTGCGTTTCGATCGTCCAGTCACCGTCGAGAGCGAAGGAGTCGGCGGGCTGTTTCTTCGGAAAAGTGAAGGTGCCTTCTCCCGCCCGATAGGGTTCCGCGCCGCCGTAGTTGACGTCTTTGCTGGATCCGAGGAACGTCTCGCGCGTGGTTTCGCCAATATCGGGAGTCTCATCGGCCGTCTCGGTGGCCGGCGGCAGCTCAATGCCCGGGTTCGCGTCTTCGAGCAACTCGCGAATGAGTTTTTCGGTGGTGGCATAGTTGCCTTCGCCGAAGGAAATCGCTCGCACGACGCCATTCGCGTCGATCAGGTAGTGGGCTGGCCAATAGCGGTTTCGATATGCGGTCCAGGTGGACAGCGAGTTGTCGAGTGCGACGGGGTAAGCGATGCCGAAGTCTTTTGCGCCAGCAGCCACATTGTCGGGGTTCTTCTCGAAGGCGTACTCAGGAGAGTGGATGCCAATCACTTCGAGCCCGCTGTCGGCGTAAGCCTCGTACCACGCATTGACGTGGGGGATGGCGCGCTGGCAGTTGATGCAGGAGTAGGCCCAGAAGTCGATGAGAACCACCTTGCCCTTGAGGTCGGCGAGGTCGATGGCCTCTCCGCCGGGCGTGTTAAGCCACTGGTCGATCCCGCGAATGGCAGGAGCTGTACCGCACTCAGCGAGCTCGTCGGCACCGCTCTCGCAGTTGTCGAGCTGTCGATTCTCATCGGTCACGAGTCCGCCCAGGCCGAGCGCGGATTCACCGGCGTCTGACTCCGACAGATCTTTCTGGAGACCAGCCGTGTAGTCCGGAAGGAGCTGCTGCAAAGCTTGCGGAACATTGAAGATGAGACCAACGGCCAACGCCAGCATCGCAACACCGGCGGCGATGCGCAGCCCGCGTTCGCGCGTGCGGAACGCGCGGATTCGCTCCACGACCCCACGGCCTGCAAGAGCAAAGATCAGCAGCGGAATCGCGACGCCGACGGCGAACGAAACCGTCAGCATAATGGTTCCGACCCCAATCTGCCCGGTCGAACCGGCCACAATGATCGCCGCCAGCACCGGCCCCGCGCACGGCACGAAGACGGCCCCGAGGGCGAGCCCAACGCCAAAACCGTTGCCACGGTTCTTCACGTTCTTAGTCGGAATCCACCCGAATGGCTTCTCCAACAAACGCTCGACCTGCGGAACCAGCAGGCCGACGCCGATCAAGATCAGCACGATGATGCCCAACCATCGAATGATGTCTTGGGGGAGGCCGAGGGCACCCAGCACGAGCGAGCCGACCAGTGTGACAAGAGTGAAGCTGAGCATCAGACCGAGGATCACAAAGAAAGGACGGCTCCGCCGAGCCGGAACCGCGTCATCTTGGCCGTCGAACTGTGCTGATTGGGCACCCGCGGTGAGGAAGATGACCGGTAACACCGGAAGAATGCAGGGCGATATTCCGGTGATGAGCCCGCCCAAGAGCCCAATAATGATCTGGTCCATCTCGATCCTCGTTTCTGTCACGGGAGGTTCGTTGCCGCAGCGTAAATGGATGGCGAAAACTTTTCTGAGATTCTTCCCATCCGGTTGTCGGAGGGCTCCGAACACCATGCAACACCGCGGAGAAATCGCGGCAACAGTGCCACGCGAGTGGCTACACCTCGGAGGTAGAGATGTTCAGCATCACAAAGAAGACCACCGCAGTTCTCGCTTTGACGGTTGCGGGAGCTTTTGCACTCGCTGGCTGCACGACGGGGGCAGCTGACGACACGATGGAGTCTGCGGCGCCAGAGGCGACCGAGTCCATGGCGCCGACGCCGATGGAGTCCGAAGAAATGACGATGGATCCCGCCGCCAACCTCGTTGGCCCGGGTTGCGCTTCATACGCCGAAACCGTTCCGTCGGGCGCCGGCTCAATTCAGGGCATGTCGCAAGACCCCGTCGCCGTCGCGGCATCAAACAACCCGCTGCTGACCACGCTCGTCGCGGCGGTGAGCGGTCAGCTCAACCCAGACGTCAATCTCGTCGACACGTTGAACTCCGCGGAGTTTACGGTGTTCGCTCCGGTCGATGATGCCTTCGCAAAGATCGACCCGGCAACGATCGACACACTCAAGACCGACTCTGACCTGCTGACGTCGATCCTCACGTACCACGTGGTTCCGGGGCAGATCGAGCCGGATGACATCGCGGGCATGCACACCACGGTTCAGGGCGCTGACCTTGAGGTCACCGGATCAGGTGACAACTGGATGGTCAACGACGCGATGGTGATCTGCGGTGGCGTGCAGACGGCAAACGCCACCGTCTACCTCATCGACTCGGTGCTGATGCCGCCGGCTGGGTAACGCGGCACACGCCGAAGCAGGGCAGGAGGGAATACTCCTCCTGCCCCGCTCGCGTGTTCGATCCCCTGGATCCGGCGCCGGAGGTCGGGGAAATGGCCGCCTGAGTGCGATCGCTGGCGGTTTACGTGAGGTTCGGCGGATTTCTCCGACATACGGTGTCGACAACAAAACCACGGCGCACGACGCGAGACATGGTTCCGGAACCAACGGGTACAGAAATACGGATGCCCCAAACGACGGATGCCGGGCTGGGAAGGCTTTAGGCTCGGTGCATGGCCAGCACTTTCGCGCTTCTCATTACGCCCGTTGCCGACTTCGACATTCGTGACAGCTATGCCGACACGTTTAGCGTGATCGACGCGTCGGCACCCGCACTGAGCGTGGGTGAACTGTCGACGCAGCGGGGTGATGGCATTTTTGAGTCGATTGGCGTCTCTGAGAAGCACCCGCAAGAGGTCATGCCGCACCTCGAGCGTCTCGCGCACTCAGCGCGACTGTGCGACCTGCCGGCGCCGAACACGGCGCAGTGGCGAGAGGCTATTGCTGTAGCCGCCGACGCGTGCGGCGAGGGCGAGTGGGTCATCAAGCTCATCCTGAGCCGGGGTATTGAGCACGGTCCGACGCCGACCGCGTGGGTCACCGCCGCACCAGCCGGAGACTTCGCCAAGGTGCGCCGCGATGGCGTTTCGGTCGTGACCCTCGACCGCGGATTCGACAGCGGCGCCCCCGACCGCGCACCGTGGCTGCTGCTGGGCGCAAAGACCCTGTCGTACGCCGTCAACATGGCCGCGATCCGCGAAGCGAAGCGCCGCGGTGCCGATGACGCGGTGTTCGTATCGTCGGATGGCATTCTGCTCGAGGCACCGACCGCGTCACTCGTGATGCGCGTGGGTGACCGCTTCGTCACGCCGAAGCCGGGCGCCGGAATCCTGCACGGCACCACTCAGATCAGCGTCTTTACCTTCCTGCAGGAGAAGGGCTACGACGTCGCGTACGAAACGCTGCCCGCGTCGGCCCTACCGCGCGTCGACGCGGCGTGGCTGGTGTCGTCGGTGCGCCTGGCCGCCCCGATCAACTCGGTCGACGGCACGCCGCTCGAGATCGACTCGGCCCTCACCGCCGAGCTCAACGCGTATCTGCTCTCGCCCCGCGACTAGCCCCCCACGACGGCGGAACCACTGGTTCCGCACCCCGCGCCGTGGTTCCGGAACCACACCCCACAAACGCAAAACCGCCGCGGCAGAGCGCCGGCGGCGGTTTTGGGCGAGGGTCCCTAACCTCGCAGAACGGGTGGGCTACCCGAAACGGCCCGACACGTAGTCTTCCGTCGCCTGCACAGATGGCGTCGTGAAGATCGTGGTGGTGTCATCGAACTCGATGAGCTTGCCGGGCTTTCCGGTGCCGGCGATGTTGAAGAACGCGGTCTTGTCAGACACACGCGATGCCTGCTGCATGTTGTGCGTCACGATGACGACCGTGTACTCGTTCTTGAGCTCGTTGATGAGCTCTTCGATCGCGAACGTCGAGATCGGGTCGAGGGCCGAGCAGGGCTCGTCCATCAGAATCACGTCGGGGGAGACCGCGATCGCACGCGCGATGCACAGACGCTGCTGCTGACCACCTGAGAGGCCCGAACCGGGCTTGTCGAGGCGATCCTTGACCTCGTTCCAGAGGTTCGCACCCTGCAACGACTTCTCAACGAGGGCGTCCTGGTCGCTCTTCGCCATGCGGCGGTTGTTGAGCTTCACGCCGGCGAGCACGTTTTCACGAATCGACATCGTGGGAAACGGGTTCGGGCGCTGAAACACCATGCCGACCTGGCGGCGCACGAGCACGGGGTCAACAGCGGCGCCGTAGAGGTCTTCGCCGTCGAGCAACACTTCACCCTCGACGCGGGCGCCGGGGATCACTTCGTGCATGCGGTTGAGCGTGCGCAGGAACGTGGACTTGCCACAACCCGACGGGCCGATAAAAGCGGTGACCGAACGCGGCTCGATCGTCATGGAGACGCCTTCAACAGCGAGGAAGTCACTGTAGTAGACGTTCAGGTCGTTTACTTCGATGCTCTTAGACACGGGTTTCTCAATTTCTTATCTGCAGAGGTACGCCGCGTCAGCGGCCCATCTTGGGGGCGAAGATCTTGGCAATGAGGCGGGCGATGAGGTTCAGCACCATCACGATGACGATGAGCGTCAACGCGCCTGCCCAAGCGCGGTCAACGAACGCCTGCGCCGGGATGCCCTGGTTCATGTACTGGTTGTAGACGAACACCGGCAGCGACATCATGCGGCCGTCAAACAGGTCATAGTTCATGCTCGTCGCGACACCGGCGGTGATGAGCAACGGCGCGGTCTCGCCGATAACGCGGGAGATCGAGAGCATGACACCGGTCGTGATTCCGGCGATTGACGTCGGCAGCACCACCTTGGCGATGGTGCGCCACTTCGGCACGCCGAGCGCGTACGACGCTTCACGCAGCTCGTTCGGCACGAGGCGCAGCATTTCTTCTGTCGAGCGCACGACGACCGGAATCATCAGTACCGCCAGGGCGATCGAGCCCATGATGCCCATGCGCACGCCGGGGCCGAAGAACAGTGCGAACAGCGCGAACGCGAACAGGCCGGCAACGATCGACGGAATACCCGTCATCACGTCAACCAAGAACGTGATGCCACGAGCGAGACGGTTGTTGTTGCCGTACTCGATCAGGTAGATCGCGGTGAAGATACCAATCGGAATCGAGATCACCGCGGCCGCCAGCGTGATGAGCAGCGTGCCCATGATGGCGTGCAATGCGCCACCGCCCTCGCCGACAACATTGCGCATTGATTCAGAGAAAAACTCGGCAGAGATACCGGCGACGCCGTTGCTGACCACCGTGATACCGACCGAGACGAGCGGAACCATGGCAAGGGCGAATGCGCTGGTCACGATTCCTGTGACAAGACGGTCTGTTGCCTTGCGGCGACCTTCGACCGTGGCGGACATGACCGTGATGAGGGTCAGATACACGAGCGCGGTGATAATGGCCCACCCGGCGACGTTGAACTCGTCTTGCACGCTCTGCGCGAGGATGAGGAAGACGAGCGCCATGGCGACGCCTGTGCCTCCGAGGAGCGCCCACGGCGTCCAACGGGGGAGCTGGCCGCTGGTGAGGCGGATGGGAGACGCTGAGGCGGCAACAGGAGCGCCTTGGGGTGTCTCCGGTGAGGTCGTGGGAGAAACGGTGATCGACATCAGTTGGCTCCCGAGAATTCCTTGCGGCGGCTGACGATCCAGCGCGCGAGTGCGTTGACCGCGAAGGTGACAATGAACAGGATGAGGCCGGTCGCGATCAGCACGTTAACGTTCGTGCCGTAGGCCTCGGGGAAGGTGAGGGCGATGTTCGCCGGAATCGTGGAGGGGTTCTGGCTCGTGAACAGCTTGAAGCTGATCGCGCCGGTTGCCGACAACACCATCGCGACCGCCATCGTCTCGCCGAGCGCGCGGCCGAGGCCCAGCATCGAGGCCGAGACGATACCCGAGCGGCCGAAGGGAAAGACGGCCATCTTGACCATTTCCCAGCGGGTGGCGCCGAGCGCGAGGGCCGCTTCTTCATGCAAACGCGGTGTCTGCAGGAAGATCTCGCGGCAGATCGCGGTGATGATCGGAACAATCATGACAGCGAGCACGATGGCGGCAGTGAAGATCGAGCGGCCAACCGCGGTTTCGCCGGCGAACAGGGGGAACCAACCCATGTTTGTCATCAGCCAGCTGTAGATCGGCTGTGCCGAGGGGGCAAGAACCATGATGCCCCAGAGGCCGAAGACGACCGACGGAACCGCAGCGAGCAGGTCTACGACGTAACCGAGCGCCTGCGCGAGCTTGCGCGGCGCATAGTGCGAGATAAACAGCGCGACCGACACAGAGAGCGGAACCGCGATGATGATGGCGAGGAACGACGCCCAGACGGTGCCGAAGGTGAGCGGCCAGACATAGTCCCAGAAATTGGTGTCCAGCAGTGAAGCCTTCTCGCTGCTGGCGGTGATTCCTGGCAGCGACTGGACCACAAGGAAGATGGTGACGGCCGCGAGGGTCACCAGAATCATGGAGCCAGCGAACAGGGCGGTCCCGGAGAACACGCGGTCGCCAACACGAACGGGTGGCTTGGCTTGGGGCGCTCGCGGTGCTGTCTGGGTGGAAGAGGTCATGGTGTCCTGTTCTCGGCTGATACGGCATTGTGCCCGGCTCGGTAGGGACCGAGCCGGGCGACAGCGTTTAGTTGGTGACGATCAGGTCGATCGCTGCGTTGATCTTGGTACGCAGGTCAGCGGTGATCGGAGCGTTTCCGGCTGCAGCAGCGGCTGCGTTCTGGCCTTCTTCGCTCGCGATGTACTGGAGGTACGACTTCACAATCGGAGCCTGGTCAGCGAAGTCTGCGCCGTACTCCTGGCAAGCGATGAGGTAGCTGACCAGAACGATGGGGTAGACGCCAGCCTCAGCCGACGTACGGTCGAGCTCGATAGCGAGGTCGCCCTCGGTGCGGCCCTCAGCGAACGGCGACTTCTCGACGATCGCAGCGGCAGCCTCTGGGGAGTACTCAACAAACTCGTCGCCGACCTTGATGGCGACCGTTGACAGACCCTCTTCAGCAGCACGTGATGCGTCGGCATAGCCAATCGATCCAACGCCCTGCTTGACCGCGTTCACGACACCTGAGGTGCCCTGAGCAGCTTCACCAGACTGTACCGGCCACTCTTCGACCGAGTCGAAGGTCCATGCCTCGGGAGCAGCTGCTGCGAGGTAGTCGGTGAAGTTGCCAGTCGTGCCCGACTTGTCGGCACGGTGAACCGGGTTCACGGCGAGGTCGGGGAGCGTTGCGTCCGGGTTGAGTGCGGCGATGGCCGGGTCGTTCCAGTTCTTGATCTCACCGGTGAAGAGCTTCGCCGTGGTGGCGGCGTCGAGGTTCAGCGAGTCAACACCCTCAAGGTTGAAGATGATCGCGATCGGCGAGATGTAGGTGGGCAGCTCGATGAGGTTAGAACCCTCAGCACATGCAGCGAACGTGCCCGAGAGCTCGTCGGTCTTGAACGCGCGGTCCGAGCCGGCGAAGACCACAGCACCAGCGGCGAACGACTCGCGACCAGCGCCCGAACCGGCCGGGTCGTACGTGACGGTGACGTCTGCGTTTGCCGTCTGGAAGCCGGCAGTCCACGTCTGCACGGCGACTTCCTGTGACGATGCGCCGGAACCGGCGATTTCGCCCGAGAGTGCCGGAGCATCCGAGGGAGCGCTCGAGTCGGTGGGGGCTGCCGAATCGGCGGGTGCGCCTTCGTTCGCTGCACAAGCCGTCAGCGTAAGAGCAGCAATAGCGCTGATCGCGCCGATCTGGGCAATGCGGGTGAGCTTCACGGGGTGAATCCTTCACTGTGTCGGAGATGTCCCGGTGCAGGGACAACACAGACGTTAAGAGTCTCTTCTTAACGAGAAGTGGGAAATCAGGTGAACGGAAGGTGAACGACCGGAACAATCTAATCGCGGGCGTCGTACGTTTCGATTGTGACGATTCCGGCGCCCGGGTGTGTTGCCGACAGGTGAACAACGCTGAAACCCGAGGGCTCGAGTGTCGCGGCATCCGCGAGATACTGTCCCTCGATGGTTCCGGTCGCCAACGCTAGTTCCCGCATGATCGTGGGAATCACCGGGCGGTGGCTGCACAGTACGGCCGCTTTGCGCGAGCGCACGCGCTTGCCGACCACGGCACGCACGTCGGCGGTGCCGGCTTCGAATGCGTCCTGCGACAGGTCGTCGGTGCGCACGATGTCGCGTCCCAGCGAGGTGGCGAGCGGAACCACGGTAGTGACACAGCGGACGGCGGTTGACGAGACGACGCGGCGCACGCCGAAGCTCGCCAGCGTTCCGCTGATTTTCTGTGCCTGTTTGGTTCCGCGATCCGTCAGCGGGCGAGCGGCGTCCGCGTCGGTCCATTCGGAGCGCGACAGCGCCTTCGCGTGACGCAGCACGATGATCGGAAAGGTTTCAAGCACGCCGTCGCTCTCGAGCCGCAAGAAGTTTTCCACGATCTCAATGTCAACGGGATAACTGAGGTATTTGAGGGCGCGCGTGGGGGAGACCCACTCCAAGCCGGCGACCTCTTTGTTCGGCACGAACGCCGATCGGCGAACGGCCCCTTCGGTGGCGTGCGCGGCCCAGTAGTGCACGATCTTTTGCTTGCGGCTGGGCAGGCGATAGTGCGAGACACCGACGGGAACACCCAGGTTCACCTGGATTCCGGTCTCTTCAAAGATTTCGCGCACGGCGGTCTCGGGCAGAGTTTCGCCCGGGTCGACCTTGCCTTTGGGGAGCGTCACATCGGCGTACTTCGTGCGGTGAATGACGAGAATACGAAGCTTGCCTTCAACGACGCGCCAGACCAGGGCGCCTGCGGCGTAGACGGCCTTATCGCTCATCGCACCGTCCGTGACCGGCGACGGCGCGCAACGGCTGCCATCGTCGCATCTTGCACATCGATGAGTGGCTGACCGTCGCTGTCGACCGAGTGGCGGGTCCAGATGCCATCGGCGTCGAGGTGCCACGAGCTCGTCGCGTTGCTCATCGCGAGGTCAAATAGTGTCGCCAGCTCGTTGAGGTGGTCGGGGGCGGTGACACGCACGAGCGCCTCAACGCGGCGGTCGAGGTTGCGGTGCATCATGTCGGCGCTACCGATGTACACCTGCGGGTCGCCGTCGTTTTCAAAAAGGAACAGGCGGGAGTGCTCGAGGTAGCGCCCGAGGATTGAACGCACCGTAATGTTCTCGCTGAGACCCGGAACGCCCGGGCGCAGCGAGCAAATGCCACGCACCCAGACTTCAACGGGCACGCCGGCCATCGACGCGCGGTACAGCGCGTCAATGATCTGCTCATCGACCATTGAGTTCACCTTGATGCGGATGCGTGCCGGCTTGCCAGCGAGGGCGTTACGGCGCTCCTTCTCGATGAGCCGGATGAGGCCCTTGCGCAAGTGCAACGGCGCGACAAGCAGACGCTTGAACTTCTTCTCGATCGCATAGCCGCTGAGCTCGTTGAACAGGCGCGTGAGGTCTTTACCGACCTGATAGTCGGTCGTAAACAGGCCGAAGTCTTCGTACAGGCGCGACGTCTTCGGGTTGTAGTTACCGGTTCCGACGTGGCTGTAGTGGCGCAGCGTGCCCTCTTCTTCGCGAATAACGAGACAGAGTTTCGAGTGCGTCTTGAGGCCGACGAGACCGTACACAACGTGCACGCCCGCCTTCTCGAGTTTGCGTGCCCATACGATGTTGGCGGCTTCGTCGAAGCGCGCCTTCACCTCGACGAGCGCGAGCACCTGCTTGCCCGATTCGGCGGCGTCAATGAGGGCCTGCACGATGGGGCTGTCGCCCGACGTGCGGTACAGCGTCTGCTTGATAGCGAGCACGTGCGGGTCTCGAGCGGCCTGCTCAAGGAAGGCCTGCACGCTCGTCGCAAACGACTCGTACGGGTGGTGCACGAGTACGTCGCCACGGCGAATGGCGGCGAACAGATCGGCGCGACCGTTTTGCTCCACAGGCTGGAAAGCCACGGCGGTACGTGGCAGATGTGGCGGGTAGTGCAGGTCGGGGCGTTCAATACGCGACAGGCTAAACAGCGAACGCAGATCGAGCGCGCCGGGTAGACGGTAGACCTCTTGGTCAGTGATACCGAGCTCTTTCAGCAGCAGATCGAGCGTCAGGTCGTCCATGTCGTCGGTGATTTCCAGACGAATGGGCGGGCCGAAGCGGCGACGCATGAGCTCGGCTTCGAGCGCCTGAATCAGGTTTTCGCTCTCGTCTTCTTCGATCACCATGTCTTCATTGCGGGTGAGGCGGAAGAGGTGGTGGTCGATGACCTCCATGCCCGGGAACAGGTCGCCGAGGTGATTGGCGATCAGCTCTTCGAGCGAAATGAAGCGCAGCGCCGTGCCCGCAGTCGGAACCTCGACAAGGCGGGGCATCATTTGTGGCACTTTGAGACGCGCAAAGTCTTGGCGTCCGGTGCGGGCGTTGCGCACCCGAATAGCGAGGTTGAGCGACAGGCCGGAGATGTAGGGGAACGGGTGAGCCGGGTCGACCGCCAGCGGCATCAGTACCGGGAACACCTGGTTCTGGAAGTACTCGGTGAGGCGTTCTTGTTCATCGCCGGTGAGGTCATCCCAGCCGACGACTTCGATGCCGGCCTCGGCCAGACCCGGCTGCACCAGCTCTTTCCACGCCGCCGCGTGGCGCAATTGCAGGAGATGCGCTTCATCTGAGATGTCAGCGAGCACGTCGAGGGGAGCGCGGCCGACGTTCGAGGGAACAGCAAGTCCGGTCAGAATGCGGCGCTTGAGCCCGGCGACACGCACCATGAAGAACTCGTCAAGGTTGCTCGCGAAAATCGCCAGGAAATTGGCACGCTCAAGCAGTGGCGTGGCCGGATCTTCGGCGAGCTCAAGCACGCGCTGGTTGAACGCGAGCCAGCTCAGTTCGCGGTCAAGGTAGCGTTCATCAGGAAAACGGTCGTCGGCGTCGGGTGCCATGGCATCGAAGTCATCGTCGTCGTCATCGTTGAAGCCCGCAAAGGGGATCGTCTGCTCGATCATGTCAACATCATGTCAGGCATCAATGTCCGGCAGGTAAACCCCGTTAGGCGGGGGACGAATTCAGTGCTTCGTCTTCGGCGTTATTGAAGCGGTAGCCGACGTTACGCACGGTGCCGATCAATTGTTCCAAATCACCCAACTTGGCGCGCAACCGACGCACGTGCACGTCGACCGTGCGGGTACCGCCAAAGTAGTCGTAGCCCCACACTTCGCTCAGCAACTGTTCGCGGGTAAACACGCGGGACGGGTGCGTCGCGAGAAAATGCAACAGTTGGAACTCTTTGTAGGTGAGGTCCAGTGGCTTGCCGTTGACCTTCGCGGAGTAACTTGCCTCATCGATCGAGATGCCACTCGTTTGCACGCGGGTGGCCGGTGCGGTTGCCGCGACGCGGCCCAGCGCGAGCCGCACGCGGGCGTCGATTTCAGCGGGGCCCGCGGTCATCAGGATGACATCGTCGATGCCCCAGTCGGAGGAGATAGCGGTGAGACCGCCCTCGCTGACGGCGGCAATGAGCGGGCTGGAGAGTCCCGTGGTGCGCAGAATCTTGCACAACGATTTGGCGGCGAGAAGGTCGCCACGTGCGTCGATCACGACAAGATCAGCGTCGGGCGCCGAAACGAGATGCGCGGGGGAGGCGGGAATAACGCGCACAGCATGGTTCAGAAGCTCGAGCGCAGGCAACGGGGCAGATGTGTCTGCGGCAGAGCTCAGTACCAAGATCTGTGACACACTCGCTCCTCTTTAGCGGCTTGGCCGCCTCGCTCTAATAATAACCAGACCCAAGAATGCCGCTGTTTCTCGGGTCAATTCGATGTCCTCATGTAACAATGGCGGGGTGTCAACACCTGAACTTGCTCCGCGATCGCCGTTTCCTGGGATCGTGGCTGTGTGGGTCGCCGGGCTTGTCGCGGCCTCCGCAATCGGACTCTTCGTTCCGATTGAAGCGCGCCCGCAGTGGCTCAGCGTTGCTCTCGGGGGTTGCCTCATTCTGACTTTTGGCATTCAGGTTGCCTACGGCCATCCCACCGACTTCATTCGCCGCGTTGGGCTCAGCATGCTCGGTGCGCTCATCGTCATGGGTGTTGTTTCGGTTGGTTTTGGCTTAGCAGCGGTGATGACCGGGGCGTAAGTGCCGACAACGCCGCCAGAGCGCGCTAGAGTAAAGGCATGGACTATCTTGCGCTTGAACTCTTCTTCGTAGGGCTCCTCGGACTAGCGGCGGCGGCTATCGCATTCGTGTCTGGCGCCGTCCTCTGGAACCTGTTCCGCGGCCAGCGCTAAGCGCATGATCGAGCTGCCGAGCGATCTCCCGGCGGATCTCGTTCCGCTCTCCTGGCTTCTCGGAGTCTGGGAGGGTGTTGGTGTCATCGACTATCACGTTGGTGACGACCACTACTCTGGCGAGTTCACGCACCGCGTGAGCTTCAGCCACGATGGCGGCGACTTCCTGAACTATTCGGCGACCGCGGTGACGACCGACACTGATCGCGCTCTCGTGAGCGAGGTCGGCTTTTGGCGTCTTGCCCGCCCGCGCACGAATGCCGATGCTGGCCCGGGCCTGTTGCCTGCCATTGCCGAACCGATTGTTCGTACCGTTGATGACGTTGAGTCGCTCCGTCAGCCCAGCGGTGGTTTCGATATCGAAGTAAGTCTTGTGCACTCTGATGGCGTGAGCGAGCTCTACCTCGGTCAGGTCACCGGCCCGCGCATTGATATCGCCACTGATGCGGTCGTCCGCACCGCTTCTGCCCAGCAGTACGGCGCGGCTTCGCGCATGTACGGTCTGGTTGATTCCCATCTGTTGTGGGCGTGGGACATTGCCGCACTCGGCGCACCCCTCGCATCCCACGCGTCTGCACGTCTAGCCAAGGTGTCTTAATGAGCCGCTTCGCTTCCCTTCCTGGCGCCGTTGCCGGCGACCACGGTGTCGCCCACTACGGAGAACCGCTTCGCGAACAGCGCGCGCTCGACCGTGGCACCGCTTTCGCTGAGCTTGCCGACCGTGCGGTCGTCACCCTCACCGGCCCGGAACGACTGACGTGGCTGAACTCCATCACATCGCAGGCAGTTGACCGCTTGTCGGCTGGCACATCAACCGAGCTCCTCGTTCTTGACGTGCAGGGCCGAGTCGAGCATGCTGCCGGCGTCTTTGACGATGGCGAAACCACCTACCTGCTTGTCGACATCGACGACGCGGAACCATTGGCAACGTGGTTGCTGCGCATGCGGTTCCGCGCGCAGGTTGAGATTGTAGCGAAAACTGACTGGGTACTCGTTGGCTACAACGCCAGCGGCGCTGCCGAGGCCATCGTGACGACCGTGCTGGGTGAGGACGCCCACATTTGGGTTGACCCGTGGAGCGTTGTGACGCCCGGCGGTTGGCAGTATTCGCACGCCACCGAACACCCCGGCGCGGAGCGTTCGTGGCGCGAAGCCATTGTCACGCCCGCGCAACGCGATGCTCTCATCGCACAGCGTGGTTCCGTCACCGCCGCTGGCCTGCTGGCCGTTGACGCCCTCCGCATTGCCGCGTGGCGCCCACGCTGGGCGAATGAGCGCGACGATCGCGTGATTCCGCACGAAGTGGACTGGCTGCGCTCTGCCGTGCACCTCAACAAGGGCTGCTACCGCGGACAAGAGACGGTCGCCAAAGTGCACAACCTCGGCCACCCGCCGCGTCGCCTCGTGATGCTGCACCTCGACGGTAGCGACAGCGTGATTCCGGCACCCGGAACCACGGTGTTCAACGGTGATGACGAGGTCGGCACCGTGACGTCCGCAGCTATGCACCACGAACTGGGGCCGATTGCCCTGGCGATCGTGAGCCGTCGTGTGCCCGCCGATGCCACGCTCAGCGTGCACCTCGATGAGGTTGTTATTTCGGCAGCACAAGAGGTCATCGTTCCGGCTGATGCTGGCGCGACGGCCGACGTGCCACGCTTGACGCGTCTTTCGCGTCGCCCGCTGAAGCAAGACTAGGCGAGATCCTGGGGCTCTTTTTGGGGCTTTGGCGGCGATGTGCTGGGTGCTCGAACTGTTGGATCGCTATGACGTGCGTTGGGTAGAGCTACGCACGAATACGCCCGGCAGAATCACCTACGAAGACGACGTTCAGGTCGTGGCCGTGCCGTTCTCGTATCCAGACGACTGGCCGTTCGTCACGTGAACCTCAAAGCGTCGGGTGGTGAGACAGGGCGTAATGAATAGTAAATCTGTTCTATAGAACTCTTGACTTCATCGAATACACGTTCTAAAATGGAGGTATGGCCAACCAGCATCTCACCCCACTCCTCGAGGCCGTCACGGCTCTCGAGACCGCGTGGTGTGATGCCGAATCCGGCGCCGACTTAAGCCGCACCCAATTGATCGCGGTGAATGCGGCGATGGGGGCGTTGCAGCGACGCTTCGACGGGTTGCGTGCGGAGGTAGCTGCGGGGATTGAGCATGAGTCCCGGCCTGAACTCGGCGCGGATAGCCTCGCGAAACAGCACGGATTCCGAAATTCGGCAACGCTGATCGCGACCACCGGTGGCGGAACGGCGAGTGAAGCTACGAGGCTCGCGAAGCTCGGGAAAGCGACGGCGCCCCGGTCGAATCTGCTCGGTGAACGGATGCCGGCGAAATACCCCGCAGTGAAAGAAGCCCTCGAACAGGGCACGATCGCAGCTGCCGCCGGATCCCTCATCGTCACGATGCTCGACCGCGTGCGCCTGCACATGACTAATGACCGCATCGTCGAGGCGGAGAAGCAACTCGTTGACCGTGCCGCGGGGCTCTCCGGCGACGACGTCCGCAAACTCATCACGAATGCCGAAGCGACCCTCCATCCCGAGGGAGTTGAGCCCCGTGAAGAAGAAACCCGTGCGCGCCGGTCCCTCACCATGTACGAACGCGACGGATCCTTCTTCCTCAACCTCTGCACCGATGTCGCCTCCGGCGCACCAATCAAAAACGCGATCCAGGCATGGGTCGCCGCCACCTTCCAAGCCCGCAAGAGCAACCCGCACGTCACCACGAACGGCGCTGGCGCGAACGGTGCGGACGCGTGCGACTCAAACGACGCTACGGACACCTCACCAATCGACCTGCCCGGCGAAGATCACCGCACCCTCGCGCAGATCCAAGCCGATGCCCTCGCCGCGATCTGTGACCACGTCACCGATTGCGACAACAATGGCCTCCCCCTGACCGGAGCGACCGTGATCGTGCGGGTCTCCCTCGATGACCTCACAGGCGGCACCGGCCACGCCACCATCGACGGCGCGGACCAACCCATTAGCATCACCACCTGCCGACAAATCGCCGCCAGCGGCGGCGTCATTCCCGCCGTCCTCGGGTCCGCGGGTGAAATCCTCGACTGGGGTCGCGAAAAACGACTCTTCACCCGAGCCCAACGACTTGCCCTGGCCGAACGAGACGGCGGATGCGTCATGTGTGGGCTGCCGCCGCAAATGACCAAAGCACACCACATCCGATGGTGGCTGCGAGACACCGGACCAACCAACCTCAGCAATGGTGTCCTACTCTGCACAAGTTGTCACCACCGCATCCACGACAACGGCTGGAACATCCACGTCGACGGGACAACGCGTTCCTCCAAGGTGTGGATCATCCCGCCCACCAGTGCGGACCCCACCCAAACCCCACGACCCGGCGGCCGCGCACGCTACCAACTCACGGCATAGCCATCCTGGGCGGGTGCGACTCCGCGCAGGCGCAGCCGGGCGCGCACGATGGCCTCGGTGCCTTAGCGAGCCCAATCCTTCAGCGCGCACTCGGCGGCCCGGACTCCGCTCATGCCATGAACACCAGCGGCCGGCGACGTCGACGCGCCACCGAGGTAGACGCCGCTAACGCCAGTGCGGTACCCCAACGCGCCGAGGCGGGGGCGCATGGCGAGCTGTCGAAGTGATGTCGCACCACCCGTGATGTCGCCGCCGACGTACGCCGCGTTGTGCGCTTCGAGCGCGGCGGGTCCGCGCACGTTCATGCCGACAACTCGTTCGCGCAGGCCGGGGGCGAATTGCTCGACGCGCGCCAGAATTCGCTCGGTTTCATCGCCCTGCCAGCCGTGAGGGACGTGCGCGTAGAGCCAGAACGGAACCAGGTTGCCGACGCGGCGGGAAGGATCGGTGGCGTGAGGCTGCGCGGTGAGAATGAAGGGCCGCTCCGGCATACGACCGCGGCTCATCTCGCCCTCGGCCTCGCGCATTTCTGCCATGGTTCCGCCAACGTGCACCACGCCCGCACGGCGTGACTCCTCATCGAGCCACGGCACTTCCCCTTCGACCGCGAGGTCGATTTTGTAGGCCGCCGGGCCGTGCTTGAATCGGCGCCACGCTCGACCCACTTGGTGCGGCACATCGCCGATGAGGGGGAGGGCGACAGCGGGCGGCACGGTGAGGATCACGATGTCTGCGCCGAGATCGCGGGTGCGGGTGACGCGCATCGACGTTTCAATGCGCCCGCCGAGACTCAGCAACTCTGTTGCCAGCGCAGCGGTGAGAGCACCGGCACCGCCCTGGGCCATCGGCCAGCCGTGCGCGTGTGCGAGGGCGCCGAGCATGATGCCGACTGAGGAGGAGACGAGTGAGGTTAACGGCATGAAAGCGTGGGCGGCGATCCCACCGAACAGGGCGGCGGCCTGCGGCGTGCGGAAATATCGTGCCGTCATCGTCGCGGGTGGAAGCGCACGCAACCCGAGACGTGCGAGCAGGAGGGGGTGGCGCGGCCAACTCACGAGCGGGGCGAACGACGTGGCGGCGAGGGCATCGGGGTGTGCGGCGAGTGGGCCGAGCAAACGGCGCCAGCGTGAGCCATCCTCGCCGAGCGACGCCGCCGTGTCATCGATGTCTCGATACAGGGTTGCCGTTTGCTGACCGAGGAGCGGGTGCGCCAGTTCGATGGGCGCATGGCGCCACTGCAGACAGTGGCGTTCCAGATTCAAGGATTGAAAGAACGGCGAGGCAACGGCAGCAGGGAGAGCCGTCGAGCAGTCATCGTGCAGGAGCCCCGGAACCGTCAGCTCTGACGTGAGGGCGCCGCCACCGATGCGGTCATTGGCTTCATAGACCGTGACGCTGACACCCGCCTGCGCGAGGCGGATGGCGGCGGCGAGGCCGTTCGGGCCGGAGCCCACGATGGCGGCGGTTGTCATGGCGCTACCGACTCCCAGTCGACGGTGACTTCGCCGAGGCGCCACCGCGTCGACGTACCCTGCACCGGCCACCCCGCTTCTTTCACGGCACGCACGGTCGCAAGCCACCGCTGCACCGTACCGAAGGTTCCGAGCGGTGCTTTGCGCTCCCACGCGTCATCGAGTGCCGCGAGGTACGCGTGAATACGCTCGCCCGGCACGTTGTGGTGAATCAGGGCTTTAGGGAGGCGTTCGGCGACGATGCTGGGGGCGTCGAGTTCGGCTAAGCGCAGTGACAGCGTGAACCGGAGCGGCGTTGTGGTGTTGTCGATATCGATCCAACTCGAGACGCGGCCGATTTCATCGCACGTGCCCTCAATAAGCAGGCCGCCGGGGTTGAGGCGCGACGCCATCAGTTTCCAGGCCGCGGGCACGTCGGCTTCATCGTACTGGCGCAAAACATTGAAGGCGCGAATGATCTGTGGGGCGCGCGCCGTGGGCGTTTCAAACCCTCCCTTAACAAAACTGACGCGTGCGTTTGCCGGAAAAGCTGTGGTTCCGGTACGCACTTCCGCTAGTTGCTCGGTTGCTCGAGCGACACGCTCCGCATCAATTTCGATGCCCAGCACCTCGACCGTCGGGTTCGTCTTCACGAGGCGGGCGTAGAGCTCGAACGCCGTGACGCCCGAGGCGCCGAAGCCGAGATCGACGACGAGGGGAGCAGTGGCGGTGGTGAACTCGCGGCGCGCGGCAATCCAGCGATCCACGCGACGCAACCTGTTGGTTCCGGTGGTTCCGCGAGTTGCGTGCCCCGTGGGGGCGGTGCGCCGTGCCATTCTTCAATCTTGCCAGGCGTCGGAGTGTGACATTGGGCGGCGCGACGAGTTCGCGTGCGCCGGTAGGCTGTGAGCATGACGGAGCCTTACACTCTTATCCTCCTTCGCCACGGACAGAGCGAATGGAACCAGCTGAACCTGTTCACCGGTTGGGTCGACGTACGACTCACAGAGCAGGGCAAGAACGAAGCCCGCCGCGGCGGCGAGCTGCTCGCTGAGAAGGGTCTGTTGCCTGACGTGTTGCACACCTCGCTGCTCAGCCGTGCGATTCAGACCGCCAACATCGCGTTGGATGCGGCAGATCGCCTGTGGATCCCGGTGACCCGCTCGTGGCGACTGAACGAGCGTCACTATGGTGCGCTGCAGGGTAAGGACAAAGCGCAGACGCTGGAGGAGTTCGGCCCCGAGCAGTTCCAGCTGTGGCGTCGTTCATTCGATGTGCCGCCGCCCGCACTCGATGACGCCAGCGAGTTCAGCCAAGTTGGCGATGAACGCTACGCCGACATCGACGGCGAACTGCCGCGCACCGAATCGCTGAGCCTCGTGATCGATCGCCTTTTGCCCTATTGGGAAAACGCGATTGTTCCCGACCTGCAGGCAGGCAAGACGGTTCTGGTCACAGCACACGGGAACTCGTTGCGCGGCTTGGTGAAGCACCTCGAGGGAATCAGCGACGATGACATCGCGGCGCTGAACATTCCGACCGGTATTCCTCTGGTCTACCGCCTCGACGCCGACCTCAAGCCCATCGGTGCGGGCGAGTATCTTGACCCGGAGGCCGCAGCCGCGGGTGCTGCCGCCGTGGCAAACCAGGGCGCAAAGCACTAGGTTTCGAAACGCGAGAGGCGGCTCGGTGATTACTCACCGAGCCGCCTCTCGCGTTGTCAGGGATTACTCCGCTACGGTCACCGCGTCGGTGTCGGCGGCCCAATCACCCGTCGCCAGGTACACAACCTTTTTCGCCACGGAGACCGCGTGGTCGGCGAAGCGCTCGTGGTAGCGGCTGGCCAGGGTGGCATCGACGGTCGCCCCTGCCTCGCCCTTCCAGTTTTCGGAGAGCACCTTCTCGAAGACAGTGGCGTGCAGTTCGTCAACCAGGTCGTCATCGTTGCGGATGACATCGGCGAGGCGAATGTCTTGCGTGCGCAATAGTTCGGTGAGCTTGCGCGCGATGTCGACGTCGAGTTCGCCCATCTTGGTGAAGGTCGTCTTCAAACCCTTGGGAATGGCGCGCTCCGGAAAACGGTAGCGGGCCAGCTGAGCGATGTGCTCAGCCATGTCGCCCATACGCTCCAGGGAAGCGCTCACCCGCAGCGCCGTCACCACGGTGCGCAGGTCACGGGCGACCGGCTGCTGACGAGCCAGGATCTCGATTGCCAGTTCGTCGAGTGCGACCGCGAGTTCGTCGATGCGGCGGTCGTTGGTGATGACTTCGTCAGCCAACGTGACGTCGCTGCCGGCGAATGCCTGGGTTGCCTTGTCGATGGCATCGGCGACGAGCTCGGAAATTTCGACGAGACGCGACTGCACCTCGTCCAAAGACTGGTGGAATACTTCGCGCATCAAAACGCCTTTCTTATGCGCGCAGTGCGCGACTGAATCGGGTGTGCACACGGGCACGGCAGGTCGCATCCGATTCTGGTGACCAAAGGTTAACGATTGGTGCCCTCTGCGTGAATAGTAGACGGCACGGCCCCGGAAATCGCGGAAACTGGCCGCAGAGAGCCAGGTGAACAATCTACGCTGGAGTTATGAACTCGTTGGAGCTCTCGCTGCTGTCGCTGTGTCTGGGGCTCATCCTCGGTGGTGGCGTCGCCCTATTGATTGTGGTTGCCTACCGTACGCGCGACAAGCATTTGCAGGAGTCCAGCACGGAACTGCCTGACGGGCTCACCCTCGTGATGGAGGGGATGGCTGACGCGGCGGCCGTTATCGACACCTCAAACCTCATTCTGGCGACGTCGAAGGCTGCCGGCTGGCTCGGTTTCCGCACCGGGGCCACTTTGCAAGACCAGGAACTTCGCGCCCTCGTGAAGGAGGCGCGATCGTCTGGCGTTCCCGAGACCCACTCAATGCGGCTGCGCATCGGCGACGTGTCAACCGAAACCCGCCTCGTATCGGCCCGTGCCATTGCGCTGGGTGGCCGGCTGACACTCCTGTCGGTACGCGACACCAGCGAGGCCGAGCGCGTTGAGCGCATGCGCCATGACTTCGTCTCCAACACCAGTCACGAGTTGAAGACGCCCGTGGGAGCTGTCACCCTGCTCGCCGAGGCCATTGAGTCGGCGGCAGACGACCCCGAGCAGGTGCGTCACTTTGCCGCCCGCATTCAGGCCGAAGCCTTGAGGCTCGGCAACCTCACGACCCGCATCATGAACCTGTCACGCCTGCAGTCGACAGACAGCCTGGCCGAGACCCGCGCCGTGTCGATTGACGAGGTCGTCGCCGTCGCGATGGATATGCACACCGTCGCCGCCGAATCGCGCGGCGTTGAGGTCGTGCGCGGTGGCGACCGCAACCTGTTCGTACGCGGCGACGTACAGGTGCTCAGCGACGCGATCGGCAACCTCATCGCCAACGCGATCGCCTATTCGCCCACCGGCTCTCGTGTCGGTGTCGGCGTCAAGAAGATGGGTGATGCCGTCGAGATCTCCGTCGCCGATCAGGGCATCGGTATTGACGAGTCTGAGCAGAACCGTATCTTTGAACGCTTCTACCGTGCCGATCAGGCCCGTTCGCGTCGCACCGGCGGCACCGGACTCGGACTCTCGATCGTGAAGCACGCCGTGCAGCGCCACGGCGGCGACGTGCGCCTGTGGTCGCGACCGGGGCGTGGTTCCACTTTCACCGTCACCCTGCCGCTCACGCCGTCGCCTGGCGCCGATGAGCACTCCAAGAAGCGGGGCGGAACCAGGCACAAGAAGTCGAAGTCGGCTGACGGTGCAAGGAAGAAGTCCGTGGCCGGCAAGGTCGCGACGAAGAACGCTCTCGGTACCCCCGCCCGAGAGAAGAAGTCTCCCCCCAAGACGGCCAAGATGGCCTCCCCGCAGAGAGAAGATCAGGAATGACCCGTGTGCTCCTCGTGGAAGACGAACCCGACCTCGCCGACCCGCTGGCATACCTGCTGAAGCGTGAAGGCTACGAGGTTGAGATCGCCGAAGACGGTCCGGCCGCGCTGGCCGCGTACCGTGACCGTGGTGCTGACATCATCTTGCTTGATCTCATGCTGCCGGGCATGCCCGGTACCGAGGTTGCCCGTCAGATTCGGGTGAGTGCGCAGACGCCGATCATCATGGTGACCGCGAAAGACTCCGAGGTCGACATCGTCGTGGGCCTCGAACTGGGTGCCGATGACTACATCACGAAGCCCTACTCGTCACGTGAGCTGTTGGCTCGCATGCGTGCTGTGCTGCGTCGCTACGACGCGGTCGAAGCGGAGCTTGATGAGCGCATTCTGGAGAGTGAGCGGGTGACCGTTGACCTAGACCGTCACGCGGTGTCGGTCGATGGCAACGAAATCAGTATGCCACTGAAGGAATTTGAACTGCTCGAAGTTCTGATGCGCAATGCGGGTCGCGTTCTGACTCGTGGTCAGCTCATCGACCGGGTGTGGGGGAGTGACTACTTCGGTGACACCAAGACGCTCGACGTGCACATCAAGCGCATTCGTTCGCGCATTGAGGTGAACCCTGCGCAGCCCGTGCTGCTGGTGACCGTTCGCGGTCTTGGCTACCGCTTCGAGGCAAACTAAGACAAAAACGAAGGAGGGCCGCACGATCATCGGGCGGCCCTCCTTCGTTATGAAGATTTACTCCGAAGGAGCGAGATCCTTCAGGTATGACAGCTTGCCCTCGAGCACCATGAGGTGCGTCATGACGGTGTCGCCACCCGACGTGATGTTCGAGACAACCGTTGCGCCGAGGTCAGCGTTGAGGCCCTCCAGAAGGATCGGGTCTTCGCCGTTGTCGCCCGAGCCGCCCAGGGCTACGGTCGAGTTGGCGTCAACATCAACCTCAACGGAGATGGCGTCAGAGCCCTCGCCGATCTGGATGCTGACGGTGTGGTCTTCATTGGTGTCGTTAATGAAGTTACCGACCAGGTTGCCGTTTTCGCCCGTTTCGTCCGCAACGATGAAGAGGTTGCGAACTTTGACGGGACCCGAAGCGTCATCAATGTTGATGCCCTCCGCGGCCGAGTACGGAATGGTCGTCGCCTGGGGCGAGATCATGTTGCATCCGGTAGCGCCGAGAATGACGGCAGCTCCGAGAGCGATAGACGCGAGTGCGCGCGAGGTCACAGGTCCTCCCAAAGACGATGAAGGGGTCGCCTCTAGTCTAGACGCACTTACGAGTCTGCCTAACGCGGTGTGTCGGCGCGGCGCAACTGCACACCTTAGCGTAAGAGGGCGTGTGGTATCCTGGAGTTTGCCGAAGGGACATAACTGCATGCTTTTTGAAGTCGGCGAGACGGTCGTTTACCCGCACCACGGTGCGGCCACGATCTCCGAAGTAAAGACTCGCATCATCAAGGGTGAAGAGAAGATCTATCTCAAGCTCCGTGTTGCACAGGGGGATCTCACCATCGAGGTGCCGGCAGACAATGTCGACCTCGTTGGTGTTCGTGATGTCATTGGTAAGGAAGGCCTGGAGCGCGTTTTCGACGTGCTTCGCGCACCCTTCACCGAAGAGCCCACGAACTGGTCCCGCCGGTACAAGGCGAACCTCGAGAAGCTCGCATCTGGCGACGTGATCAAGGTCAGCGAAGTTGTTCGCGACCTGTGGCGTCGTGACCAAGACCGCGGGCTCTCCGCAGGTGAGAAGCGAATGCTTGTCAAGGCCCGTCAGATTCTGGTTTCAGAGCTTGCTCTGGCCGAGAAGACAGACGAAGAGAAGGCCGGCATCCTGCTCGATGAGGTTCTTGCTTCATAACTCATTGTTTTTCGAATGCCGCTCGATGATTCGGGCGGCATTCGTGTTTTCCAGCATGCGCGGTAGCGTGAGTGTGTGAGCATCATTCCGGTTCCGCGCGTTGCCATCATTGTCGTTGCCGCTGGTTCCGGCACCCGCCTCGGCGCCGGCGCCCCGAAAGCCTTTGTCGGGTTGGCGGGTCGCACGATCTTGTCGCACGCCCTTGAGCGCGTCTTTGCCACTGCCGAGCCTGCGCAGGTCGTGGTGGTCGTTCCGGCCGGGTACGAGGGCGAAGCCGAAGCTGACATTGCCCGCGTCGCCGGGGAGCGCCACGATCTGGCTCGCGTGGTGACAGGCGGCGCCACGCGTCAAGGGTCGGTCGCTCAGGGCCTCGCCGCGCTCTGGGGTGACATTGAGATCGTTCTCGTGCACGATGCAGCACGTGCGTTGGTGCCGCCAGCAACGGTCGATCGTGTGATTGAGGCGGTGCGGTCCACCGGCCACGCCATTATCCCGGCGGTGCCCGTGGTCGACACGATCAAGCGTGTTGACGGCACCGTGATTACGGCGGCCGTCGACCGTTCTGAATTGGCTGCTGCGCAAACGCCACAGGGTTTTCGCCGCGATGTCCTGCTGACCGCGTACGCCGCGGTCGGGCAAGACTTTACCGACGACGCCGCACTCATGCAGGCAGCCGGTCACACGGTGCTGACGGTTGCCGGAGATGCCCTGGGGTTCAAGGTCACCACCCCTGCAGACCTGGAGCGGGCGGCAGCCGTTCTACAACCGCCCGTTTCTCTGCCGCGCATCGGCGTCGGAACAGACGTGCACGCGTTCGGTGGTGACGGAACCCTGTGGCTTGCCGGATTGGAATGGCCGGGAGAACAGGCGCTGAGCGGGCACTCGGATGGTGATGCGGCATCGCACGCCATCGTCGATGCGCTGCTGTCGGCGGCGGGTCTCGGGGATATTGGCATGCACTTCGGAACCGCGAGACCTGAGTTTGCCGGCGCCCATGCCGACGTTTTCCTCGCCGAGACGCGGCGCCTAGTTGAGCAGGCGGGCTTTCGAATCGGCAACGTTTCGGTGCAGATTCAGGCTGCTCGCCCCACATTCTCGCCGCGCCGCGAAGAAGCGCAAAGTGTGCTCTCGAACATTCTCGGCGCACCGGTTTCTGTCGCCGCGACAACGACCGATGGTCTCGGGTTCGTCGGAACCGGTGCGGGCGTTCAGGTGTTCGCCGTCGCCGCGCTTACCCCGCGTTGATCGTCACATCCATCCCGCGCTGATCGTCGGTTCGGCGACCTCGCGCATCATGAAGGTCGAGTTGGGGTCGGGGCGATACGTCCCAAACGGGTCGCATTCGACGAAGCCTTCGCTTTCGTACAGGGAGCGCGCCGGCAGGAAGGTCGCGTCTGACCCGGTTTCCAGCCACAATGTTGTGATGCCGCGCGATGCGGCTTCATCGATCAGAAACCGCACCAGCAGGCGACCGACGCCCAGGCCGCGGGACTGCGCGGTGGTGCGCATCGACTTGATTTCGGCGTGCGTTCCGCTCAGCGCGGCGAGCGCACCCATACCCACAATCGT
The DNA here is from genome assembly GCF_050408675.1 of Microbacterium daqui. Taxonomy (NCBI): domain Bacteria; kingdom Bacillati; phylum Actinomycetota; class Actinomycetes; order Micrococcales; family Microbacteriaceae; genus Microbacterium; species Microbacterium daqui. The sequence continues at coordinate 26,753 of NZ_JBNTKF010000005.1, read as the reverse complement.
GTCGCCCTCCCATGCCGTCCAGACCGTCACATTGGGGGAGCGGAGCGCATCGTCGCTGAGCACGTGACAGCTTTCCTCGGGTGAATCAGCGCGCATGGCAGCCACATGCTCGGCGATGAGCTGCAGGGTTTGCGGATCGGTGAGGTCGTCTTCGCGGATCGTGGGCATGCCATCAGTGTCTCTGGTGTGTGTTTCAGCCATGTTGCCGTACAGGTTCGCGCGGGTATCCGCCGGTAGGCTAGAGCGGTGACTATTCGCCTCCACGACACGAAAGCGCAAGAACTGCGCGAATTTGTTCCGCTCGATGCCTCGAACGTGACGATGTACGTTTGTGGACCGACCGTGCAATCTGGGCCGCACATCGGGCATGTGCGGGCGGCGTTGAGCTTTGACGTCTTGCGCCGCTGGCTGGAGCATGTCTATGGCCGCGTGACGTTCGTGCGCAATGTCACCGATATCGACGACAAGGTTCTCGTGAACGCCAGCAGCCAAGAAGAGTGGTGGGCACTGGCCTACCGCATGGAGCAAGAGTTTGCGGCGGCCTATTCGGCCGTCGGGATTCAAACACCAACCTATGAGCCGCGCGCGACGGGTTCCGTTCCCCAAATGCAGGAGCTGATTCAGATCCTGATTGATAACGGACACGCCTATGCTGCGGCCGGTGACGTCTACTTTGACGTGCGGTCGTGGCCCACATATGGGGCGCTGACCCACCAGTCCATCGACGCGATGGAACCGGCAGCCGACGCGGACCCGCGTGGCAAGAGGGATCCGCGCGACTTTGCGCTCTGGAAGGGCGCGAAAGATGACGAGCCTCGCTCTGCCGTGTGGGAGTCGCCCTGGGGTGCAGGCCGGCCCGGGTGGCACATCGAATGCTCGGCGATGGCGCGCCGCTACCTTGGCGAGGCCTTCGATATTCACGGCGGCGGGCTCGATCTCCGTTTTCCGCATCACGAGAACGAACTGGCACAGTCGGCCGCGGCTGGCGATGACTTTGCCAGCTACTGGGTTCACAACGGCCTCGTGACGGTTGGTGGCCAAAAGATGTCGAAGTCGCTGGGCAATTTCACCCTCGCGGCTGATGTGCTCGCCGAACGCGATGCCACCGTGGTTCGCTACGCGTTGCTGGCCGCACACTACCGCTCGACACTCGACATCACGCCCTCGACATACGACGAAGCCGAAGCGGCGTTGGGGCGTATTCGCACGTTTATCGAGCGCGTCACGCGCAACGGCCAGTCGCTCGAGGGCGGAACCATTGTCGCGGAGTTTGCGGCGGCGATGAACGATGATCTGGGCGTGCCGCAAGCGCTCGCGGTCGTGCACGATGCGGTTCGCCGCGGAAACACGGCGCTCGATGAGTCTGATTCGTCGGCAGCCATCGACCTGGCGCGCGGCGTGAACGCAGCCATGCGGGTTTTGGGCTTTGAGCTGACCGCGTCGCACGGTTCGGCTTCGCGCGCCGAGTGTGCGCTCGACGCCCTCGTGCAAACCATGATTTCGCAGCGGGCCCAGGCTCGCGCTGAAAAAGACTGGGGTGCGGCAGACCGCATCCGAGAAGCAATTGCGGCGGCGGGCATCGTGCTCGAAGACACCGCCGACGGAACTCACTGGAGTATCAATGACTAAGCCAGGACGCCCCGGAGCGCGCAAGTCGAGCTCGAAGAAGGGCGCAACGAAGGGTACCGGCGGCCTCGGCCGTAAGGCACTCGAAGGCAAGGGCCCGACCCCGAAGGCCGAAGACCGCGCATGGCACCCGGCGGGTAAGCGCAAGGCCGCTCAGGAGCGCTATGCCGCTGCCGGCGGCCAGGGCAAGATCGGCGCGAAGCGTCCGACCGACATGAACCGTGCCGCACGCGCCAAGGCAACCGACGACACCGAGACCGTCACCGGTCGCAACTCGGTTCTTGAGGCTCTGCGCACCAAGATCCCCGCGACCGCGTTCTACATCGCCCAGCGCGTGGAGATGGACGACCGCATCAAGGAGATGCTGTCGCTCGCATCGAACCGCAACATTCCCGTACTCGAGGTCACTCGCCCGGAGCTTGACCGCATGGCCGGGTTCGATGGCGTGCACCAGGGCGTGGCTCTGAAGGTTCCGCCGTACCAGTACGCGCACCCGCAGGATCTGCTCGAGAAGGTCATCAGCCGCGACCAGGTTCCGCTCTTCGTGGCTTTGGATGGCATCACCGACCCGCGCAACCTCGGTGCGATCATTCGTTCGACGGCAGCCTTCGGCGGTCAGGGCGTCATTCTGCCGCAGCGCCGCTCGGCACACGTCAACTCGGCCGCATGGAAGACGTCGGCCGGCGCTGCCGCTCGTATCCCCGTGGCCGTGGCGCCGAACCTGACGACCACGCTCAAGGAGTTCAAGAAGCAGGGTGTGTTCGTCCTGGGTCTTGACGGCGATGGCGACGTGCAGCTGCCCGCACTGGAACTCGCAGATCGCCCCGTCGTGATCGTGGTTGGTTCCGAAGGTAAGGGCCTGTCGCGCTTGGTCGCCGAGAACTGCGACCAGATCGTGTCGATCCCGATTTCGGCAGCAACCGAGTCGCTCAACGCCGGCATCGCGGCAGCGGTCGCGCTGTACCAGGTGGCCACCGTGCGCGGAGCAAAAAAGTAGCAGAACAGTTTTTCAGATGTGCCCCGGATCGGAATGATCCGGGGCACATCTGCGTTTGGTTGAGTGCAAGCAAACGAAGGGACTCTCATGGCTCGCATTGTGGTCATTGGCGGAACCGGCTACGCCGGAAAGAACATCGCGGCGGAGGCTGTCGCACTCGGACACCAGACCGTGTCGATCGCGCGCTCGGTGCCGACCGAACGACAGGACGGTGTGCTCTACGCCGAGGGCAACATTCTTGACCCGCAGAGTATTGCGGCCGCGGCGGACGGTGCTGACGTCGTCGTGTTCGCGACGTCGCCGCGCGGTGACATGGCTGGCGCTACCCGAACTGCCGTGGCAAATGTCATCGACGCGCTTCCGGCTGACGTTCGCGTGGGAGTTGTCGGCGGCGCCGGTGGCTCGCTGATTGCGGAGGGCGGCGCACGCTTGGTCGATTCCGGATTTCCCGAAGAGTTCAAGGCAGAAGCCCTCGAAATGATCGACGTGCTCGATGATCTGCAGCAGACTGACGCCGCTCACGACTGGTTTTTCATCCACCCTGCTGGCGGTTTTGGGCCGTGGAACGATGGCCCCCGCACCGGAACCTACCGTGACGGTGGCGACGTTTTGGTTGTCGATGCTGACGGAGAGTCCAATATTTCGGGCGCTGACTTCGGCGTCGCCGTCCTGGACGAAATCGAAAACCCGCGCCACATTGGGCAGCGCTTCACCGTCGGATACTGAGTTAGATCCAGCCCTTTTCCAGCGCAATTCGCACCGCTTGCGTGCGGTTCTTCGCTCCGGTCTTACCGATGGCCGCAGACAGAACATTGCGCACGGTCCCGGCTGACAGGAAAACCTCGGCGGCAATCGCTGGTGCCGAGCGTCCGCTCCCCGCGAGCGCGAGAACTTCGCGCTCGCGGGGGCTGAGCGGGTTGGCTCCGTCGATGAGCGCGTCTTGAGCGAGCTTTGGGTCGAGAACACGCAACCCGTCGTGCACCTGACGCACGGCATCGCTGAGTTCATTCGCGGGCGTGTCTTTGGCAACGAAACCGCTCGCACCGGCCTCGAGCGCGCTACGTAGATACCCCGGCCGAGCAAAGGTTGTGACGATCAGCACGCGAACATTGGGATGCTGCTCGCTGATCAGCCGGGTCGCTTCGATGCCGTCGACGCCGGGCATCTGAATATCAAGCAGGCACACGTCAGGTTCGTGCTCGGCCACGACTTGCAGGGCCTCGGCGCCGTCACCCGCGACCGCTACCACGTCAATGTCGTTCTCCAGCGCTAAGAGGGCCGCGAGGGCGCCGCGCACGAGGGCCTGATCATCGGCGATCACGATGCGAATGCTCACCACACCACCTCGACACGTGCGCCACCGGCGGTCGAGGTTCCCATCACAATCTTCGCTCCCGCCGCGGCCGCGCGCTCGCGCATGCCGCGCATGCCGCTCCCCTCGCCGCTGGTCAATCCACGGCCGTCATCACTGACGATGATGGTTCCGGGGAGCAACTGAACGGTGACGGCGCGCGCCTCGGCATGACGCAGAATGTTGGTCGTGGCCTCGCGCAGAATCCAGCTTGCCGTGAGGCCTTGGGCGGGCGATAACACTGAGGGCTCTCCGGTGATCGTGACGGCAATGCCGGCAGAACGAAGCGTCTCGCTGACGGTCCCGAGCTGATCGTCGAGCGACGAAGCGCGAGCGCCCGCGACAGTGCGCCGTACTCCCGCGATCGCCTCCGTTGCGAGCTCCGAAATCTGTCGGAGTTCACCGCGGGCAGCTTCCGGGTCGGTATCCATCAAACGCCCCGCGAGCTGCGCCTTGAGATTGATGACGGTGAGTGAGTGTCCGATCAAATCGTGCACATCACGCGCGACGGCTTCGCGTCCTTCGCTCGTCGCCAATTCGCGGCTGAGCACATCGGCCTCGGCTGCGCGGCGGATCAACCAGGTGGAGATCGAGTTCACGGCGAACAAGAGCACGACAATCATGAGAATGCCGGAGTTGTTGATGCCATCGGGCAAGAACAGGACGCACGCGAGAGTGATGAGAACGGCGACGCTCGACACGGCCCAGTGAGCGACGCGCGACAGACCGTACGACGCGTACGACATCAGGAAGGGAAGGAAGCTCAACGCGGAGGCTCCCGTGGCTGGCACCGAGGCCAGCACAAGCGCGATCAAGATCGCGAGCACGACATACTGCGACATCGGGGGTGTATCTCCCGGCACCCGACCCGAGCGGAACCCGCGCATGAAGCCGACCACGTACACCACGGCAAACAAGACGAGCGATGCCCAGCCGACGATGATCCAGACGGGAGCCGCGCTTGACCGCGTGAGCGCAAAGACGGGGTACGCCAAGAACACCATCCACACAACGGCCATGAGCCAGCCGTAGCGCGCCCACGGGTTGTGTTCGACCTCGGCCGCTACCTTCGCCATGGTTCCAACCTACTGAGATCAGCGACGCGAGCGCGAGCGGCGCACCCCGGCCACCACCAGGAGTGCAAACAGTGCGATCCACACCACGACGTTGACGATGGGCAACCACAGGGGGTCAACCTGACCGGTCGTCAGGTGCCCCTCCGTGAGTGGCCACCGGCTGAGCGCGACAAAGCCGTAGAGCGGCGTAAACCGAGCGATATCGAGCATGATGCCGTCAAGGGGCATGAACACGTTGCCGAAGAACGCAAAGAACGTCATCGAAATTGACGCGAGTGCCGCGGCGGAATCGGGATTGAATACGAGCCCGACACCTAAACCGTAGAGTCCGAACATCAGGCTTAGACCCAAAATAATCGCGGCGGCAGCGAGCCAACGCCACGGCTCGCTGGCAGCGGCACCCGTCAGATACCCGACCACAAAGACCAGCACGAGCGCCAGAGCGGCGAAAAACAGGGCGGCGGTGAGCTTGGTGAGCGCGTACCCTGCCGTACTGAGCGGAGTCATCGCGAGCTGACGGCCCCAGCCCTGCTGAGCTTCGCTCGCGGCGAGGGATGTCATGGAGCTCATGGCGACGGCTGTACCGTAAGCGGCCATCGAAATCATGACGTAGAAGGCGACATTGCCATGGCCAGCTGACAGGTCAGCGTAGCCCCCGTTGGCGCCGAATAGCAGGTACATGACGACCGGCATCGTGAGCGTGAACGCCAGCGTGTACGGATTGCGGAGCTGGCGCACGCCTTCCAGGCGCAGCATGGTGAAGGAAATAGCAGTCATTATGAGTTCTCCGTCAGAGCCGCGAAGGCCGTTTCGAGTGTGGGGGCGATGACTTCCAGATCGTGCGCACCTGCCGTGATCAACTGCACGGCGACGGTGTCGGAATCTGCAGCGCGCAAGAATAGTCGGTCAGCGTCGACGCGAACATCGCTGATGCCCGCAGCAACAGCCAAGGATGAGAGCAGGTCATCGCGTCCCTCGCTTGGCAGTGTCGCGGAAATGAGTCGCGCACCGAGGCTGGAGCGGAGCTCGGCTGTGGGCGCGTCTGCCACCACTTTGCCGTGATTCATCACGATCGTGCGGTGTGCAAACTTTTCTGCTTCTTCGAGGTAGTGCGTCGCAAAGATGATGGTGCGGCCCGTCTCAGCCTGTTCGCGCATGACGGTCCAAAAACGGCGGCGGGCGTTCACATCCATGCCTGCGGTCGGCTCATCAAGAACGAGCACATCGGGGGATGCGATCAGGGCGAGCGCGAACTTGATGCGTTGTTGCTCACCACCCGAGCACTTCGATACGCGGCGGCGTTTCAGCTCTTCGAGGTCGGTATTTTTCAGGACTTCTGGCACGCGACTCAGGGCGTCACGACCGTAAAGCGAGGCAATGAGCTGCACTGTTTCACCGACGCTGAGGTCGCTCAGAAGGCCTCCGGTTTGGAGGACCGCGGCGATGGAACCTGTTGACGTCGCCGCAGAGGGTGACGCACCCAGGATGCTGACGCTGCCGCTATCCGGCTTTGTGAGGCCGAGTAGCATGTCGATCGTGGTTGTCTTTCCTGCGCCGTTTGGCCCCAGGAGGGCGACGATTTCACCGCGCCTGACGGCGATGCTGACTCCGTCGACAGCGACAACACGGCGATCGCCCGTGCCGAAGCCCTTGCGGAGGTCGCGCAGGTCGATGGCGGTGTCAGCGGCAGTGGGCTTCTCGCGACTGAGGGTGGAATGCGGTGCTGATGTGTGCATAGCTCAAGCCTGTCGGCTTCGCCGCACCCCGACGAGAGGGCAGTGTCACGACCACATCGTGACAAGTGTCATGGGTACCCTCGTGCTCAGACGCGGTCGCGCCAGTCGCCCGTATCTTCGTCATCCTCGTCGGCCTCGCCGAGTGCGTCGACGTCGATCATAGGCAGCGTCGTCGTTTCCGTGGGCGGGCCCATGATGGTGGCCTCATCGCGGCGGTGGCGTAGCACCGTGGAGATGTAGCTGGAGAGCGCTTCGGCAAGCGGCACAGAAGAACCGCGGGCCTGTGACATATACCAGCGGTGCTCGAGCACCTGGTGAAACACTTCTGCGGGCTCGAGCTTGGCGCGCAGCTCAAATGGGATCGCCTTCACGACCGGCTCGAAGACGCGCGTCAGCCATTCGTGCGCGGCCATCTCTTCGTCGGAAGAGACGCGTGCTGAGCGGGCGCGGAACTCATCGAGGTCGTTGAGCAGGCGCTGCGCCTGGTTCTCTTCGACGTCGAGGCCAGTGAGGCGGAGGAGTCGGCGGGCGTGGTGCCCCGCGTCAACGACCTTCGGCTGGATCACCACCGTGGTTCCGTCGTTCGTCGTCTGGATCGACATTTCATCGATGTCGAAGCCGAGCGCGTTCAGCCGGGCGACGCGTTCGGTGATGCGCCACGACTCGGTGAGCGGGAAGGTCTCCTGATCGGTGAGTTCGTGCCACAGCGAGTGGTAGGAGCTGACGAGGCGGTCGGCGATCGCAATGGCGTCGACAGACTCTTCCAAGCGGCCACCCGCGGCGAGGTCGAAGATTTCACCCGCGATGTTGGTGCGTGCCAGGTCGAGGTCATAGAGGCGCTGGCCCTCGGTGAGTCCTGATTCGTGGAGCTCACCCGTTTCGGCGTCGACGAGGTAAGCGGCAAATGCGCCAGCATCGCGGCGAAACAGCGTGTTCGAGAGCGACACGTCGCCCCAGTAGAAGCCGATGTTGTGCAGGCGGACCATCAGTACGGCCAGAGCGTCGACGAGACGGTTGGCGGTGTCAGGCTTCAGCACACCCGTGAAGAGTGCGCGGTACGGCATCGAGAAACGCAAATGTGCCGTTACGAGAGCCGCAGGCAACGTGGTTCCGTTCTTTCCGGAACGACCAGCGATAACCGCAACGCGCTCCACGCACGGAACATCAAGGCGCTGCAAGTTGCCGAGCATTTCATACTCGCGCGTTGCCATCGCCTCTGTCGTCTCCTTCACCGCGACCACGCGGCCCGACAGGTTCGCGAAGCGCACGAGGTGGCGCGACAACCCCTTCGGCAACGACACAATCGTGCTGCTCGGCCACTCGCCCAGGGGTGTTGCCCAGGGCAGATCGAGTAGGCCAGGGTCGATGGCGCTGGCGGTGATGGTCAAAGATTCCGGCACGATGCCTCCGGGTAAATCAGCAACGCGGCGCAAGGGAAACCCCTGCGCCGCGTTGTTTCGGCGTTCTACTTACGCTGAAGCGATGGCCTTTTCGGTGAGGCGCTCGCCGGTGGTTGCATCGAAGACGTGCAGGTGGCCAGGAACCGGCTTAAGCGACACCGTCTCGCCAGCGTTCGGGTGGTTGCGGCCGTCAACGCGAGCAACGATCTCGTGCTCTGCGTCGGTGCCAGCGTTTGCGCGACCGTAGAGGTAACCGTCAGCACCGAGCTCTTCAACCAGGTCGATCGTGACCGGCAGGCCGCCGTCAGCAGCGCCACCCAGAACGAGGTCTTCCGGACGGATACCGATCTTGACGGTGTCGCCCGTTGCCTTTGCGAGCACGTCGCGCTCAACCGCGACGACCTCGTTGCCCCAGACAACGCCACCGTCGGTGACCTTTGCCTCGAACAGGTTCATAGCGGGCGAACCGATGAAGCCAGCAACGAACTCGTTGGCGGGGCGTTCGTACAGCTCGCGCGGGGTGCCCACCTGCTGCAGCAGGCCGTCCTTCAAGACGGCGATGCGGTCACCCATGGTGAGAGCCTCAGTCTGGTCGTGCGTAACGTAAACCGTGGTGACACCCAGGCGGCGCTGCAGCGATGCGATCTGCGTACGCGTCTGCACACGAAGCTTCGCGTCAAGGTTCGACAGCGGCTCGTCCATGAGGAAGACCTGGGGCTCACGCACGATAGCGCGACCCATAGCAACACGCTGACGCTGACCACCCGAGAGTGCCTTCGGCTTGCGGTTGAGGTAGTCGGTGAGGTCGAGCAGCTTGGCTGCCTCTTCCACGCGCTGTGCGCGCTCCTGCTTGCTGACGCCGGCGATCTTGAGCGCGAAGCCCATGTTCTCGGCGACCGTCATGTGCGGGTACAGCGCGTAGTTCTGGAACACCATCGCGATGTCGCGGTCCTTCGGCGGAACGTCGGTGACGTCGCGGTCGCCAATGAGGATGCGACCCGAGTTGACCTCTTCGAGGCCGGCCAGCATGCGCAGGGTGGTCGACTTACCGCAACCGGAGGGGCCGACGAGAACGAGGAATTCGCCGTCTGCGACCTCGAGGCTGATCTTGTCAACCGAGGCGCGCGTTGCTCCCGGGTAGACGCGGGTTGCGGCGTCAAAAGTTACAGATGCCATGTCATTTTCTCCTTCACCGGCAGGTACGTGCCGGACGATCCGTTGTGAAGTGCGGTGAGGTTACCCACCGTGGCCCGTCGTTGGGCCTCGACCAGTATTACAGACAAAAGCCGATCTGGTGCTTTTCTTCGGCTTTGTTTCAGACGCACTTTCGTTGCTCCGAAGCCCCGTAGTTCCGCGGCTCTCAGGCTTATGGGGCCGCTCTTCTGGGCATTTCTCAGCGTGTCGGACTACCATCGAGAGGTTGCCTACATCGGTAACCGCCCGCGCCCGGCGGGTTGAAATTGAGGTGTCATGTCAAACGAAGAAGCAGAAGGAACGCCTGCGCAAGAGCAGAACGCTCCCGAGGCGAAGCCAGAAACCGGCATCGTTCCGACGACCACGGGTGCTACCCCGGCCACCCCGGAGTCGCGCCGTGAGGCAGTGCGTGAGAAGGCCCTTTTGGTCTCCGCGCAGCAGAAGCGTTCGCGTTTGATTTGGCGCAGCGTGATCGGTGCCGTTGTGATTGCCGTCGTCGCTGCAGCAGCCATTGTGGTCACCAACGTCGTTGCCAGCGAGACCGGCAAACCGCTGTCTGAGCCGAAGAACCTCGTCAATGGCGGGTTTGTTGTTGACGTTGACCTGGTGTCGTCGTCAACCTCGGCGGGCAACGGAACTATCACCGAACCGACGGCCACGCCGGAAGCGACGCCAGAGGTTCCGGTTGAGGAGACTCCCGATGCGACGCCAACCGCTCCTCCGCTGAACGTCGCGATTTTTGCGGACTATCACGACGCCGACGCCGCGGCCTTCCAGGTCGCGAACGCCGTGCAACTCGCGAAGTGGGTGCGCGAAGGCGCCGTCACGTTGACGTACTACCCGATTGCGACTGTCACGGGCCAGTCGAACGGAACCAAGTACTCGCAGCGCGCGATGGCTTCGGTTGGATGCGTCGCCACGTACGCACCACAGAGCCTGTTCGCTTTCCACCACGAACTTCTCGCAACGCAGCCCGCCCCCGAAACGGAGGGCTACACCGACGCCGAACTGGCTGACCTCGCGATTGCGATCGGCGCGGACCAGCCCAAGAAGGTGCGCGCGTGCATCGAAGACGAAACCTTCATGGCCTGGGCCAAAAAGCAGACCGATTCGGTCGCGGGCAAGAAGGTTGCCGACTCGAAGGTCAAGCTCGAGGGCTCGTTCTTGGCGCTCATCGATGGTGTGAAGTACGTCGGTAACCCGAGCAACCCCGCCGAGTTTGCGCAGGCCGTGCTGAAGGCGTCGTCTGACGCGTTCTACAAGCCGACGCCGACGCCCACGCCCTCGTCGACCGAAACTCCGGCACCGGAAACGACCGACGCAACGGTGCCCGCGCCCACGCCGACGGTAGAGGCTACGCCCGCTCCTGGTACGTGAGGCGTGTGAGCAACCGGTATGCTGGTTGCTCTGCCGACTTGGCGCAATTGGTAGCGCACCATACTTGTAATATGGGGGTTACGGGTTCGAGTCCCGTAGTCGGCTCTCGATAAAAGGCCCCGTCATCTCAGGTTTCTGAGTGGCGGGGCCTTCGGTATTCCAGGTATGCGGTGCGCGACCCCTCATTTACCCCGCACGCGGATAAGCGGGCGTGCGCGAAGCGATACGGTTGAACACGTGTGGAGTGCGGACAGAATGAGCGTGCGATGAGTTCGGTGGTGAGCCGCCGAACCTTCTGGATGGGCATGCTCGCGGCCGTCATGGTCGGCGCGCTCACGGCCATTCAGGCACGCATCAACGGCAACCTCGGCACCCGTATCGAGAACGGGATTGTCGCGGGGTTCATTTCGTTCTCCTCCGGCCTTATCGCGCTGATCTTCATCACCGTGCTGACGAAGTCGGGCCGCGCGGGCGCGCAGCGTCTCTTCACCGGCGTGCGCGATCGACGCATTCCCTGGTACCTGCTCACCGGTGGGCTCGCTGGCGCTTTCTCGGTGACGACGCAGGGGCTCACCGTCGGCATCATTGGCGTCGCGCTGTTCACCGTCGGCATTGTCGCGGGCCAGGCGGTCACCGGACTCATCATTGACCGCATCGGCTACGGCCCGGCGGGTGCCGTGGCCGTGACGATCGGCCGCGCGAGCGGCGCGGCGCTGGCCCTCGCGTCGGTCGGCGTCGCCCTCACCGGTGATCTGCTTCAGCAGACGCCGTGGTGGATCCTGTTCATGCCGTTTGGCGTCGGCGTCGGTATCGCGTATCAGCAGGCCACGAACGGACGCCTTGGCATGCTCGTCGGCGACCCGATGACAGCGACGCTCATGAACTTCATCGCCGGAACGACGGTGCTCACGATCGCCGCGATCATTTCGGTCAGCATCATGGGCCCAACCAAGCCCTGGCCGACAGAACCCTGGCTCTATATCGGCGGCGTGATGGGTGTCGTGTACATCTTTGTTGCCGCCGCCGTTGTGCACCAGATCGGCGTGCTTCTGCTCGGGCTTGCGAGTGTGGTCGGACAGCTGGCGACGTCAGTCGTCACCGACATTTTCTTCCCGGCATCGAATCCACCAGCGTGGTGGCAATCGACGCTCATGGTGGTGCTGGCGCTGGCCGCGGTGATCACCGCAACCGTGCCGTGGAACCGCCTGCGTCGTCGTCGCTAGCGATCAGCGACGCGAAGCTCACAGCGCAAGCCCGTGGTTCCGCTCGCTACAGCGTCGTGACCTTTTTGCGGGGGTCGGCGGTCTTGCGACGCCCTTCGCGCTTGCCTTCGGGTTTGCCGCCGACGTAGAGCCAGCCCATGAGCTGCTCCCGCTTACCGAGCTTGTGCATCTTGGCAACGGCCTTCGAGCGCGTGTAGCCGCCAGTGCGCCAGATGACGCCCCAGCCTTCGTCGTCGAGCATCAGGCTGAGCGTGTGCGCGACACCGGATGCGACGGACTCTTGCTCCCACGACGGAACCTTGCCGCTCTTCTGCGGCGAGAAAACGATCGCGAGCAGCAGTGGTGCACGCAACGGTTTCGACGATGACCCCTTGTCGCCATTCGACTTGTTGATCGCGCGGCCCAGCTTTTCGCGGGCGTCACCGCGTAACTCAATGACGCGCCACGGGCTCAATGACGAGTGGTCGGCAACGCGGCTGGCGGCCGCGACGAACTCGAGCACTTCGGCGTGGGTGGGCGCGTCGTCGGTGACCTTCGACCACGAACGGCGCGCCAACACCGCGTCGCGCACGCTCATTCGGCGGCGCCGGGAGCCTCAGGCGTGAACGACAGCGACAGCGAGTTCATGCAGTAACGGTCGCCGGTGGGGGTGCCGAAACCATCGGGGAAGACGTGGCCGAGGTGCCCGCCGCACGCCGCGCACCGAACCTCGGTGCGCACCATGCCGTGCGACGTGTCTTCAATGAGCTCGACGGCCTCCGGGCGCACCGATTCGTAGAAGCTCGGCCAGCCGCAGCCCGAATCAAACTTGGTTCCGCTCTGGAACAACTCAGCACCACAACCGGCGCACGAGTAGAGGCCAGCGCGGTGTTCGTCGAGGAGCTCGCCCGTCCACGCGCGCTCGGTCGCCGCCTCGCGCAACACGGCAAACTGGTTGGCGTCGAGCTTCTCGCGCCACTCTGCTTCGGACTTATTCACGTTGTACGACATGGTGCTCCTCTTTTCCCTTCTATTCTCACCCCTGCCGCCGACGCTGGCGCGGCCAGCAGACAGAATGGGGGAGTGAGCATTGCCGAAGTTCAACAACGCTACGCCCGATTCGCGACCGAGGAGGCTCCCGGACGGAGCACTCTGTATGAGGCGTGGGCACACACGGCGGCGACCGACAATGCTGTAGCGGCGGTCATTGCGCAGTTCGCGCCGCAACGCCGCCAGCCGCCGCTCGTGTTCGCCGTGATGCGTCTGGCCGGAGCACCCCAGGAGAGCGGAACCCCGTGGCGAGATTGGGTGGTGGGTCACGCCGCCGAAATTCTCGCGGCGGGCGAGGGGCGCTCGGTGCAAACCAACGAGCCGTTGCGGTGTGCGGCGCTCATGCCGGCGCTGGCCGCAATTGACGGTCCGATCGCGCTGGTTGAAGTCGGAGCGTCGGCGGGCCTCTGCCTGTACCCCGACCGATACGCCTACTCATACGTTGCACCGACGGGTGAGGTGGCGGCCTGGGCGCCCGACGATGGCAGCTCTGTGACGCTGCAGTCCGAGCTTCGCGGCGCCGTGGTTCCGCCGCTCCGCGCGCCCAACATCGTGTGGCGTGCCGGCGTCGATATCAACCCGCTCGATGCCCGCGATGACGCCGACCGCGCGTGGTTGCGCGCCCTGGTGTGGCCGGGAGAAACGGGCCGCGAGGAGCGTATCGCCGCGGCGCTCGACATCGCGGCGGCGGAACCTCCACTCCTGGTGGCGGGGGATGGCGCGAATGTGCTCGCGGCGGTGGTCGCCGAGGCTCCCGCCGGTGCTCGCATCGTCATCACGACGCCTGGTGTACTTCCGCATATTCCGTGGGCGGGCAGACAGCGACTCATCGAAGTCGTTCAGGAGCTTGCAGATGATTGGATCACGCTGGATGCCCCGGGCCTGCACTCGGCGTGGACAACGGCGACCGACCGCGTGCCCGACGATGGCTTTGCGCTCGCCCGCAATGGCGTGGTGTTGGCGGCCGCTGACCCGCTCGGGCGCTGGATCGACTGGTTTGACGACGCCGAATCGTGATGCTCGGGCGTAATGTCTGAGGCCCCGCGTACGGTGCAATCATGAGCACTTCACCCGTGGTTCCGGCGCACGACCTCTTGCTGTTTGAAGCCAAGTGGCCGCAACACTCGGCCGCCAAAGCGCAAGAAATCGAGGCCCGTTGGGGGCTGTCAGCGGTGCGGTATTACCAGGTGCTCGCGAGGGTGAGCGCGTCGCCGGCGGCTGTCGCCGCCGACCCATTCTTGGTCGCACGCATCAGACGCCAGCGGGCGGGCAGAGCCCCTTTGCTGAGAGAATCTGCCGAGCATTCGGGGTTGGGTTCGATAGCATCATCGGGTGCCCTCGAACTTCCCGCGTGATCGCTTCGATGATGTAGCCCGCGACAAGGGCCGCGTCGGAGCGCACCGCGCCGAGTTGCCGCGCAGTCGCGGGTGGGCCACGTTCCTGTGGGCATCGGTTGCGGCTGTCGTGCTGTTCGCCGGGGGTGTTTTTGGCTCTCTGGTTGTCATGGGCAAGATTACGTTCGGTGAAGACAAGCCCGACACGACGATCACGCAGGCACCGGTCGAGCCTCGCATTGACACGAGCTACTCGATCTTAATTCTCAACGCGACGCCCGACGAAGCGAAGACTGCCGAAGTCACGCAACTGCTCGTGACCGCCGGGTGGACGCAAGAGCAAATCTTCTCGATTGACTCCGACGACAAAGACTTCGAGCACACCACGGTGTACTACCCGCTGCCCGGCGATCAGAGCCCCGCCCTGGGCGTTGCCGGCCTCATGAATGAAGCGCTCATCGAGCAGAGCGACGTTTACCAGATGGGTGATGTCGCGGAGTCCGCGCAATTGACCATTGTCATCGGTGCCGATTTCGCGCCCGCAGGCTAAGTACGCCTCACGATTTTTGTCCGCCCAGGGCTGAGCGGTGTGGCTTGCACTCGCATGGGGTGAGTGCCAGAATGGTTCTTAGCACTCGCCATCACTGAGTGCTAAAAATTTGATTCGCCGACGTCCAGGAGGGACGAAAGACTCATGGCTAAAATCATCGCTTTCGATGAGGAGGCACGTCGTGGCCTCGAGCGCGGACTCAACATCCTGGCTGACGCCGTCAAGGTAACCCTTGGCCCGCGCGGTCGCAACGTTGTGCTCGAGAAGAAGTGGGGCGCTCCCACGATCACGAACGACGGTGTCTCGATCGCCAAGGAAATCGAGCTCGACGACCCGTACGAGAAGATCGGTGCAGAGCTCGTCAAGGAAGTTGCCAAGAAGACGGATGACGTCGCTGGTGACGGAACCACGACCGCTACGGTTCTCGCACAGGCACTCGTGCGCGAAGGTCTGCGCAACGTCGCGGCCGGCGCTGACCCCATCTCGCTGAAGCGCGGTATCGAGAAGGCTGTTCAGGCCATCACCGCTCAGCTGCTCGAGAACGCTAAGGAAATCGAGTCGAAGGAAGAGATCGCCGCTACCGCATCGATCTCGGCTGCAGACCCGGCTATCGGTCAGCTCATTGCTGAAGCTATCGACAAGGTCGGCAAGGAAGGTGTTGTCACCGTTGAGGAGTCGAACACGTTCGGCACCGAGCTGGAGCTCACCGAAGGTATGCGCTTCGACAAGGGCTACCTGAACCCCTACTTCGTCACCGACCCTGAGCGTCAGGAAGCGGTCTTCGAAGACCCCTACATCCTGATCGCTAACCAGAAGATCGGTAACATCAAGGACCTGCTGCCCATCGTTGACAAGGTCATCCAGGACGGCAAGGAACTCGTTATCATCGCTGAGGACGTCGAGGGCGAAGCACTCGCAACGCTCGTTCTCAACAAGATCCGTGGCATCTTCAAGTCGGCAGCTGTTAAGGCTCCCGGCTTCGGTGACCGCCGCAAGGCTCAGCTGCAGGACATCGCTATCCTGACCGGCGGCCAGGTCATCACCGAAGAGGTCGGCCTTAAGCTCGAGAACGCAACGCTTGACCTTCTGGGTCGTGCTCGCAAGGTCATCATCACCAAGGATGAGACGACCATCGTTGAGGGCGCTGGCGAGGCAGAGCTGATCGAGGGTCGCGTTACCCAGATCCGCCGCGAGATCGACAACACCGACAGCGACTACGACCGCGAGAAGCTGCAGGAGCGCC
This sequence comes from Microbacterium daqui, assembly GCF_050408675.1. Classification (NCBI taxonomy): domain Bacteria; kingdom Bacillati; phylum Actinomycetota; class Actinomycetes; order Micrococcales; family Microbacteriaceae; genus Microbacterium; species Microbacterium daqui. Next base: position 10,617 of record NZ_JBNTKF010000005.1, on the reverse strand, counting down.
TGGCAAAGCTTGCCGGTGGCGTTGCAGTCATCAAGGCCGGAGCTGCAACCGAGGTTGAGCTCAAGGAGCGCAAGCACCGCATCGAAGACGCCGTGCGTAACGCAAAGGCTGCTGTCGAAGAGGGCATCGTCCCCGGTGGTGGCGTGGCTCTGCTGCAGGCAGCGTCGGCTCTTGACTCGCTTGAACTGACCGGTGACGAAGCAACGGGTGTTGCTATCGTTCGCGTGGCAATTGAAGCTCCGCTCAAGCAGATCGCACTCAACGCGGGTCTGGAGCCCGGCGTTGTTGCGCACAAGGTTGCTGAGCTGCCGAGCGGCCAGGGCCTGAACGCTGCAACCGGTGAGTACGGTGACATGTTCGCACAGGGCATCATCGACCCCGCCAAGGTGACGCGTTCGGCACTGCAGAACGCTGCATCGATCGCCGGTCTGTTCCTGACGACCGAGGTCGTCGTTGCTGACAAGCCCGAAAAGGCTGCAGCTCCGATGGGTGACCCGTCGGGTGGCATGGACTTCTAAGTCTCTGATCACACAGATCACGGCGAGGGCCTCGACGAAAGTCGGGGCCCTCGCTCTTTTGCGTCGGCGCACGGCACCCAGCGTCTGCACGCAGGGGCACTGTGCTCGACGAACCACGCGCGTACGATGGCTGGCATGGCGCACGTTGACGTGATGGCTTGGCTTCTTGACAGCGACCCGTCGTTGCAATTTCAGGTGCAACGCGATCTTCTCGACGCGCCCGTGTCGGTGTGGCAACGCACAAAAGCGCGCACCGCCACCGAGGCATACGGCGCGATGCTGTTGGCGAAACAAGATCCCGATGGCCAGTGGGCAGGCGGCGCGTACTTTCCACGCGCGAATGACTGGCAGGGCGAGCCCGGTCAGCCTTGGACGGCAACGACCTGGTCTCTCAACATGCTGCGCATGTGGGGCGTCGATGCCGAAGCGCTGGGCGACACCGCCGAGAAGCTCGCCGCGAATAGCCGCTGGGAGTACGACGACCTGCCCTACTGGGGTGGCGAGGTGGATGTGTGCATCAACGCGTTCACACTCGAGAACGGGCTCTGGCTCGGTGTTGATATGGCGCCGCTCGCCGGGTGGTTTTTCGAGCACTCGCTGCCCGATGGCGGCTTCAACTGCGAGTGGGAGAACGGCTCGGTACGCTCAAGCTTTCACTCCACGATCAACGCACTCTTCGCGCTCCTCGCCTTCGAACGGGCCGGCTTCGCAACCTCGGATTTGACGGCGGTACGTAAACGCGCCGAAGAGTATCTCCTGGAGCGGCGCCTGCTGTATTCGCTCCGCACGGGCGAGCGCGTTGGCGTCTGGGCAGAGAGCTCTCTCGCGATCCCACGCCATGCCTACTCGGCACTCCGCGCCCTCGACTACTTCCGCCTCGCGGCGCTGCACGATGGCACCAGCCCCGATGCACGCCTCGCCGGTGCCGTTGAACTCGTGCGGGAAAAGCAACAGCCTGACGGACGGTGGCTCAACGATCACCATCTTCCGGGCCGCGTATGGTTCACCATTGACGAACCGGTGGGGGAGCCGTCGCGCAACGTCACGCTCCAAGCCTTGCGAGTGCTCCGTTGGATCGATGACGACGCCGTCGATCACCCCTGACACGAAACACACAAGCAGACTGGCCCGGTTCGAGGGGATGAGCCGAGCCAGTCGCTCGCCTACATGCGAAACAGGCTGAGGTTTGCCTGTTCAGCGTCGCTGTACTGGCGTGCGGCGCTGTCGAGAGCGAGGTTGACGCGATCGAGCGCCGAATCAACCTCTCGCTGGGTGCCTCGCCACATTTCCAAGATCTCCTGGAACGCGATCGAGGCGGAGCCTGACCACGACCCCTGGAGCGCCTGGAGGTTTGCGACGAGCGATGCCACGTCGGTGCGCACGCGCTCAGCCGTGGCCCGCGCAGTCGCGGTTGCCGAGACGACGGCATCGGAATCTACTGCAAAAATCGCCATTTGGGTTGTCCCTTCTGATTGGTGTGCCACCACGCTAGAAGCGCGGCAAGCTCAGAAGAGCGGAACCAAGAGTGCGGTGGAGAACAACGGGAAGTTGACCAGATGGGGAGGAAGACGTTCCTACTGATCCTTATTGATCTCGGCTGACATCTCGGCGATGTCTGCCTCGGTAAGGCGCTGTAGCGGCTGCGTCTCGATGTTGAGATGGTCGGCCGCTTCCGGGCGGGAAGCCAGCGGGAACGAGATGCGGAAGGTTGCACCGCCGCCGGGGGTATCTTCCACCGAGATATTGCCGTGGTGAGCCTCAACAATCGACGCCACGATGGCAAGACCGAGGCCGGAGCCACCGGTCTCACGCGTGCGCGACGTGTCAGCACGCCAGAATCGCTGGAAGATCTGCGTCTTCATCTGGTCGGGAATACCCTCGCCGTGGTCAATCACGGCAATCCAGCCCAGCGTCTCGGTGTCGTCAACGCCCACGGCGAAGTCAATCGGAGAGCCCTCCGGCGTGTACCGACGGGCGTTGCCGACGATATTCGCAACAACCTGGCGGATCTTGTCTTCAGCACCGAGCACGATCGGGTCGCGCGCCGGCGGCGGCAGAATTGCCTCCTCAACCAGCGGCTGTACCTCGCCGGGCACACCAGCCGGACGCGGACGACGACGCAAGCGCTGCAGCGTCGCCTCGGCCAGCGATAGTGCGGATGTCGCGGGGGTGCGTCCCTTACGGGCGTGCCCCGTGGTTCCGTTCGTCGTTCCCCGCTGCACCGGAATCGGCGTCGTCGGCGTCTGGCGTTCGGTGAACACCGTGACCGGGCGGTCGGGGGCCTGCGCGCGGAGGTCCATCGCGGCATCGCGGGCAATGGGCCGCAAATCGACCGCGGCGAATGTCAGCGGCCGCTTCTCGTCGAGGCGGGCAAGCGCGAGGAGGTCTTCCACGAGCGCGGCCATGCGGATCGCCTCCTTCTCGATGCGATCCATCGCCTGAGCGGTGTCTTCTTCGCCGCGAATCGCGCCCATGCGATACAGCTCGGCGTAGCCGCGCACCGTCACGAGCGGGGTGCGCAGTTCGTGGCTCGCGTCGCCCACAAAGCGACGCATTTGCCGCACGCTGGCATCGCGCTGGGCGAGGGCCGCGTCCATGCGCCCCAGCATCGTGTTGATGGCTGTCTTCAGCCTGCCAACCTCAGTTCGTGGTTCCGCTCCTGCCATGCGCTGGCTGAAGTTTCCGGAGGCAATCGCCATCGCGGTCGCTTCGACCTGCCCAAGGCTCCGGAACGTGAGCGTGACGAGCCAGCGCGTCAGCATGCCGACCGCGATGATCGTGACCGTCGCGAGAATGCCGAAGATGCCGAGGTACGTGCCGATGGAACGGTCAACGTCGGCCGTCGGAATCGCCACGAGCTGGCTGACCAGCACGTCGCCCTGCGACGTCGATACGGTCGTCAGTTCGACGCGGGCGCGGAACGCATCGCTGCGCCCCTCGACCGAAGCGAGATCAGACGCGCTGTCACGCTGCGGGCCAATGTCGAGGCGCAGCGTTGACGGAATCGCGGGGTCTTCGTAGCCGTACCCGCCCGCCACGGCCACGAGCTGGTCGCTCACATAGATCGCGGTGAACGGCATGGTGCCGGGAATCGTGGAGCGCGGTGTAAACACCAGCTGCCCATCGACCTCAGAGATCGTGAAAACCTGCTCGGGCGTTATGGTCGACGCCTGTTGCTTCAGCGAGTCATCGATCTGCTGAATAAACGCGGAATGCAGAAACGGTACGGCGCCGACGCCGGCCGAAAACAGGCCGATCGCCAGCACCGCGACGGTGACACCCGTGACCTTCGCGCGCAAACTGACGCCGCGCCACCAGCGCGTCAGAGCATCGGGTGAGCCGTCCAGAAGGACCGCCTCCTTGTCTTACTTGGAGGTCTTCAGCATGTAGCCAAAGCCGCGCTTCGTCTGAATGAGCGACTCGGTAGCGTGCGGATCGATCTTGCGGCGCAGGTACGAAATGTAGCTCTCCACGATGCCAGCGTCGCCGTTGAAGTCGTATTCCCACACGTGGTCAAGAATCTGCGACTTCGACAGCACGCGGTTGGGGTTCAGCATGAGGTAACGCAGCAGCTTGAACTCGGTCGGGCTCAGGTCAATCGCGATGTCGCCGATGTAGACGTCGTGCGTGTCTTGGTCCATCGTGAGCTCGCCCGCGCGAATGATCGACTCTTCGTCGGCCTGCATCGTGCGGCGCAGAATCGCCTGGATGCGGGCGACGATCTCATCGAGCGCGAAGGGCTTCGTGACGTAGTCGTCACCACCGGCGTTGAGGCCGGCGACCTTGTCTTCGGTGTCGTCCTTCGCGGTTAAGAACAGAATCGGCGCCGTGTAGCCGGCTTCGCGCAGACGCTTGGTCACGCTGAAGCCATTCATGTCAGGAAGCATGACGTCCAGCACAATCAGGTCGGGCTCTTCTTCGAGCACAGCCGAGATGGTCTGGGCGCCATTGATTACGGCACGGGTCTGGAATCCCGCGAAACGCAGACCCGTGCTGAGCAGGTCGCGGATGTTGGGCTCGTCGTCAACGATGAGGATGCGCGGTGCAGTCATGCCCCCATTATTGCCACCCGAGGCTATGTATTGCCTAAGGCTCGTGCAAATATCGCTACGCCGCGAGCGAATCAGCGTCCAAAATTGTGTAGCTGTACCCCTGTTCAGCGAGGAATCGCTGACGATTTTGGGCGTAATCCTGGTCGACCGTGTCACGAGCGATCAGGGTGTAGAAACTCGCCGTGTGCCCTGATTTCTTGGGGCGGAGCAGGCGGCCGAGGCGCTGTGCCTCCTCTTGTCGCGAGCCGTACGAACCAGAAATCTGGATCGCGACGGAGGCCTCCGGCAGGTCGATAGAAAAGTTTGCGACTTTCGACACGACAAGAACCGGAACCTCGCCGGTGCGGAACGCTTGGAACAGCACTTCGCGCTCGTCAACGGGGGTAGCGCCGGTGATCTTGGGCGCGCCGAGAGCGTCAGAAACGGCGTCGATCTGGTCAAGGTACTGGCCGATGATGAGAATCTGTTCGCCCTTGTGCTTCGCCACGAGGTCGCGCACCGTCTGAATCTTGGCGGGTGCCGTGGAGGCGAGGCGATACCGCTCGTCGTCGGCGGAAGCCGCGTATTCGAGACGCTCGTATTCGGGAAGGTCGATGCGTACTTCGTAGCAAACGGCGGGGGAGATGAAGCCCTGGGCCTCGATCTCCTTCCATGGCGCGTCAAAACGTTTCGGGCCGATGAGGCTGAAGACATCACCTTCGCGGCCGTCTTCGCGCACGAGCGTCGCGGTGAGCCCGAGCCGGCGGCGCGCCTGCAGGTCTGCGGTCAGCTTGAACACGGGAGCGGGAAGCAGGTGCACCTCGTCGTAAACGATGAGACCCCAGTCGAGCGCGTCAAGCAGTGCCAGGTGCGCGTACTCGCCCTTTCGCTTCGCGGTGAGGATTTGGTAGGTCGCAATCGTGACCGGCTTGACCTCTTTGACCTGCCCGGAATACTCGCCGATTTCCTCCGGCGTCAGCGTCGTGCGCTTGAGCAGCTCATCGCGCCACTGGCGGGCGCTCACCGTGTTGGTGACAAGAATCAGGGTCGTGGTCTTGGTCTCGGCCATCGCGCCCGCGCCCACGAGCGTCTTACCAGCGCCACAGGGGAGAACGACGACACCGGAACCACCGGCAACGAAGGTATTGACCGCGTCGTGCTGGTAGGGGCGGAGCGAGAAATCGCTCGTCTCATCCATGGCGATTTCGTGCGGGGTGCCGGGCGTGTAGCCGGCGAAGTCTTCAGCAGGCCACCCGATCTTCAACAGCTCCTGCTTGATCTGACCGCGCGCCCAGGCGTCGATGACGTAGGTGTCTTCGGTGGGGTGGCCAACGAGCAGCGGTGAGATGCGCTTGTTGCGGGCAACCTCAGTGAGCACGGCGCGGTCGGCGCTGCGCAGAATGAGCGTGCCCTCGTCATCGCGCTCGATCGAGAGGCGGCCATACCGACCCACGGTTTCGGTGATGTCGAGTGCCACCGACGGCGGCACCGGAAACTTCGACCACCGGTTCAGCGTGTCGAGCATGTTTTCGGCGTCATGCCCCGCTGCACGCGCGTTCCACAAGCCGAGCCGCGTGACGCGGTACGTGTGAATGTGTTCGGGCGCACGCTCGAGTTCAGCAAACACAGCCAGTTCGTGACGAGCAGCTTCGGCGTCGGGGTGTGCAACCTCGAGCAGAACGGTACGGTCACTTTGCACGATCAGGGGGCCATTAGCCATAACGAGCAAGTCTAGTCGCGCTTTCTGTACCCCGCGCCGAAAGCCACCGAGTTTGTCGCCCGCCCCGTGGTTCCGGTCGCCGCTGCCGTCGAACGGGTGACTCTGTCATCCAAAACGACACGTGGTTCCACTTTCCCTGCCGTCGACGAGCGGGCGATGCCCGTTATGCCGGAACCGCCCTGTGGTTCCACTTCCCCTGCCGTCGACGAGTGGGCGATGCCGTTATGCAGGAACCGCCGCGCGTAGCACCGGCGTGTTGTGCCCAACACGCCGTACAGGTCGCCGCCCATTCCGACGTAACGGCAGTCCTGGCCGCCGGTCGCGGCGAGTACGGCGTGGCGAGGCGCCCGACCCTTTGTAACGGATTTTCGCCGGAGGTCGGGGAAACACGGCGACCGCGCACGATTCTGCCGCCGATCGCACCCAAATCGCAAATCTTCCGACCTCCGGCACCGCACCCCGTGGTTTCGGAATCAAATCGGAGCAGCGGACCCACGGCACGCGCTCCGTGGGTCCGGACGCGAATCGGAGCCGCGGAACCACGACACGCACCGCAATTCGGCCCCGGGTGCGAGGTGGCCAGGAAAGCGGAACCACGAAACACCGCCGCAGGCAGCGACCCGTTATGCAGGAACCGCCGTCCGCGGCACCGGCGTGTCGCGCCCAACACGCCGCGACGGCGGCCGTCCGTTTCGACGTAACGGGCATTTTGGCCGTCATGCGCAGCGAACCGCGGCGAGCACGGCGTGAAGACACCCAGTGGCGCAGCTCGAAGGGCCAAGGCGTTTCGCCTCGGGCGCTTCGCGTCCAAGCTCAACGACTGGATGAGGGGGTCGGAACCAGGGCTACGCGATCGTCTCGATGCTGGTGATGTGGGAGACCGGGAGAGTGCGTTCGACGTCGGCGGCCTTATCGCGCCCGCGCAGGCGGCCGCCGCCGAAGCCCGAGGCCTCCAGCGTGAAGGTGCGCGGCTCAGCGCCGGGAATCTCCACCGTCACCGTCACGGTGTTGCGGTTGCGAACGGCGAGTTCGAGCTCGCGCTCCAGCCACGCGCTCTCCGAATTGTCCGCAGCTGAGGCGCGCAACCGCTCCAGCAGGTCGGTGTAGGCCGGCGTCGCGGACGCAACCGATGGTTCCGCCAGCCGGTGTCGCTGCAACCGCTCCGGCGACCCGTCCGCTGCCACCAGAGTCACCGGGTAGTGGGCGTCAGCGAGGGCGACGCCGACGGTGTCGCGGCCAACGCGAGACGTGAGTCCGAGCGCCGAACGAGTGAGACCCAGCGGGCGTAGCGCCTGGTCAACGGCCAACGTGTCGATGAGCGCGTTCGACTCGGCGGTCACGAGCGTCTGGTCGCGGTCGGGTGTGAAGCCGACTCGAATGGAACCATGGCGTCGCGCCGATTCACCGACGAGGTAGGCGAGGGGCTGAGGGATACCCGTAAGCGAGATCTTCGTCAGAAACTCGGTGATGGTCTCTTCGGTTTCACCGCCCGTAACAGCGTCCATAAGCGATGACGCGGTGAAACGATACGTCGATGCCTGGGCGTGCGACTCACGCACGGCCATCGAGCGCAGCCGAATATCGAGACCGGCTTCAAGCGGACCGGGGCTAATCGCGGTGAGGTCGTGCTGCAGATAAATCTGGTCGACCTCGTGCGGCAACAGCTCCGACAGCGCAGCGCGATCGGGCTCGCCACCCGCAAGAAGAGGCTCGGCCCACGGGGTGGGAGAGCCGTCGGCGGTGAGAAGACCGAGCAAGAACAGCGCGGTGCGAATGCGCTGCGCGCGAGCGGGCCACTCTTGGTCCCACGGGTAGGCAGTGGGCCAGTGGGCTGCCGGAACCACGGAACCATCGCTCGCGCGCATACCGGCAGGGAGGAAGGAGACGATGGCGTGGGCAATACGATCCCAGCGCTCGCGGTTGGAGGCTCCGAGCCAGCTGGCGCCCTCGGGCGTTGCCATCCACTTGCGGTCGACGGTCGCGGTCAAGCCGGAAATTTGCCCAACACGCAGCAGAGTATCGACGTCATCAGGGTCATCAACGACGTTGGCCTCGGCCAGGCGGCGACGCTCTGCGGCGCTGACAGCACCGGTACCGATCTGCGCGAGCGGGCTCGTCAACAGCACCGTCAGCAGGTCAGCAATGTTGCCGATCGTGGTGAATGCCCGCTCGGCAGCACGAGCGGCGGGCTCGGCGTGAGCCGGGAACGTAGCCGCATCGGCAGAATTTGACCCGGCAACTGCGAGCTCCGCAACCACGCTCGCCACCGGCGCATACATGGTTCCGTCTGCCGCAATGAAGCCAGCCGCCTTCAAAGTCGAATCATCCGCCGTCAGCATCGCACCGGCAGCCAGCTGCCGTAACACTTCAGCTTGCGCGGCCGTGACAAAACGAAGCCCCGCGGCAATCGATGCGGGTTCGAGAAAAGACTCAGCGGCGTCAAAAAAATCGCGCCACACAACACGCACGGATACGTCGCGCTCGCTAAAGAGCTGATCGAGAGCCGCGTCGCTCTGCGATGCCAGGGCAACAGCAAGCCCCCGTGCGTCTGTCGTCATAGAACGAAGCTACCGTTGCTGGTTGCCGCGGGCCGCCTTCGCGAGCTTTGCCCGACGCACGGTGTTGGAAATGAGCAGCGTGAAGAAGAGAAGAACGCCCAACGGCAGGCCGTAGTACATAACGCCCGTGATGATCGTCCAGAAAGGCGTGCCGAAGTCAACCGTGATCATCGAGCCGATAATCATCACGACAAAGCAGATGACGGCCGCGACGATGAGCGTCAGCGACGACACCGCCAGAATGCGGTCTAGGCGCGTGACAGGAACCTCGGTGCCAGAAATTTCATTACTCATCACTCACCAGTGTATTCGCCCTGACCCGGGTAGGCTGGTGGGTGGGTCATTTGATCCGGCTATAGCGCGCCCGAAGAGGCGCACGAGTTCAGTGAGGGTGCTATGCCAGCGGGCAAGGTCCGTTTCTACGACGAAGACAAGGGTTTCGGCTTTATTGCGGCTGAAGACGGCCAAGACGTGTTCTTGCACGCGTCGGCGTTGCCAGCAGGATCCCCTGCCCCCAAGCCCGGCACGCGTGTCGAGTTTGGCGTCGCCGAAGGCAAGCGCGGCTTGCAGGCTCTCGCCGTTCGCATTCTTGAGGCTCCGGTCAGCCTCGCAAAGAAGAATCGCAAGCCGGTCGATGACATGGCAATCATTATTGAAGACCTCGTGAAGCTGCTCGACAACCTCGGTGGCGACTTGCGCCACGGCCGGTACCCGTCGTCGAGCCAGACGCGCAAGGTCGCAACGGTACTGCGCAAGGTGGCGGACGAGCTTGACGTTTGAATCAGATGACGCCGTAACGCCGGAGACGCCTGAGGCGACGCCGGTAGTTGCAGCCGACGAGGCAACCCCGGTGGTTGACGACGCGAAGAGCGCCGAAGCGGAACCTGCGGTTACGTTGGCAACGGAGGTGCCCGCGGGTGACGTGGCTGATGACGCCGCACCCGCGGTTGTCACCGAACCCGATGAGGCGCTGCTGGCCGCTCACGACCTTGCCTACGCTGCGCTGCTGGAGATCACTCCGGCAGCCACGATTGGCAAGCCAGCCGGCCACATTGTCGAGCCCGACGGCGTGGTGTCGCTGATGTTTGAGACGACGCTGCTCGGATACCCGGGCTGGTTCTGGACGGTCTCGCTGGCACGCGTTGCCGGTGAAGAACCCACCGTTCTTGAAGCCGAACTACTGCCCGGCGAAAAGGCGCTTGTTGCTCCCGACTGGGTGCCGTGGGCCGTGCGACTGGCTGAATACCAGGCGGCTCAAGCGGCCGCTGCTGAGCTTGCTGGCGAAGACGCGGATGACGACGCCGACGACGATGACACCGATGACGATCTTGAAGACGACGACGAACTCGACTTCGATCCCGATGACATGCGCAGTGAGGGCGGCGACGACCTGAACGGCATCGACATCGACGCTCTCGGTGACGCTGATTCTGACGACGACGAGTCGGACGACGACGAGTCGGACGAGGACGATGACGACGAGTCAGACGACGATGACGATGATGATGACGAGTCGGATGATGACGACGAGTCAGATAACGATGACGATGACGACGAACCGGTTGCCGCTGCGCCGCCAGAGAAGAAGCGTCGCCGACTGAGCTGGCGTCGCCTTCGCCGCTGATCAAGCGTCGACGAACTTAACGACAAAGGGCGGCCCTCTCGTTGAACTGCTCCCCGGAAGTTGGACAACTTAATTAAAGCATTACGCTGCGAGGGCATGAGCGCGATATTCCATTGGGCTCATGCCCTCGAGCGTGAGTGAGACACGTTCGGTGTTGTACCAGGCG